>DATMJW010000119.1:0-29925 GCA_035553355.1 Gaiellaceae bacterium | reverse complement strand
GCCGAGCCGCTCGTCTACGAGGAGATGGCCGACGGCACCGAGCTCTCGCGCAGGTGGGTGGAGGCGGCACGCGCGCAGGTGCGGCGCGACCGGAACCACCCGAGCGTGATCCTGTGGTCGGCGATGAACGAGATCGGCGTCGAGCGCGGCGCGATCCGGCGCTGGCCGGAGTACGAGCAGCTCGCGCGCACGCTCTACGCCGCCGTCGTCGACGAGGATCCCACGCGGCCGGTGATCGAGAACGACTGGGTCGAGCCGGACCCGGACTACGTCTTCTGCTCTCCGATCCTCACCGCCCACTGGTACGGGCGCCTCCACGCCGACTACCTGCACGAGCTCGAGGAGAAGACGGCGCGCTGGGCGGGCGCGGGGCGCCCTTTCTTCGTCAGCGAGTACGGCGACTGGGGGCTGCCGAGCATGCCCGAGGTGCCCGACGAGCCCTTCTGGGGCGCGCGGGCGGTCTTCGCCGCAGGGCTCGCGCGCTCGCTCTGGCCAGGGACGCTCGGCCGCTTCGTCGTCGAGACGCAGCGGTACCAGGGCCTCGCCGACCGCCTCCAGACGGAGGTGTTCAGGCGCTACGACGGCGTCGACGGGTACTGCGTCACCGAGCTGACGGATGTGCCACGCGAGCTGAACGGCCTGCTCGACATCGACCGCGTCCCGAAGCCGCTCGCGGTCGCGGAGATGACGCGCGCGAACCAGGTCGTCCTGCCGATGCTCCACCTCGACACGCTCGTGCGGCGGACGGGCGAGACCGGGATCATCCCGCTGCACGTCGCGAACGACGGGCCGGAGCTCCCGGACATCCGGATCTCGCTCCGCTTCGGCCACGGCGAGCGCCCGACGGCCGACGTGGGCGCCGACGCGCTCGCGCCGTACACGGTGACGCCGTTCGGCGGGCTGCCGTACCAGGCGCCGTCGGTCCCGGGGACGCACGACCTCGTCGTCGAGCTCTACTCCGAGGAGCGGCTCGTCGCGGAGAACCGCTACCCGGTGCACGTCGTCGCACCACCCGCTCCGTGCGGCGCGATCCAACTCCTCGGCGGCGGCCGGACGCGCGAGGCGCTCGAGGAGCTCGGAGCGTCGTTCGGCGGCGGCCCGGTCGTCGTCGCGGAGGGCGAGCTCGACGCCGAGGCAGGCGCCGTGCTCGCACGCCATCTCGACGCCGGCGAGACGGTGCTCGTGCTGGCGCAGGCGCCGGAGGCGTCGCAGCACTACCCTTCCGCCGTCGAGCTCGTGCCGGTCGAGACGGTGTGGGGGTCGTCGGTGTTCCACTTCACGACCGACGAGAGCCCGCTCTCGTCGCTGCCGCGGCGGGCGGTGCTCGTCGCCGAGGACTCGACGATCCAGGCCCGCAGCATGGTCGCCACGTTCCGCGGCACGCCGTTCCCGACCCAGCCGGTCGTGATCGCGTACAAGCCGGAGCCCGAGCCCATGACGGGGACGGTCGTCGGCGCCCACCGCGTCGGGAACGGGACGATGATCGTGTGCCAGTACAGGCTCGCCGAGCCGGCGCGGCGCGGCGACGCGGCGGCGTCGGCGCTCCTCGCCGACCTCGTCTGCTGGGCGCAGCGCCCGGAGCCGCGGTACGAGCGCTCCCACCGCGCGACCGGCGACGGCCGCGCCGCACTCGCCTACGGCTTCGGCGGCGCGCCGTGAGAGAGCGGCGGCTCGATCCGGGCACCGGGGCGTGGACGACGTTCGCGAACGTCCCGCCGGACCGCGCGGCGGACGAGGTGCAGCCGTGTGCGCTCTGCGCCTTGGCGGACGAGCCGTTCGACGTCCTCGTCGTCGACGACCCGTTCCCGCCGCTCGAGCCCGACCCGCCGCGGGCTTCGACGACGGCTGCTGCGCCGTATGCCGTCGCCGCTGCGGTCGGAGCGTCCGAGGTCGTCGTGCACGGGATCGAGCACGAGGCGAGGCTGTCCGCGCTCGGGCGCCGGCGGCTCGAGCAGGCGATCCACGTCTGGGCCGACCGTTACGCCGCGCTCGCAGCGCGTCCCGAGGTCGCATACGCACTCGTCCACGCGGCGTCCGGCGCCGAGGCCGGAGCGACGACGGCGCACCCGCACAGCCGGATCGACGCGTTCCCCGAGATCCCGCCGGTGCCACTCCTCGAGCTGACGTCGGCGTTCGAGCACCTCCACCGGACGGGCCGCTGCATCTTCTGCGACGTCGTCACGACCGAGCGCGGCGACGAGTCGAGGATCGTCGCCGCCAACGCGAGCTTCGTCGCCGTCGTCCCGTTCGCGGCGCGCGTCCCCTACGAGGTCCACGTGCTCGCGCAACGGCACGCGCCCAGCCTGCTCGACCTGACCGACGTCGAGCGCACGGCGCTCGCGGAGCTGCTCGCCGAGGTGCTGCGCGGCTACGACGCGCTCTTCGGGTTCCCGCTCCCGTTCGCGCTCGGGATCCACCAGGCGCCGACCGACGACGGGCAGTGGCAGTCCGTCAGCCATTTCCACATCGAGCTCGTCCCGCCCCACCGGAGCGCCGACGAGCTCCGCCGGCCGTACCCGCCGGAGCTCTTCGCCGGGACGCACGTGAACGCGGGGGTGCCCGAGCGGGCGGCGGCGCAGCTCCGGAAGGCGCTCGGGCGGTGACGTCGGCCGTCGAGCGCGTGCAGGCGGCGTTCGCCGAAGCCGTCGGGCGGCCGCCCGGCGGCGTCTGGTGGGCGCCCGGCCGCGTCAACCTCATCGGCGAGCACACCGACTACAACGACGGCTTCGTCTTCCCGTTCGCGATCGAGCGCGGGACCGCCGCGGCCGTAGCGGCGCGCGACGACGGCCGCCTGCGGTGCTGGTCGCTCGAAGAGGACGAGGCAGGCGACGTCGCAGTCGCCGACCTCGAGCCCGGGCGGGTCGAGGGCTGGACGGCGTACGTCCAGGGGATCGCGTGGGCGTTGCGCGAGGCGGGGATCCCGCTTCGCGGCGCGGACGTCCTCGTCTCGACGACGCTCCCGCTCGGGTCCGGCCTCTCGTCCAGCGCTGCGCTCGAGTGCGCAGTCGGCATCGCGCTCGTGGAGCTCGCGGGCGCGGAGGTGGATGCGTCGCAGCTCGCGCTGCTCGGGCAACGGGCGGAGAGCGCCGTCGCGGGCGTCCCGACCGGCGCGATGGACCAGCTCGCGTCCATGCTCGGCCGCGAGGGCAGCGCGCTCCTCGTCGACACGCGCACGCTCGATGTCGAGAACGTCCCGCTCGCGGTCTCGGATGCCGGCCTCGCGCTCACCGTCCTCGACACGCGCGTCCCGCGCCGGCTCGCGGAGGGCGCCTACGGCGACCGCCGGCGCGAGTGCGAGGAGGCCGCTCGCGTGCTCGGCGTGCCGTCGCTGCGCGACGCGTCGCCGGAGGATGTGGAGCGACGGGCCGACGAGCTCGGCGACGTGCTCCAGCGGCGCGCACGCCACGTCACGACGGAGAACGAACGTGTGCTCGCGGCGCGGGAGGCGCTGCGACGCGGCGACTTCGGCGACCTCGGCGCTCTCCTCGACGCGTCGCACGAGTCCCTCCGCAGCGACTACGAGGTGTCGGCGCCCGCGCTCGACGTCGCCGTCGAGGCCGCGCGCTCCGCGGGCGCGCTCGGCGCGCGTATGACGGGCGCCGGGTTCGGCGGCTGCGCGCTCGCCCTCGTCCCGGCGGATCGCGTCGGTGCGGTCGCGGACGCGGTCTCCGCGGGGTTCGCCGATGCCGGCCTCGGCGAGCCGGAGACGTTCGAGGTGAAGCCGGCCGCCGGCGCCCGGAGGCTCGTTTGAACGAGGCATCGGAGAAGCTCCGGCTCCTGCGCGCCGTGCTCGAGGCGGAGGGGCTCGACGCGGTCGTCCTGCAGCGACCAGGGAACGTCGCGTGGCTCTCCGGCGGCGGACGCACGCACGTCGTCGCCGTGCAGGAGACGGGTGTCGCGGCCGTCGTCGTGACCGCGGACGCCGTCGAGGTGGTCGTGGCGGTGAACGAGGCGGCGCGGCTGGAGGCGGAGGAGCTCGGGTCGCTCGGTGCGACCTTCCGGATCGTCGGCTGGGACGCCGACCTCGACGCCGAACTGCCGCGCGGCGACCGCGTCGGCTCGGACGTCGCCGCTGAGGGACGGCGGGACGTCGCCGCGGCGCTCGAGGCAGCGCGTCGGCCGCTGACCGCGCCGGAGCGCGAGCGCTATCGCGCACTCGGTCGCGACGCCGCAGCCGCACTGACGGCGGCTGCGCTGGCGGTAGCGCCCGACGACTCGGAACAGCGCGCCGCCGCGCTCGCCGCGGCCGGCCTGCTCGAGCGCGGGATCGACCCGATCGTCCTGCTCGTCGCCGGCGAGCAGCGGCTCCCGGAGCACCGGCACCCGCTGCCGACGGCGGCGCCGCTCGGCCGCCTCGCGATGATCGTCGTCTGCGGGCGCCGCGGCGGGCTGATCGCGAGCCTCACCCGCTTCGTCTCGTTCGGTCCGCTCCGACCCGAGCTGCAGGAGCGCTACGAGCGGCTACTCCGGGTCGACGCCGCCTTCAACCTCGCGACGCGCGCGGAGCAGGCGACGGTGGGCGACGTCTTCGCAGCCGGGACGCGCGCGTACCGGAAGAACGGCTTCGATGCGGACGAGTGGCGGCTGCACCACCAGGGCGGCCCGACGGGGTACGAGCCGCGCGACTACCTCGCGACCGCCGAGTCACGCCCGGTCGTCCGCGAGCACCAGGCGTTCGCGTGGAACCCGAGCGTGCCGTCGCTCAAGTGCGAGGACACGATCCTCGCGACCGACGAGCTCCCGGAAGTCTTGACCGTGGACCCGGAGTGGCCGACGACGGTCGTGGACGGCCTCGCGCGGCCGCTCGTCCTCGAGCGCTAGCCGTCCGGCGCGGGCTGCTGCCCGCAGGTCGGGCCGGCGACCTTCGGCTTCCCGCCCTGCCACGTCACGCGGTCGATCCACAGCATCCGGCCCGGGAGCACCGACCCGATCGCGTCCGGCGGCCACGCGTGGTAGACGATCCACGTGTCGCCGTCCCCGTCGCGGATCAACGTCTGGTGGCCGGGTCCCGCGGCCTCGCACTTCGTCTTCAGGATCGGGTTCTCGGGGGCGTCCTCGCACGGCCCCGTCGGCGCTTCACAGGTCGCGTAGCCGACGGCGTAGTACTCGCTCGCGTAGTCGTTCGCCGAGTAGAAGAGGAAGAGGTCGTCGCCCTCGCGCCACAGCGTCGGCGCCTCCACGAGGCTCCCCTCCCACCCCGCGTCCTGCTTCACGAGCCGCGCAGGCTTGCCGACGAGCTTCAGCCCGTCTGCGGACAGCCTCTGCACGTAGATGTAGGTGTCCATGCCGCAGCAGTTGCCGTCGTTCTTCCAGAGCAGGTAGAGCGTCCCGTCCTCGTCGCGGAACGGGTTCGCGTCGATGGAGCCGCCCTCGTCCGTCTGGCAGACGAGCGGCTGCTTCTGGTCGTCCACGAACGGCCCGTCGGGCGCGTCGGCGACGGCGCGGCCGATGCACTGCTTGCCGAAGTCGGCGGCGTTCGCGGTGTAGTAGAGGACGTAGCGGCCGCCGGCTTCGACGACTTCGGGCGCCCACGTCTTCCCCGCGTACGCCCAGGAGCCGAGCTCCGGCATCGCATCCTTGCCCGTCGTCCAGTTGACGAGGTCGTCCGAGGTGATCGTGGGGACGTTGCCGCCCTCGCCGTTCGTCCCGTACGCGTAGTAGGTCCCGTCGGCCTCGAGCACGAACGGGTCCGGGAAGTTCCCCGTGTGGACGGGGTTCGAGAAGGTCTTCCCGCCGCCGCCCGCAGCCGACGTCTGCGCGCTCCCGGTTGTCGGCGCCGCCCCGTCGTCGCCCCCGCCGCACGCCGCGAGGGCGAGCAGCAGCGCCGCGACGAGCGGCGTCAGGCGACGGGCGTGACGGATCGCTCGCTCTCCCGGTCGAAGAGGTGGAGCTTCTCGAGCGGCACGGCGAGCGCGACCTCCTTGCCGACGTCGACGCGCCCCCTGTCGACGGGGAGCTTCGCCATCAGCGTCACCTCGCCGCTGTGGAGGTGCACGAGCTGCTCGTCGCCGAGGTACTCGACGACGTCGACCACGGCGGGGATGCGCGCGCGGCCGGAGCCGACGTCCTCGCCCGCGAGCTGGAGGTGCTCCGGCCGGAAACCGACGACGAAGCCGGAGGGCGCCTGGTCGCGAACCTTGTCGAGCGTGCCCTGCGGCAGCTCGATCGAGAAGCCCTTGCTCGTGAGCGTGTCGGCTCCGTTCGTCGACTCGACGTCGACGACGTTCATCGCGGGGGAGCCGATGAAGCGGGCGACGAAGGCGTTCGCGGGTCGCGTGTAGAGCTCCTCGGGCGTCCCGACCTGCTGGAGGACGCCGCCGCGGAGGACCGCGATCCGGTCGCCCATCGTCATCGCCTCGACCTGGTCGTGCGTGACGTAGATCGTCGTCGTGCCGAGGCGCTGCTGCAGCTTCAGGATCTCCGCCCGCGTCTGCACGCGCAGCGCCGCGTCGAGGTTCGAGAGCGGCTCGTCCATCAGGAAGACCGACGGCTCGCGCACGATCGCGCGGCCGAGCGCGACCCGCTGGCGCTGGCCGCCCGAGAGCTGCTTCGGCTTGCGCTCGATCAGGTTCCCCATGTCGAGGATCTGCGCGGCCTCGCGGACGCGCCGGTCGATGTCCTCCTTCGGCACCTTCTGGTTCCGCAGGCCGAACGCCAGGTTGTCGTAGACGGTCATGTGCGGGTACAGCGCGTACGACTGGAAGACCATCGCGACGTCGCGGTCCGCCGGTGCGACGTGGTTCACGACGCGGTCGCCGATGCGGATCTCCCCGCCCGAGATGTCCTCGAGGCCCGCGAGCATGCGCAGGGCGGTGCTCTTGCCGCAGCCCGACGGCCCGACGAGCACGAGGAACTCGCCGTCTGCGATCTCGAGGTCGAGGCTGTCGACGGCGACGGTGTCGTCGTACTGCTTCGTCACTTCGTCGTACGTCACGTTCGCCATCTCGGACCCCCTTCCTGACGCAGCTCCGACAGAAGAACGAAAAGCATACGGCAGCGCGGAACGGCTTTCTAGACGTACCGGCCCATGCCGCCGGCGACGTCGATCGAGGCGCCGGTGACGTAGCTCGCCCGCGCGCCGAGGAGGAACACGACGACCCCGGCCACCTCCTCCGGCTCGCCGAAGCGCCCGAGCGGGACGTCGCTGCTCATGCGCGCGAAGAACTCGTCTGCGCTCAGCTCGGGCGCCCGTCGCCGATGGATGTTCTCCCACTGCGGGGTGACGACGAAGCCGATGTTGACGGCGTTCACGAGGATGTTCTCGGGCGCGAGCTCGAGCGCGAGCGTCTTCGTGAACGACGCCGACGCGGCACGGTTCACCGACGTCGCGAAGAAGGCGGGATCCGGCGCTCGAGCCTGGATCGCGCCGATGTTGACGATCCGGCCGCCGCCCGCCGCGCGGAGGTGGGGCAGCACCTCGCGGCTCATCCTGATCGACGAGAAGAGCTTCACGCCGAGGTCGGCCTCCCAGTCCTCGTCCGTCAGCGTCGCGAACGTCCCCGGTCGCGCCCGCCCCGCGTTGTTGACGAGGAAGTCGATCCCGCCGAGTGCCTCGGCGGCCGCAGCGACGAACGCACGGACGTCGTCCGCCCGGGTGACGTCCGCCCGCGCCGCGTACACCGTGACGTCGTCACCCGCGACGGCGCGGAGCCGCTCCCCCGCCTCCCGCACCTCCTCGTCGCTGCGCGAGCAGATCGCGACGTGCACCGCTTCGCGGACGAGCTCCTCGGCGATCGCCAACCCGAGCCCCTTCGAGCCGCCGGTGACGATCGCCCGGCGGCCGGCGATGCCGAGCTCCACCCGCTACGCCCCGCTCGCGCGCATCGCGTCGAGCACGCCCTGCCGCGGCGGGTGGAAGACGTCCACCTCGACGCACGTGCTGTCGCGCGTGCGGGCGCCGTGCGGGACGTTGGGCGGGATCACGACGGCATCGCCGCGCCTCATCGTCCGCACCTCGCCGGCGACCTCGAACTCGAACTCGCCCTCCATCACGTACGTCACCTGCTCCTCGTCGTGCCAGTGGACGGGCGCCTCGGTGTGCGGCTCGAACGTGACGAAGTTGACCATCAGCCGGTCGCCGACGACGGGCTGGAACGTGAGACCGGGCACCATCTCGAGCGGCGGCAGCTCGTCCCAGCGCACCCACTGACCCGTCCGCTCCGACTGCGGGTTCGCGCCCGCGAAGTACGCCTTCGGATCCGTCACGCACCGCTCCTTTCGTGGTCGTGGACGAGCGCGGCGAGGCGCTCGATCCCGTCGTTGATCAGCTCGTCCTCGACGCGGCTGAACGACAGCCGCAGGTTGTCGTCGCCGCGCCCGTCGGGGAAGAACGGCACCCCCGGGACGACAGCGACTCCGGCGGCCGCAGCACCGCGGGCGAAGTCTCCCGCGGCGAGCCCCGGCGGCAGCGTCAGCCAGGTGAAGAAGCCGCCCGCCGGCCGGGTCCACGAGACCCTCCGGGGCATCGTCCGCTCGAGCGCCGCGAGGAGCCGCTCGCAGCGGCGCCGGTAGAGCGCGCGCGAGCGGCGGAGCTGCTCGTCCATCGCGCCTCGGCGCGCGCAGGCCTCGAAGAGCTTCTGCCCGAGTGCCGCGGCGCACTGGTCCGTGTTCTGCTTCGCGACGGCGAGCTGCTCGACGACCTCGGCCGGCCCCGCCGCCCACCCGAGCCGGACGCCCGGGAAGAACGTCTTCGAGGTGGTGCCGAGCTGGACGACGGCGTCGGGCGCGAGGCTCCACAGGCTCGGCAGCGCCTCGCCGTCGAAGCCGAGCTCGCGGTAGGCGACGTCCTCCACGATCAGGAAGCCGTGGCGGCGCGCGAGCTCGACGAGCGCGTGGCGCCGCTCGGTGGAGAGGCTGACCCCGGCCGGGTTCTGGTGGTCCGGGATCGTGTAGAGGAGCTTCGGCCGGAGGCCGTTCGCGAGCGCCTGCTCGAGCTCGTCCACCCGCAGCCCGTGCTCGTCCATCCCGACGGCGACGACGTCGGCCTCGAAGCTGCGGAACGCCATGATCCCGCCGAGGTACGTGGGGCCCTCGACGACGACGGTGTCGCCGCGCTCGAGGAAGCTCTTGCCGAGGAGTTCGAGCCCTTCGATCCCGCCGCTCGTGATCAGGAGCTCGCCGTCGGCGGGGCGGCGCCCCTGCAGCGCCTCGAGGCGTTGCGCGAGCGCGTCGAGGGGCCCCGGCAGCCCGCGCGTCGGCGCGTACTGCAGGGCGCTCAGGTCTCCCGTCGAGACGATCTCCTCGAGGAACCGTGCGGCGTCCGCGGCCGGGAACGTCTGCGGGTCGGGGAACCCGCCGGCGAAGGGGATCAGTTTCGTGTCGGCCGCGAGCGCGAGGATCTCCAGGATGCCGCCCCCCACGCCCGCGCGCGTGCGCTCCGCGAAGAGGTCGCTCCAGCGCGTGCGCGGCGTGACCGCCATGGGCCAACGCTACACGCGCGGCGTTCGCGAAGATGCAGCGTGGCGTTCGACCTCGATCCCCTGCTGCAGCGCGTGCGGGAGCGGAGCACCGGCATCGGCTCCACCATCCACGGGGAGCGGCACTGGCGCACAGTCGGCGCGAACGGGCTCTGGCTCGCCACGCGGACGCCGGCGGCGGATCCAGTCGTCGTCTTCCTGTTCGCGCTCCTGCACGACACGATGCGCCTGAACGACAGCTACGACCCCGAGCACGGCCGCCGTGCGGCGGCGTTCGCAGCAGAGCTCGAAGCCGAGGGGCTGCTCGGTCTCGACGAAGGGCGGCTCTCGGTGCTCGAGGAGGCGTGCCGGCTCCACGCGGACGGGCTGACGACGGAGGATCCGACCGTCGCCGCCTGCTGGGACGCCGACCGTCTCGACCTGCCGCGCGTCGGCATCCGGCCCCGCCCGGGACTCCTCTCGACGCGCGCCGCGCTCGCCTTCGAGGCCGCCCGCGGCGACCCGCCGGAGTGGACGGAGCTCGCTGCGCAGCTTCCGTTGGGGCGTCAGCCGAGGTGGTAGGCCATCAGGATCACGTCCACGAGCTGCCCGTCGCGGCGGTAGTGCCGCCGCCGGACCCCCTCGCGCTCGAACCCGAAGCTGTCGTACAGCCGGAGCGCAGGCTCGTTCCAGGGGAACACGTGGAGCTCGATCTTCGAGACGCCCGCGTCGCGCGCCCATGCGACGGCCTGCTCGAGGAGCGCGTGGCCGATGCCGCGGCCGCGGTGGCTCCGCGCGACGAGGATCCCGAGGTCGGCGACGTGGTGGCTCGACGGGTGCGTGTCGCGCGCGAGTGACAGCCGGGCGACGACACGGCCGCCGTCGTCTGCGACGTAGACGGCCGCGTGCGGGTACCGCTTCAGCGCACGGAGGTACCGCCGCTCCTCGCTGATGCTCCGCCACTTCGTGCTCGTGAGCAGCCAGGCGCCGTCCTCGCGCCCGACGGCGGTGCCGAGCGCGACGAGGGTGGCCGCGTCGTCCGGTCGTGCGGGCCGGATGACGACGCTCACGCGACGACGATCCCGTGGCCGCCGCGGCGCGGGTCGCCGGCGGCGCCGAGCGTCCCGTCCGCGGCCAGCTCGACCGCGGAGACGCCGCCGAAGTAGAGGTTCAGCGACTGCCACGAGACGAACTCCCACGCTTCGGGTGGGAGCTCGGATGCCGTCGCCGGCGGCCAGCCGCCCTCGAGGTGCAGTGTGCCGTCGACGACGTGGAGGCGCGGCGCCGCGATCGCGGCGGAGAGGTCGTCGCCGCGCGTCAGGACGTTGTCGACGACTTGCGCGATCGCGCCCGAGAGACGCACGGAGCCGGCGCTCCCGAGGACGAGCCGGGGACGGCCCGCGTCGAGCACGAGCGTGGGCGTCATCATGCTCGCGAGCCGCTCGCCCGGCTCCTTCGGCCCGTGGCCGATGATGTCGAACTCGCCGAGCATGTTGTTCAGCTGCGCGCCGCACCGGTGGACTCCCGAGCCGGCGCCGAGCGTCGAGGAGAGGCCGATCGCGTCGCCGCGCGCATCGACGACCGAGATGTGGGTGGTGCCGCGCGCGGAGGCGGGCGAGCGCGCGTACGCCGTGCGCAGCGCGAGCGCGCGCTCGTGGATCGTCGCCGCCTCGTCGAACGCCTCGAGCGCCGCGACGACGATCACGCCGCCGCGGGAGGGCGCCGGCGTCGCGAGGACCTCGTGGCCGGCGAAGCGCCCGCGCAGCGGCTCTCGCTCGAGCGGGAGATACGACGCGAGGTCGTCGGCGAGCTCGGGCAGCAGCGCGACGACCGCCGCCGCCGGATCCTCGCGCAACGCCTCGAGCGTCTCCACGAGCTCGTGCGTGACGAGCCGCTCCGGCTCGCCGTAGATCCGGCGGCCGCCCTCGTCGCGCAGCAGCACGGGCGAGAGGACTTCGTGGAGAACGCGATGCGCCGCGGTGACCTCGACGCCGGTGCGCGCGAGCTCGAGCGCGGGCGCGAACAGGTCGGCCCACGGCATCGTCCCCCACCGCTCGTGCGCGTCGAGGAGGCCGGCGACGAGGCCCGGGACGGCGACGGAGCCCAGGCCCACGTGGTAGCTCTGCGTCGTCGAGCCGAAGTCGACGGTGAGGTGCTCGATCTCGCCGAGCGGCTGCGCCGGAACGGCGAAGAAGCAGTCGAGCAGCGTCACGTTGCCGCCGACGTAGGCGAGCAGGAAGCCTCCGCCGGTGGCACCCGTGAGCGGCCCTTCCGCGACGAACGCGGCGAACGCCGCCGCGAGGCACGCATCGACCGCGTTCCCGCCGTCCTCGAGGACGCGTGCGCCTGCGGCTGCCGTCGCTGGATGGCCGGCGGCGATCGCTCCCTTTGCAGCGGGTTCCATCGCGCAAGCGTAAACCGCTCCCGCCGCACCGGCGAAGGCGCCGCATCCGCCGGCGTCCGCCTCCCGTTGTACTTCGATGGGCGGCCTCGACCTGCGCCGAGAGCACCTCGTGCTCCCGCTCGTCGCGTCTGCGGCGGTGCTCGTGGCGGCACTGTCGCCGCACCTGTTCGCCGGGCGGGTGGAGGCGGCGCTCGACGTCGTCGCGTCCGCGACCGCGGCCTGGCTCTGGGTGGCGGCGGCCGCGTTCGCTGCGGCGCTCGTCTCGGCTGCGTGCGCGTGGCGGCACGGCCTCGCGTGCAGCGGCGCCGGGACGTCCCGCACCGACGCCTCCGCCCGCTACTGCGTCGGGTCGTTCGTGAACGCGTTCGCGCCGGCGCGTGTCGGGTCCGCGCTGCGGTTCCTCCTCTTCGCGCAGGTGGTGCACGGCGAGGGGCGGCTGTGGACGACGGGCGGCGTGGCCGCGTCGGTCGGCGCGGCGCGGGCGCTGTGGACGGCGGCGCTGATCGGCTTCGCAGCGGCGGCCGGCGTCGTGCCGGCGTGGCCGGTCGCGGCTCTCCTCGCCGCGGCCGCCGGTGCAGCGGCGCTCGCGTGGCTCGGCCGCCGCCGGGGCGCCTCGCGACGGCTTGCGCATGCGTTCGCCGCTTTCGCCGCGCTGGGCCGGACGCCGCGAGCCGCCCTCACGCTCGTCGGCTGGGTCGGAGCGGCGACTGCGTCGCGCGTCGCGGCAGCCGCCGCGGTCGCCGCCGCGTTCGGCATCGACCGGCCGCTCGCAGCGGCGCTCCTCGTCGTCCCCGCGCTCGATCTCGCCGGCCTGCTGCCGCTGACGCCGGGAAACGTGGGGATCGCGACTGCGGCGATCGCATTCGCGCTCGCCGCGCACGGAGCGGCCGGCGACGTCGCACTCGCCGCCGGCATCGCCTTCGCGGCCGTCGAGACCGCGACGAGCGTCGTCTGCGGCTCCCTCGGCCTCGTGTGCCTCGCCGCGGGCACGACCGGCGCGCGGCGCTGGACGGCGGCCGCCGCGGGCGCCACCGCATCGGTCGGAGTCGCCGTCGCGTTCGGCGCGACGGTGCTCGCTCCGCTCGTCTAGTCGTCCTGCTCGTCTGGCCGGCGCGCGAGCCGGAGCTTCGGCAGCGGCGCGTCGGCCGCCGGCGGATCCGGCTGCGCGAACGTCGCGTCGACGAGCGCGCCCGCGACGGGGACGTAGCCGGTGCACTCGCACGGCTGCGACGAGAGCGACTGGAAGTCGCCGACTCGGCGGCGGCACTCGCGGGTGCCGCCGGAGACGAAGACGCGGACGTGGTCGCGACGCGGGTGCCCGCACGTGTCGCAGAGCGGCGAGCCGCCGCAGGTGGGGCACCCGGCACCGAACGACGTGCGCGCGCGAAACGGCCACGCCGCGCCGCAGAGCCTGCAGGAGGCGCCGCGCATCATGCCCTCGTCGTCGGCAGGCGCGGCGCGAGACTAGAGGGTCAGCTGCGGAGGAAGCTCGGCGGCTCGAGCGGGTCTTCCCGCCGCGCCTGCCCCGCGCTCGCCCCGCTGAACGCGGGGGCGGGCCGCCTCGTGCGTCCGCCGAGCCCGGTCGCGACGACCGTCACCCAGACCTGTCCCGACAGCCGGTCGTCGACGGTCGCGCCGAAGATGATGTTCGTGTCGTCGGTCGCGGCGGCGCGCACGGCCTCGGCGGCGTCGTTCACCTCGAGGAGCGTCAGGTCCTCTCCGCCCGCGATCGAGAGCAGGATCCCTCGCGCGCCGGTGATCTCGGTGTCGATGAGCGGCGAGCGCAGCGCGCGCTCGGCGGCCTGCTTCGCGCGGTCCTCCCCCGTCGCGTAGCCGATGCCCATCAGCGCGGAGCCGGCGTTGGACATGATCGTCCGTACGTCGGCGAAGTCGAGATTGATCAGCCCCGGCATCGTGATCAGGTCGCAGATGCCCTGGACGCCCTGGCGGAGGACGTCGTCGGCGATCTTGAATGCGTCGAGCATCGACGTCGAGCGGTCGAGCACCTCGAGCAGGCGGTCGTTCGGGATCACGATCACCGTGTCGCACGCGGCGCGAAGCGCCTCGACACCCTGCTCCGCCGACGTCTTCCGCCGCGTCCCCTCGAACCGGAACGGTGTCGTCACGATCCCCACGGTGAGCGCGCCGAGCTCGCGCGCGATGCGGGCGACGACGGGCGCCGCGCCGGTGCCGGTGCCTCCGCCCTCGCCCGCGGTCACGAAGACCATGTCGGAGCCGCGGAGCGCGTTCTTGATCTGGTCGTAGGTCTCCTCGGCGGCCCGCCGGCCGATGTCGGGCTCCGCGCCCGAACCAAGCCCCTGCGTCAGCTCGCGGCCGATGTGGATCTTCACCGGCGCGTCGGAGAGCTGGAGCTGCTGCATGTCCGTGTTGACGGCGACGAACTCGACCTGCGTGATGCCGGCGTCGATCATCCGGTTCACCGCGTTCAGGCCGGCGCCGCCCACGCCGACGACGCGGATCACGGCGAGGTACGAGGCGCTGTCGCGCGGGATCGCGTACTCGAGGCGCGGCGCCGGTTCCGGCAGCGGCTCGATCGTCGCCGGCGGCGCGTACGCACGCTCTCGCGGAGCAGCCGGCGCGGGTGCGGCCGCGACGGGCTCGGGCGCAGGCGTCACGGGGGGCGCCGCGGCCTCGGCCGGCGGCGCAGGCGTGGGCTCGCGCTCAGGCGACGCCGCGGGTGCGGGTGCCGCCATGGCGACGGGCTCCTCGGTGCTCTGGACGAAGTCCGGGACGTGCTCGACCGTCCGCTCCTGCGGCTCCTCGACCGGCGTCGGCGCGGCCCCGGCAGCGCGCTCCTCCCGCTTCTCCTCCGTCTGCCGCTGTGCGGCCTCCGTCGCCCGGAAGAGCTCCGCGAGCGGGCCCTCACGCATGCTCGCGCGATTTCGCGCCACTGAGCACCTCCTTCGCAAGCTCGCGGTACGCCTCTGCGGCCGTGCCGGACGGATCGTACTTCAGCACCGACGCACCCTTCACCGGCGCCTCCGCGTAGCGCACGGTCTTCCGGATGCGCGTCCTGAAGACGAGGTCGCCGAAGTTCTCCTCGAGGATCTCGACCGCCTCGCGCGCGTGCAGCGTGCGGCTGTCGAACATCGTCGGGAGGATCCCCTCGATCCGCACCTCCGGGTTGAGGTTCTCGCGCACCATCGCGAGCGTGTTCTCGAGCTGCACGAGGCCGCGCAGCGAGAGGTACTCGCACTGCACCGGCACGATCACGCCCGTCGCCGCGACGAACGCGTTGATCGTGAGGAGCCCGAGCGACGGCGGCGTGTCGATCATGACGAAGTCGTAGTCGTCGCGAACCTCGAGCAGCGCCTTCTGGAGCGCACGTTCGCGTCCGATCAGCGAGCTGAGCGCGAGCTCGGCGCCGGCGAGGTCGATCGACGAGACCGCGACGTCCACCTCCGCGTGGTGGATCACCTCGGAGATCGGCAGCCGGTGGACGAGGACGTCGAACATCGAGCGCTCGATCGCGTCGGGGTTCATGCCCTGGCTCATCGTCAGGTTCCCCTGCGGGTCGAGGTCGACGATGAGCACGCGGTAGCCCTGCTCCTTCAGCGCGACGCCCAGGTTGAGGGTCGTGGTGGTCTTCGCGACGCCGCCCTTCTGGTTCGCGAACACGATCACCCTCTGCAACGTCGTCTCCTCGGTCGCGGTGGAAGGCCGAACGTTCGGCCGCGGGAGCAGGCGCATGAGTCCCATGTGGAGACCCCGTTCAAGGCTGCCGCAGCGATTCCTTCACGGTCTCCCGCGCGACGTGCCCGGACGTGCGGGCGAGCGCGGAAGGACTCGGGCGGCCGCCGGCACCCGCCGCGGGTGCGCTCGGCGCGTCGGTACGCGACGTCACCGTTCGATTATGTCTCCTGCAGGCGCCGTGCCGGGCGCTCCACCACCTCCCCTCCGCGCACTCGACCGCGAGGGTTCCCGGCCGCGTCGCCCGCTGGCTTGCCGCCCGCGGGGCCGTGCGCGGCCGCAGTACCGGGCGCGGTCGCGGCGACGAGCGTCCGCAGCTCGTCGAGGAGCTCGCGGACGAGGACTGCGTCGAGCGCGGCCGCGGCGCGGCGGCGCCGGTCGAGCTCGATCACGCGGTCGAGTCGCTCGAGCAGCTCGGGCGCGACGTCCATGCCGAGGACGGTACGGCAGGAGTCGTCACGTGTCCGTGCCGAGACCGTGCCGATTCTGTGCCGTCTCGGCGGCGGCGTCCATCGCACGCACGAGGCCCCGAAGCATGCCGCCGAACACGAGCCCGTGGAACGGCAGCACGGCGTACCAGTACGCCCGGCCCAACAAGCCGCGCGCAACGAACGTCGCCTCCTGGTGGACGACGGAGCCGCCCGGCGCCGGCTCCACGCGGAACTCGAGCCGCGCATCTCCCGGGACGCGCATTCGCGCTCGCAGCCGGAGCAGCCGCTCCGGCTCGTACGCCTCCACCTGCCAGAAGTCGAGGGTGTCCCCGGTAACGAGCTCGTCGGGGTCGCGCCGCCCCGCGAGACCAGGCCCGCCGACGAGGCGGTCGAGCCGGCCGCGGACGCGCCAGAGGACGTTCCAGGCGTACCACCCCGTCTTCCCCCCGATCCGGCGGATCGGTGCGAAGGCGACACCGGGCGGGTGCGGCACCCAGACGGAGCGGCGATCCGAGAACTCCACCGCCGGATCGTCCCCGGAAGTGCCCGCCGCTACGCCGTCTTCGCGAGCCTCGCCGTCGTCCGCAGGCCGAGCAGGACGTCGTCGAGCTCTCGCAGCAGCTCCGGGCGGTCGCCGTGCCGGAGCGTCTCGACCAGTGCACGGCGGATCGCGTCGGCGGCGAGCGGGCTCGGTTCGGCCTCGGCTCGAAGCCCACGCAGCGCCGTGTGGATGCGCCGTCGCTCGTCCGACTCGCCCGCCAGCAGCACCGCCGCCCGCAGCTCGGCCGTCTCCCCGAGCAGCGCGACGAGCGCCGCCCGCAGCTGCTCCGTCCGAAAGGGCTCGTTCTGGAAGAGCGAGAGCTCCCAGCGGTCGAGCGCCTCGGCGAGAGCGGGGTCGCCGTCGGCAAGGACGAGCCGCCCGAGCAGTTCGCGCGCGACGGCGCCGCGGAACTCGTCGAGCCGCGTCGGCTCGCCCGGAGGCTGCGTCGCGGCGATCGGCAGGACCGGCCGGATGCCGAACGGCTTCCAGTCGAGGCGCTCGAAGAGCACCGGCCCTGCAGCCACGGGCGCTGCCGTCGCGAGGCGCATCGCCGACACCGCGTCGGAGAGCTCCGCCGGTGCGTCCGGCGGCTCCTCCCCCGCGTCCAGCGGCCGCTCGAGCTCGACGACGCAGTAGCGGTCGGGCTCGCGCCCGAAGCCCGGCGGCAGCAGTCCCTGCGCCTCGGGCCAATGGCGCGCGAGCTCGCCGGCGGCAGCCGCGCGGACGCGAATGCCGGTCGAGAGCTCGACCTGCGTCACCACCGAGATGCCGACGAGCGGTGCGACGGCGGCGTACGCGCGCGACGAACCGAAGAGCGACCGCTCGAGGTCCGCGTACGCGCGCTCGAAGGCGATGTCGTCCCAGTCGAAGCCGCCGCACGCCTCGGCGGTGTCGATCAGAAGGCGGAGCAGCACCGTCCGGAAGAGCGCCTGCTCCTCCGACGGCCGCGGCCCTGCATGGGCACGCGCGTAGATCGCAGCGGCCGGTTCCCGCAGCAGCTCCTCGAGCGCCAGCGACGCGTCCTCGCGCCGCGCGAGATCCTCCGCGCGCGCCTCGATGAACGACCGCACGAGCGGGCGGTACTCGTAGAGCGCAGGTCCGTCACGCTGCACGTGCTCCTCGAAGGCGAACGGAAGCTCGTCCCCCTCCTCGAGGCCGCGCCCGAGGTGGACGAACGCGCCCAGGCAGAACGCCCGGAGCGTGAGGTGGAGATGCGGGGCGCGAACGGGCACGCCTTCGCTTACGCGCCGGCGGGCCCTCCTCCTTCCTGGCAGCCGGGGCACCAGTACGCGGTGCGGTTGTCGTCGCCGAGCCCGCGCGAGCGCACGATCGTCCCGCACCGCAGGCACGGGCGACCGGCGCGCCGGTAGACGTTGCGCCCGCCGCGGCCGCTCTCGAGCGCCTCGCTCATCAGCCGATGGGCTGCCGAGACCGCCTCCACGAGCCGTTCGTCCGCGACCTCCGCGACGCGCAGCCATGGAGAGAGCCGCACGTCCCACAGCGCCTCGGCCATCCACATGTTCCCGACACCGGCGAGTACGCGCTGGTTCTGGAGCGCCTCGCCGAGCGGCCGGTCGGCGACCGCGCGGAGCCGCCGTACGACGGCGTCGACGTCGAACTCCGGGTCGAGGACGTCCGGCCCGAGCCGCGGCGGACGCCCTCCTTCGATCGCGAGCACCGGCCCGTTCCAGAGCACGCCCTCGTGCGTCGCGCCGCGGAGCACGAGCCACGGAAGCCCGGTGCGGGCATGCCCGCGCGGGTCGACGCGCCAGCGCCCGCGCATCCGCAGATGGCTGCGGACGACGATGCCGCCCTCGAAGCGGAGGAAGAGGTTCTTCCCGACCGCCTCGACCGCCTCGAGGACGCGCCCGTCCACGCGCGGCGCCACGCCCGTCGCCTGCGCCTGCGGATGCGGCGCCTCCACCGCCAGCCGCTGCCCCACGAGCACCTGCAGACGCCGCGCTGCGCGGTGGAGCGAGTCTCCCTCGGGCACGGGTGCGAGGGTACCGCGGGTACCCTGCCACCATGGCTCCCGCTGCGACCCGAGCTCCAGGCGTGCTCGACGACCCGGCCCGCCTCGAGGAGGTCCGCCGCTTCCGAAGGTCGCGCGGCGTGGATCGCAACGTCCTGGACCGTCTGACGAAGCTCGTGACGGCTCTGCTCGACGTTCCCGTCTCCTTGATCTCGCTCGTCGAGGCCGACCGGCAGGTGTTCGCGGGCTCCAGCGGGCTCGAGCCGCCGTGGGCCGAATGGCAGGAGACGCCGCTGACGCACTCGTTCTGCCAGCACGCCGTGATGTCCGGTGCGCCGCTCGCGATCGACGACGCACGCGAGCACCCGCTCGTCCGCGGCAACGCCGCCATCGACGATCTCGGGGTCGTCGCGTACCTCGGGATCCCGCTCACGACCTCGACGGGAGCGCGCATCGGCTCGTTCTGCGCGATCGACTCGAAGCCGCGCGCGTGGACACAGAGCGACGTCCGCGTGCTCGAGGATCTCGCCGCGACCGTGATCGCGTACCTGGAGGCCACGGCCTCGGACGCTGCTCAGCCCGCGAGCGCGGGGCTGAACATCGCAGCGGTGGCACAGCGCACCGGCGTCGCCGCCGACACGCTGCGGAAGTGGGAGCGGCGCTACGCGATCCTGCGCCCGAAGCGGACCGCCGGGGGGCAGCGCCGCTACGACGACGTCGACATCGCGCGCGTCGAGTGGCTGCGCGACCGGCTCGCCGAGGGATATCGCATCGGCGAGGCCGCAGCGCTCCTCGACCGCTCGAGCGTCGGCGCGCCGAGCTCGCCCGAGGAGCTGACGCAGGCGCTCGTCGAGGCGGTGCGCGCCGTCGACGCTGCACGCGTCGTCTCGCTCGTCGAGCAGGCGTTCACGGTGTACGGCGTCGCGGCTGCGGTGGAGGAGATCGCGACACCGGCGCTCGCGGAAGTGGCGGAGCCGTGGCGCGACCGCCCCGTTGCGATCGGCGAGGAGCACCTCCTGACGCAGGTGCTCCGAAGCCGCCTGCAGCGGATGCTCGCCGACCGGCGCACCGGCGTTCGCGGCACCGCAGTCCTCGCCTGTGCTCCCGACGAGCAGCACGACCTCGGGCTCCTCGCGCTCGCCGTCCTGCTCCAGGCAGACGGGTGGCTCGTCGCGTTCCTCGGCGCGGACACGCCGCTCGAGGCCACCGTAGCGGTCGTCGAGAAGCTCGACGCCGAGCTTCTGTGCCTCAGCGCGACGATGGGCACGAGTGCCGAGCGGCTGCAGGCGGAGCTTCCGGGCACGCTTCGCGCGAGCACGCGCGTCGTCATCGGCGGCGCGGCCGCGCCGCAGATTCCGCGGGCCGCGACCGTCCCGCGCGCGACGCGGCTCGCGAACGCCGTCGAGTTGCTGCAGCGGGCGTGAGCTCCTACACCCGGTCGGCTGCCGCAGGGGCGGCTGCCGCGCTGGCCTGGGGCGTGCTCGAGCCGCTCGACCGCCGGTTGCTGCGCTGCGACTACAGCGACATCGCGCTCCTCGGGAAGGCGGTGTCGGTGCGGCGGTGGCGCGCGGCAGGGTTCGCGATCCACGCGCTCAACGGCGCGACGTTCGGGCTCGCTTTCGAAGCCGTTCGGCGCCGGACGCGTCTCCCGGAGACGCAGCTCGGGCCGGGACTCGCCCTCGCGGAGCACGTCGCGCTCTACCCGCTTTCGTACTTCGTCGACCGCTATCACCCGCGCCGCGGCGAAGAGGGGATCCCGCCGCTCCTCACGAACGGGCGCGCGTTCATGCAGGCGACGTGGCGGCACGCCGTCTTCGGCGTCCTGCTCGCTCGCCTCGCCGGGCCTCGCTGAGCGCAGCACAGAAGTCGCGGTACGCGGCGAGCTCCGCCTCCACCGGCGCGAGCACCAGCTGCTCGCCGGTCGCCTCGACGCGACGCCGCACCGAGCGGGCAGCCGCGCGGGCGCGCCGGCGCGCCGCCGCGCCGTTCACCAGCCGCGAGAGGAACGCGAGCGCGATCCCCGCCGCTGCGGCGCCGAGGAGGAGCGCGGTCGGAAGCGGGAGGCCGCGCACCTCCGGCGTCGGGACGACGTCGCCGAGGCGCAGGTAGTCGAGCAGGAAGAGCGCGAGCAGCCAGAGCAGGCCGACGGCGACGGCGGCACCGAGGAGCGTCTGCAGCGGCCGGACGAGGCGCCACCAGAGCGGCGGACGCACGTGGAGGTCCGCGCCGGCGACGGCGCGGTCGAGCTCCGCCGCGAGGACGGCCCGGTCCGGCGTCGCGGCCTCGCGCACGAGCCGCGGCCACGGCTCCGGCAGCCGCGACGCGACGTTCCGCGCCAGCTCGCGCGAGGCGTTCTCCGCCCGCGCGACCTGCGCCTCCGAGGCGGGCGGCAGCGACGTCCGCACGTGCTCCGCCGGCTCGTCGCCGAGGTGCAGGCGCCGCAGCGGGTCCGGTCGCAGCCGCCGCAGCCAGCGCAGGTACGGCCACCCCGTCGCGAGGGCGCCGCGACGCCGGTGCGCCTTCGCGACGGCCGCCTGCACCGTCGCGACGCCCGCTGCGTCGGCGAGCGCGTCGAAGAGCCGCGTGCGGTCACTCCGAGACGCACCGTGCGCGCCTTCCCCGCACGCGACCGCGAGGGCCGCCGCCGCCGCCTCCACGTCGGCCGCGAGCCGAGCCGCGACCGCCTCGCGCGCCTCGACCCGTTCGCGCAGCAGGCGCGTCAGGTCCGGAAGCCCGTCCCCCGTCAGCGCGGAGACGGCGACGATCGGCACGGCTTCGGCACCGTCGCGCTCGACGAGCCGCGCGAGGTCGAGGCGGCACGCCGCGAGCTCGTTGGCGCGGAGAAGATCGGCCTGGTTCAGCACGACGGC
Source organism: Gaiellaceae bacterium (assembly GCA_035553355.1). GTDB lineage: Bacteria > Actinomycetota > Thermoleophilia > Gaiellales > Gaiellaceae > Gaiellasilicea. Next base: position 8,601 of record DATMJW010000119.1, on the reverse strand, counting down.
CATCGAGCCGCCGTGCCCCGCGAGGCGGCGCAGGTAGCGCTCGTGCCAGACGTTGTCCGCGTACTTCTGCGGGTCGACGACCCACACGACGAGATCGACGAGCTCGACGAGACGGTCGACCTCCAGCCGGTGCGCCGCCTCCACCGAGTCGAAGTCGGGCAGGTCGAGCAGCGCGAGCCGGTCGAACCCGCCGTCGTCGAGGCGGTGCCGGACGCGCACGTCGACCCAGTCGAGGAGCGCGGTTGGCACGTCCCCCCAGACGGCCGCGACCGCCGAGGCCGTCGTCGGCCGTCGCCGCCCCGCCGCGGCGAGCTCGCGGCCCGCTATCGCGTTGAAGAGCGTCGACTTCCCGGCGCCGGTGGGGCCGGCGAGTGCGACGACCGTTGCCTCGACGCCCAGCCCGAGCCGCACGCCGGCCTTGCCGACGACCGCGCGCGCGGCGGAGACGAGGTCGCCGTCGAGCCGCCCCTCGCCGAGCTCGGCCGCGCGGGCGAGCGCCGCGAGCCGCTCGTCGAGGCTCATCGCCGAAGCGCCGCCACGGCGGCGCCGAGGCGGTCGGGCGCGTCCTCCGGCGGCGCGACCGGGGCGAGCACGTCGTGGAAACGCGCCGCCTCGCCGGCGAGGACGCGCCCCACCCGCGCGACGAGCTCCTCCCGCGCCTTCGCCGCCAGCGCCCGCACCGCCTGGTCGCCGAAGATCGCCTCGAGCACCTTCTGCGCGAGCGCGGAGGTCCCGCCCGCGACAGCGACCTCCGCGCCCGTGAGGCCGCCGGTCTGGACGAAGACGGCGAGCATCACCGTGAGACCGGCGCCGTTGACGCCGAGGGAGGCGAGACGCGCCGTCGTGCGGCGGCTCATGCCCTCGCGCCGCACGAGCTCGAAGACGTCGCCCTGCCAGGCGCGTACCTCGTCCTCCGTGCGCGAGCGGAGCTCCGCCGACGCGTCGTCGAGGCGGACGTCCGGCGGGAGGAGGGCTCGGCCGGCCGCACGCTCGCGCCACGAGCGCGCGGCACGTTCCGCGGCGCGCGCCGCAGCAGCGCGGACGATCGACTCGACACCCGTCTCGACGGCGTCCCGCACCGCGACGTCCGCCGGCGGCTGCCCCGTCACGAGGCTCCGCAGCCGATCCCGTGCCCACGACACGCGCGCCTCGACCGCGCGCATGAGATCGCCGGTGCCGACGACCTCGTACCAACGGGCGAGGACCTCGCCGCGGAGGAGCGTGCCGCTCGAGAGGCTCTCCTCGACCTCCGCGAGCGCGCGCTCGTACGCGGCGTCGACGTCACCGGCGAGCGCGCGGGCCGTCTCGACCTGCGCCTGCGCAGCGAGCCGCACCGTCTCGACGCGCGGCGGGATGCTCTCGAGCGCGCCCGCGAGCGTCCGCTCGATCAGGGCGGCGCGGGCACCGGCGTCGGCGGCGAGCGCGTCGAGCCAGTCGCGCACGGGTGCGAGCGCCGCGGGCGGCAGGAGGCCGGCCTCGAGGCGTGTCTCCGGCACGACGAGCAGGTCGGCGTCGCCGAGTCCCTGCTCGGCGAGCATCTCGCGGAGGTGCGTCGCGACCTCGTCGGCGTCGCGTGGGACGCGGTTCAGCACCATCGCGAGCGCCGTGCCGCGCTCGCTCGCCGCGTGGAGGAGCTGCCAGGGGACGGCGTCGGCGTACCGCGCGGCGGTCGTGACGAAGAGCCACGAGTCGGCTGCCGCGAGGAGCTGCGCGGCGAGCGCCCGGTTCTCGTCGGCGACCGAGTCCACGTCCGGCGAGTCGAGGAGCGCGAGTCCCGCGGGGAGGGCGTCGGTCGCGACGAGCTCGAGGCCGCGCGCGCCTGCTGCACCGCCGGTGCCGCGGGCGAGGCCCGGCAGGATCCGGTCGCTCTCGAACCACGGGACGTCCGCAGGGTTGCACGCGAGCACGGGGGCGCGCGTCGTCGGCCGCAGGACGCCCGGCGCGCTCACCTCCGCTCCGACGAGCGAGTTGACGAGGGTCGACTTCCCGGCTCCGGTGGAGCCGCCGACGACCATCAGGAGCGGCGCCTCGCGCTGCCGCAGGCGCGGCAGCAGGTAGTCGTCGATCTGCGCGACGAGCTCGTCCCGCACGCGGCGCGCCTCGCCGACGTCGCCGGCCTCGAGCTCGAGGCTCGTCGACACGAGCTCGTCCCGGAGCAGCTCGAGAACGTTCGTCGTCATGCCCGTGCGATGCCCGTTGCGGCGCGACGGGAAAAGCGCTCCTCGGCGTCGGCGTAGGCGGGGAAGAGCCGCCTCATCTGGTCGCGCAGCCAGATGACCGCGAGATCCTTCGCCTTCGCCTCGAGCAGGACGTCGAGCGGACGCGGCGCGAGGTCGAGCAGCTCGCGCAGGTCCCACGGCGTTACGAAGTCGGCGTGCTGGTCGAGAAGGGGCGGCACGGTGCGGGCGGTGCCGCCTCGCCCGACCGTGCGGAGCTCCGTGCGCGGGCTCGAGAGGTGCGCCTTCGGCCGCACGTCGTCCGGCCATGTGGCGAGGCAGGCGCGGAGCGCATCACCGGCGTCGCGGAGCGCGGCGCTCGGGTTGCACCGGTGGTGGTGGTGGTCGTAGACGACGCGCACGCCCGTCCGCCGGTGGAGGTCGAGCACGTCCTCGACGTCGAACGAGGTCTCGTCGTGCTCGACGACGACGCGCGCCCGCGCCCGCTCGGACAGCGCCTCGTACGCGCGCGCCCAACGCTCGAGCGCGGCGGTCTTGTCACCGTAGGCGCCGCCGACGTGGACGACGACGACGGCCTCGCGCCCCTGCCCCAGCGCGTCGAGGAGCGCTGCGTCCTGCTCGAGGTCGAGCGCCGACTTCCGGCGGAGCTCCGGGTCCGGCGCGTTCAGCACGGTGTACTGGCCGGGGTGCGTCGACAGTCGCAGCCCGAGCGCCCGCGCCTTCGCGCCGAGTGCCGCCACCTCGTCGGCCGCCTCGTCGAGCTGGCGCCGGTAGTCGAGGTGCGGCAGATCGGGGTGCGTGCCGTACGGGACGGTGCTGCTCGAGAGCCGGAAGACGCGCACGTCGATCCGGTCGAGGTGGTCGAAGGCGGCGTCGAGGAGCTCGAGCGACACGCGCAGGTGCGGGCCCGTCTGCCAGCGGCGCGCGTCGTTCGTCCTGAGGCCGCCGCCGCCGAGGATCTTGACGGCGAACCCGAGCCGGTACCCCTCCGGTGGAGCCACGTCCATGTCCAACGCCTGTCCTACCCGGCGCCATTCCGGCCGAACACGCGCTTGTGTTGAAACAACACAAACTCCGCCCGCGGGGAGCGGCTGCGTGACGCAGCGGCCGGGTTAGCGCCGGCGGGGCGAGGTTGCGTCGAGCGCGAGCCGGAGGCGCAGCGCGAACGCCTGGCGCCGCGTGCTCGTCGAGACGACGCGGGCCTCGCACGCCGCGGGGCCGAGTCCGGGCGCGCTGAGCGTCGCGGTGCGTCCGCGCGTCACCGTGGCCGCCGAGACGACGGCACCGCCGCAGGCGACCTCGACACGTGCCGCATCGGTGACGCCGACCGTGACGGTGACGCGGCGGCCGGGGCCGAGGAGCCGGAACGGCACCGAGGTCTCGGCTCCGGGGCGCAGGCGGCCCGAGCGGGTGACCGTAACCGGGCGGCCGGAGCCGGTGCCGGTGGCCGGCGGCTGCGGCGCGGGCGGCGGCGTCGCCGTCGCACCGCCGAGCTCCGTGAGGAGCGCGTTCCGCAGCGCATCGTCCGGCGGCCCGAGCCACGGGATCGCGTAGCTGCCGCCGAGGTGAATGTAGGCGTAGTCCTCGGCGAAGATCTCGCCGATCGAGCGGTTCCAGCCGAGCGAGTAGTCGAAGGCGACGGTCCCGGCGTCGAGCAGCGCCTGGACACCGCGCGCCGACCACCAGACGGGCGTGCCGTTCAGCTCGCGGATGCCGCCGACGGCCCAGGTCGCGTCCAGATGGTGGGCGTACTCGTGCAGCACCGTCTCGGCGAGAGAGGCGCTCTTCCCGGCGGGCAGGACGATCAGCGCCTGCCGGCCGCCGTACTGGTAGCACGCGGCCGCGTTGGCACCGCACAGGCGCCGGATCTCCGACGGCGCGACCACGCGGACGAGCACGTTCGAGATCTCGTCCCCGTGCGCGGCGTTCGTGAGGAGCGCCGCGTACCAGTCGACGTCGACGCCGGCGGTGAGGACGTCGAAGGTGATCGTGCGACCCTGCGCATCCTGCCGCGTGACGGTCTCCGCCTGCGCTGCGCCCGTCGCGATCGCAGCGACGAGGACCAGCGCGAGCAGCGTCCGACGGAACATCCCACCGCTCTATCGGCCGGAGGCCGCGCGACTTGAGCTACGGCCGCAGAACGGCCCGCCGCGGCCCCGCGAGGAACCCCGCCTCGAGCAGGAGCGGCATCACGTCGGTCTCCGTCACGGGCTGCCCGTCGAAGCGCTCGACGGCGAGTCGGCGGGGCTTCCGCCCCGGCCCGGGCGGCGTCTCGCGCACGTGGGCGACGAGCGCGGCGACGGCCGGGCGCAGCCACTCGTCGTGCGGGTCGCGCAGCGGGACGAGCGTGCGGCCGCCGCGCTCGACGTAGAGGACCGCCTCACCGCCGAGCAGCACGACCTGCGCGCCGGCGACGCGCGCTGCCCGCGCTCCCGCGCGCTTCGGCCACGGCAGCGCCGCGCCGTACGGCTGTGCAGGATCGGCGGCCGCGAGCACGAGCGGCTCCGGCTCCTCGCCCTCCCGGGCACGAAGCTCCCGCAGCCGCTCGACCGCGCCCGCGAGCGCGAACTGCGCGCCGCCGAGCCCCTCGACGAAGTAGCCGCGCCGGCAGACGCCGAGCGTCTCGAGGTCTCGAAGCTCGCCGTAGACGGCGCCGTAGCCGCCCGGGATACCTTCGCCGCGGACGCCGTCGCGCGTGACGATCCCCTGCCGCTCGAGCAGGAGCTCGGCGAGCGCGCGCCTGTCGGGCGTCCCGGCGAAGAGCCTGTCCGTCAGCGACCAGCGCCCCTGCGTCGCCGTCGCGCCCGCGCCCCGGGTGCGCGAGAAGCGACGCGGCCGCCGCTCCGACCGGGGCGCCTCGTAGCGGCGGCCGGCGCGGAGGGGCGTCCAGGCATCGTTCGTGACCTCGCCGGCCCAGACGAGCTCCCACAGCGCCGGCAGCGCCGCCTCCGCCTCGAGCCCCGCCGCCTCGACGAGCGGGTGCCAGAACTCGGCGCTCGCCGCGAGCACGCGCCGGATCGCGTCGTGCGCGTCCCCGTCGGGGCGCGGCGCGCCCGCGGGTCGCCCCAGCACCGGCGCGTCCTCGCGGAAGTAGAGCGCGACGCGGTCGAGCCCCGCGCCCACCCAGACGACCTCGCCGGAGGCGCAGAGCGCGTCGAGCCAGGCGGGCTGGTAGCCGGGCACGCGGCGCGGCAGCACCTCCGACTCCCACAGCGTGACCGGAAGCGCGAGCCCCTGGAGTGGGACGAGCGCCTCCCGGAGCGTGGCGCGGCGGTCGATCCCGTGCCAGGAGGGCAGGAACCGGCCGAGCGCCGCCTGCTCCGCCGGCTCGACCTCCTTCCGCAGCGCCGCGAGCGACGCCCGCCGGAGCCGCCGCAGCACCTCCGGGTCGCACCACTCGCGCTCGCTCCCGCCCGGCCGCAGCTCGCCGCGGACGAGCGCGTCCGCGCGCTCGAGGTCGCGGAGGAGCTCCTCCAGCGGGATCCCGAAGTGCGACTCGGCCTCCCCCGTCGTGAACGGGCCGCGCCCCTTCGCGTAGCGGACGACGAGCTCGCGGAGCGACTCGGGGCCGCCCTCGAGGAACGACGCCGGCAGCCCGCCCGGCGGCATCACGCCGAGCGCGTCCCGGTAGCGCCCCGCGTCCTCGGCCGCGACGAGGCGTGTCTCCTCCGCGAGCCGGATCTCGAGTGCGCGCCGCTCCGCAACGAGGACGGCGGCGAACGCCTCGTCGTACTCCCCGGGCCGCAGGTCGCCGCGACGGCGGAGGACGTCGTGCAGCTCGTCCGGGTCGCGCGGCTCCCCGCGGAGCTGCGCCTCGACCTCTGCAAGCGCGTCCGCGTCGATCAGCTCGCGGAGCTCCTCCTGCCCGAGAAGCTCCCGCAGGAGGTCGCGGTCGAGCGACAGCGCCTGCGCACGCCGTTCGGCGGGCGGCGTGTCGTCCTCGTACATGTACGTCGCGACGTAGTCGAAGAGGAGCGACGAGGCGAACGGGGACGCCGAGGGCGTCTCCACGTCGACGAGGTCGAGCTCGCGGGTCTGCAGCCCCTGCAGGATCCGCTTCAGCGCGGGCAGGTCGAACACGTCCTGCAGGCACTCGCGATAGGTCTCGAGGACGATCGGGAACGAGCCGTACTTCCGCGCCACCTGGAGCAGCCCCTGCGCCTTCAGCCGCTGCTGCCAGAGCGGCGTGCGCTGGCCCGGCCGGCGGCGCGGGATCAGGAGCGCGCGCGAGGCGTTCTCGCGGAAGCGCGCGCCGAAGAGCGCCGTCTGCCCCACTTCCTGGACGACGAGCTCCTCCAGCTCGTCCGGCGGGATCAGCAGATCCTCGACCGGGGGCGGCGCGTCGGCATCGGGCAGGTGGAGCGCGATCCCGTCGTCCGACCAGATCGACTGCACCTCGAGGCCGAGCGAGTCGCGCAGGCGGGCCGCGAGCGCCATCGCCCACGGCGCGTGCACCCGGCCACCGAAGGGCGTGAGGATGCACACGCGCCAGTCCCCGATCTCGTCGCGGAACCGCTCGACGACGACGGTCCGGTCGGACGGGACGGCGCCGGTCGCGGCCGCCTGCTCGCGCAGGTAGACGAGGAGGTTCTGCGCCGCGCGCGGGTCGAGGTGGTAGTCGGCCCCGAGCCGCTCGAGCGCCTTCGGGTCGGAGAGCGAGGTCAGCTCCCGCGAGGCGCGGCCGATCTTCTCGCCCAGCTCGTACGGCCGCCCCACGCCCTCTCCCTTCCAGAACGGCACGGCGCCGGGGACGCCGGGTGCGGGCGAGACGAGCACGCGGTCGCGCGTGATCTCCTCGATGCGCCAGGTCGAGGCGCCGAGCAGGAACGTCTGCCCCTGCCGCGCCTCGTAGACCATCTCCTCGTCGAGCTCGCCAACGCGGCCGCCGCCGTCGACGAGGTGCACGCCGAAGAGGCCCCTGTCCGGGATGGTCCCCGCGTTCGTGACGGCGAGGCGCCGCGCTCCGGTGCGGCCGCGGATGACGCCCGCCGTCCGGTCCCACACGATCCGAGGGCGGAGCTCGGCGAACTCGTCCGAGGGGTAGCGGCCGGCGAGCATGTCGAGCACGTTCTCGAGCTGCTGCAGCGACAGGTCCGAGAACGGGTAGGCGCCACGCACGAGGCGGTGCAGTTCCCCGACCTCGATCTCCTCCTCGGCGACGATCGCGACGATCTGCTGGGCGAGCACGTCGAGCGGGTTCCGCGGGATCGCGGTCTCCTCGATCTCGCCTTCGCGCATCGCGCGCGCGACGACCGCCGACTCGAGCAGGTCGGCGCGGAACTTCGGGAAGATCCGCCCCTTCGAGACCGCGCCGAGGTCGTGCCCGGCGCGCCCGATCCGCTGGAGCCCGCGCGCGACCGACTTCGGGCTCTCGACCTGCACGACGAGGTCGACCGCCCCCATGTCGATGCCGAGCTCGAGGCTCGACGTGGCGACGAGGCACGGGATGCGCCCCGCCTTCAGCAGCTCCTCGATCTCGACGCGCTGCTCGCGGGCGAGCGAGCCGTGGTGGGCGCGCGCGATCTCCTCCTCGGCGAGATCGTTCAGCCGCAGCGCGAGGCGCTCCGCGAGGCGGCGGTTGTTGACGAAGACGATCGTCGAGCGGTGCGCGCGGACGAGCTCGAGGAGGGCGGGGTAGATCGACGGCCAGATCGAGCCGATGCCGCCCTCGCTCGACGTGACGAGCGCGCTCCCGTCGGCCTCCGGTGGGTTCTCGTACGCGCGGCCGCCCGGGTCGCGCATGTCCTCGAGCGGGACGACGACCTCCAGGTCGAGCTCCTTGCGCCGCCCCGCGTCGACGAGGCGGATCGGACGGCCGCCGCTGACGAAGCGGCCGATCTCCTCCAGCGGGCGCTGCGTCGCGGAGAGCGCGATCCGCTGCACCGGGCGCTCGAGCAGCGCGTCGAGCCGCTCGAGCGAGAGCGCGAGGTGCGCACCGCGCTTCGTCCCGGCGACGGCGTGGACCTCGTCGAGGATCACCGTCTCGAGCGTCCCGAGCACGGTGCGCGCCTGCGACGTCAGCATCAGGAAGAGCGACTCCGGCGTCGTGATCAGGATGTCCGGCGCCTCGCGCAGCATCGCCTGCCGTTCCTTCTGCGGCGTGTCGCCCGTGCGCACGCCGACGCGGAGCTCCGACCGGAGTCCGGCGAGCGGCCCGCGCAGGTTTCGTTCGACGTCGTAGTTCAGCGCCTTCAGCGGTGAGACGTAGAGCAGGCGGAGCCCCTGGCCCGGCGACTCGTTCAGCCGGTCGATGCCGTACAGGAACGCGGCGAGCGTCTTCCCGGAGCCGGTCGGCGCCTGGATGAGGACGTGCTCGCCGCTCGCGATCGCGGGCCACCCCGCAACCTGCGCGGGCGTGGGCGCGGCGAACGCCCGCCTGAACCACTCGCGCGTCTGCGGTGAGAACGGAGCGAGCGCGTCCATG
>DATMJW010000118.1:0-5323 GCA_035553355.1 Gaiellaceae bacterium | reverse complement strand
CTCGGCGTCAGCCCCGACGACGAGACCTCGCACGTGAAGTTCAAGCAGAAGTACGCGCTTCCGTTCACGCTCCTCGCCGACCCCGAGCACCGCGTGGCCGAGGCGTACGGCGTCTGGGTCGAGAAGAGCATGTACGGCAAGACCTCCATGGGCGTCGAGCGATCGACGTTCGTGATCGACGCCGACGGGAGGGTCGCGAAGGCGCTGCGTAAGGTGAAGCCCGACACCCACGCGGCCGAGGTGCTGGCGGCGCTGCCGCCCCAGTAGCGCGATCGCCGCGTTCGCCCTCAGGCGGATCCTCTGGAGCGTCCCGGTGCTCCTGCTCGCGATGCTGCTCGCGTTCGGGCTGCTCCGCGGCGCGGGCGGCACGCCGTTCAACCCGCCGCCGGGGTTCCCGCGCGTCCCCCTGCCGATCCAGAACGAGCTGACGCAGTTCTACAACCTCGACGAGCCGTGGGTGGTCGAGTTCGCGACGTACGTCAAGAACGTCGCCACGCTCGACTTCGGCCCGTCGCAGGTCGACCGCTACACGACGGTCGACGCCGTGGTGGAGCAGAGCCTCCCGGTGACCGTGGAGCTCGCGCTGCTCGCGCTCCTCGTCGCGCTCCCGACCGGTGCCGCACTGGGGCTCGCCGCCGCGGTCTTCTGGCGCCGTCCGGCCGACGCGGCCGTGACGACGCTCGCGACGCTGCTCCTCGTCGTCCCCGTATTCCTCTTCTCGCAGGTCGCGAGCCGCTACCTCGTCGTCGAATGGCGTCTCGTCGAACGCGGGTGGGACGGCTGGGGCGGCAAGATCGTCCCCGCCCTCGTGCTCGCCCTCGCGCCCGCGGGGTACGCCGCGCGGCTCGTACGCGCTGCGGCGATCGAGACGTTGCGGGAGCCGTACGTCGCCGCCGCGCGGGCGAAGGGGCTCCGCCGGCGCCGGATCGTGCTCGTGCACGTGCTCCGGAACTCGGTCGTGCCGCTGCTCGCGGCGTCCGTGCCGTTGCTCGCCCTGCTCGTGACCGGCGCGTTCTTCGTCGAGGCCGACTTCGGCATCCCGGGTGCGTCCGCGTACTTCCTGCAGGCCGCGCAGACGCGCGACTACCCGATGGTGATGGGGCTGACGGTCGCGCTGACGGCACTCGTCCTCGTCGCGAGCGCCGTCGCCGACGTCGTCGCGGCGGCGATCGACCCCCGCGTGCGGGAGCGCGCGCAGTGACGCTGCGGACGTTCGTGTCGAACCGTGCCGCTGTCGTGGGCACGGCAGTCCTCCTGCTGCTCATCGCAGCATGCTTGCTCGTCCCGATCGCCTCGCCGCACGACCCGTACGCCGTCGACTTCACGCAGAAGCTCGAGGGGCCGTCGGCCGCACACCCGCTCGGGACGGACATGTTCGGCCGAGACCTGCTCGTCCGGCTCGCGCTCGGCGGGCGCACGTCGCTCCTGGTGGCGTTCGGAGCCGTCGCCCTCGTCCTCGGGTTCGGGTTCCTCTACGGCAGCGCGGCTGCGCTCGCTCGGCCGCGCGTCGCAGGCGCACTGATGCGCCTGCTCGACGCGCTCGTCGCACTGCCGCGGCTGCCGGTGCTGATCGTGATCCTCGTCGCCGTGCGGCTCCACGCGAACGTGCTCACGCTCGTCTTCGCGCTCGCGGTCGTGAACTGGATGCTGACGGCGCGCCTCGTCCGCGGACAGATCGTCTCGCTGCGCGAGCGCGAGTTCGTCGCAGCCGCCCGTGCCGTCGGCGCGCGCCCGCGGCGCATCCTGCTGCGGCACCTCCTGCCGAACTCGCTCGCGATCCTCCTCGTCGCTGCGTTCCTCGAGCTCCCCGCGCTGATCCTGACGGAGGCGTTCGCGTCGGTGCTCGGCCTCGGGCTCAACCCTCCGGAGGCGAGCTGGGGCGCGATCGCGCAGGACGCGATCGCGCACGGCCGTCTCTCCGAGCTCGTGCTCGCGAGCGCCGCGATCGCGGTGTTCGCTATCGCGGCGAACCTCGCCGCGGACGGCCTCCAGGATGCGCTCGACCCGCGCCGGGCCTAGCCGCTAGTCGACGACGTCGATCCCGAGGGCGTGGGCGAGCAGGTCGGCGATGCCGACGACATCGCCGTGGCCGAGGCGCGCCCCGCCGAGCGAGCCGGCCCCGACGAGCCCGCTCAGGTCGCACTCGCGCAGCTCGCAGCGTGAGAACGAGGCGGCGTGGACGGACGCGCCGGCGAGGACGCAGCGTCTGAACGCGACGGAGCTGAGCGTGGCACCGCCGAAGTCGGCCTCTTCCAGGCGGCAGTCCCGGAAGACGACGCGCGCGAGCGTCGCGTGCCGGAAGCTTGCGAGGTCGAGCCGGCAGGCCTCGAAGACGACGTCCCGGAGCTCGGTGTCGGCGAGGTCGGCCCCGGTCGCGCGCGACTCGGACACCTCGACGCGGGTGAGCGCGCCACGGCTCGTCCGGAGCCCGGCCCAGCTGCCCCCACGCACGAGGACGTCGCCGAGGACGAGCCCGGCAGCCTCCGTGGAGTCGAGGACGACGCCGTCGAGGAGCGACTCCTGGATCGTCAGATCCGGCGCGGCGCGGTCGGAGAGGTCGAGGCCGCGCAGCGCGACCCGCTCGAGCCGCAGCCCGCCGAGGCGCCGGTCGCCGAGATCCGTCTCCTCGAGCTCGTCCGGGAGCTCCGGCGCTCGCGGCGACAGCGGCGGCTCGACCCTCACGACCGCACGTCGGCGGCCGGGGAGAGTGCGGATGAGAGGACTTGAACCTCCACGCCCCAAAGGGCACACGGACCTGAACCGTGCGCGTCTACCAATTCCGCCACATCCGCGCGGCGCTCAGTGTAGCCAGTCGTCGCGCGCGGGCCTAGGCTGGCGGCATGCGGCTCCTCGTCCTCGCGGCGGCCGTCGCCGCGCTCGCGGCCTGCGGCGCGCCGCCCTCCGCCGTCACCGACGCGTCCGACACCGTCGCGTCCGTCACCGACGGCGACACGCTGCGGCTGACGAACGGCGACCGCGTCCGCCTCGTCCAGATCGACACGCCGGAGCTCGGCAAAGGCGAGTGCTACGCGCACGAGGCGCGGTCGGCGCTCTCCCGGCTGCTGCCGCCCGGGACGCGCGTTCGGCTCGAGTCGGATCCGCGGCTGGACGCCGTCGACTCGTACGGGCGCCGGCTCGCGTACGTCTTCAAGGGCCGCGAGAACGTCAACGTCACGCTCGTGGCGCGCGGCGCGGCGAGCGCGTACTTCTACCGCGGCGAGCGCGGGCGGTATGCGGCGCAGCTCGACCGAGCCGCGCGCGCGGCGCGACACGCACGGCGCGGGCTCTGGGGGGCGTGCCCCGCGACGCCGTACGCCCCGGACGCCGGCGTCGACACCGGGCGCGGCTCGTAGCGGCGTTCGCGCCGGCTCGACGACCCGCGGCTACCCTGGCCGCGTGCGCCGGGGTCTCCTGCTCGCTCTGCTCGTGCTCTCGCTGCCGCTCTCGCTCGGAGCGGCGGACGCGCGCACGGAGCCGCGCACGCACGAGCTCGTCGAGGTCGTCGTCGCGCTCGAGGCCGAGCCTCTCGCCGTCGCGCGGCCCGGCCGCAGCCTCGCCGCCACCGGCGGCCGCCGCCTCAGCCTCTCCACTCCCACGAGCCGCGCGTACCTGCGCACCCTCGCGTCGACGCAGACGACGGTCGAGCAGCGGATCGAAGCGGCGCTGCCGTCGGCCGGCGTCACGCGCCGCTACCGCGTCGTCGCGAACGGTCTCGCCGTCCTGCTCCCGAAGCACGAGGTCGCGCGCCTCGCCGCCGTGCCGGGCGTCGCGCGGGTCTACCCGAGCGTGCGCTACCGGCCGCTCCTCGACCGCAGCCCGCAGCAGATGAACGCTCCCGCGGTCTGGGGACCCGGGCTCGCCACCGCCGGCCAGGGGATGAAGATCGCGATCGTCGACGAGGGGATCGACCACAGGCACCCGTTCTTCGACCCGAGCGGCTACACGATGCCGCCCGGCTTCCCGAAGGGGCAGACGGCGTTCACGAACGCGAAGGTGATCGTCGCGCGGGCGTTCCCGCCGCCGCGTCCCGCGTGGCGCCACGCGTCGAAGCCGTTCGACCCCGAGCACTCCTCGCACGGCACGCACGTGGCCGGGATCGCCGCCGGGAACGCGAACACGGCCGCAGAAGGCGCCCGCGTCTCCGGGGTCGCCCCCCGGGCGTACCTCGGCAACTACAAGGCGCTCACGATCCCGACCGACGCCGGAGTCGGCCTCGACGGCAACTCGCCGCAGCTCGTCGCGGCGATCGAGGCGGCAGTCCGCGACGGGATGGACGTGATCAACCTCTCGCTCGGCGAGCCCGAGGTCGAGCCGTCGCGCGACATCGTCGTGCAGGCGCTCCGTGCGGCGACGCGCGCGGGAGTCGTCACCGTGGTCGCAGCGGGCAACGACTTCGGCGGCTTCGGCAGGGGCTCCGTGACCTCGCCCGGGACCACGCCGGAGGCGATCACGGTCGCCGCCGTGACGACGTCCCGCGGCGGCGCCGCGAACGTCGTCGCCGGCTTCTCGTCGAGCGGCCCGACGCCGCTGTCGCACCAGCTGAAGCCGGAGCTGAGCGCGCCCGGTGTCGGCATCCTCTCGGCGGCTCCCGGCTCGTCGTGGTCCGCGCTCTCGGGGACGAGCATGGCCGCGCCCCACGTCGCGGGAGCTGCGGCCCTCCTCAAGCAGCGGCACCCCAGCTGGACGCCGGCGCAGATCAAGTCCGCCCTCGCCCTGACCGGCGAGCGCGTGTGGGCGGACGAATCGCGCTCGCGCGAGGCACCGCCGGTGCGGCAGGGAGGCGGAGCCGTGAACCTGGCGCGCGCCGACAACCCGCTCCTGTTCGCGTCGCCCGTCGCGCTCTCGTTCGGGCTCGTCCCGCGCACGGGCACGCACACGCGCACGGTCGAGGTCGCCGATGCAGGCGGCGGTGCGGGCGAGTGGTCCGTGACCGTCGAGGCGCAGGCGGGCGCGGCACCGGCCGTGCCCGTGGCCGTTCCCGTCCCGGGGACGCTCACGGTGACGCTCGCGCTCGCCAACGCAGCGGTCGGCGAGGGAACCGGGTTCCTCGTCCTCACGCGCGGGGCGGAACGGCGGCGCATCCCGTACTGGTACCGCGTGACCGCGCCCGCGCTCGCGCGCGCGAAGCCGGTACCCCTGCGGCGCGCGGGGACGTACAGGGCGACGACCCGCGGCGGCACCCGCCTCGTCTCCGAGTACCGCTACCCCGAGCGCGCGGTCGGCCTCGGCGTCGCGACGAGCCTGACCGGTCCCGAGCGCGTGTACCGCGTGACGCTGCGGCGGCCGGCGGCGAACTTCGGCGTGGTCGTGACACGGCAGGCGC
>DATMJW010000117.1:0-11835 GCA_035553355.1 Gaiellaceae bacterium | reverse complement strand
CGCACGGCGCGATGAAGACGTCCTCCTCGACGGTCGAGTACGCGGTCACGTACGCCTCCGCCTGGATCTTCGTGCGAGCGCCGATCGTGGTGTCGTTCTCGACGAGGGAGCCGCGCCCGACGACGACGTCGTCCCCGATCGTGACGCGCTCGCGGACGCACGACTGGTCGCCGAGGATCACGCGCGCGCCGACCTGCGTCCCGGCGAACACGATCGCGCCCGTCGACACGATCGTGCCGTCGCCGACGACGGCCGGCGGCAGCGGGTCTCGCTTCGCCGTCGAGCGCGGCGACAGGGTCGGCTGCTTCCCGACGACCGCTCCCTCGAGCACCTTCACGCCGTCGCCGAGGATCGTCCCCTCGTAGACGATCGCGGTGGGGTGGATCTCAGCCACGTGCCCCTGCGAGCGCGCTCGAGCGGAGCGACTCGGTGAGGCGGTCGAGCGCGCGGACGACCATCGCGCCGTCCTCGGCGACGCGCCGCCGGTCGCCGTCGCCGGCGACGAGGTCGAGGAACGCCTGGCACTCGAGCCGCAGCGGCTCCGCGGTGTCGATCTTCGGGATGTAGATGTCGCCGGACCGCGTCTGCCACTCGCCGTAGGTCGACGCCCGCTTCCACGGCGCCTTCTCGTACACCGTCACCTTCCGCTCGAGCTCCATGTCGTCGAACACGACCATCTTCTCGCGGCCGACGACGGTCATCTTCCGCATCTTGTGCGGGTCGAGCCACGACAGGTGCATGTGCGCGATCTTCCCGCTCGGGAAGCGGAGGTAGCAGAACACGACGTCCTCGACGCCCTCGGTGAGGAAGTCGCGGCCGTGCGCGACCGCCTCGACCGGGTCCTCCCCGATCAGCCAGAGGATCACCGAGAGGTCGTGCACGCCGAGCGACCAGAGCGCGTTCTCGTTCGTGCGCACGATCCCCAGGTTCTGCCGGTTCGTATAGACGCAGAGGACGTCGCCGAGGTCGCCGGCGTCGATCAGCTCCTTCAGCTTGCGCACCCCGGGGTGATAGAGGAGGAGGTGGCCCGGCATCAGGACGAGGTCGCGCTCGGCGGCGATCCGCACGAGCTCGTCCATCTCGTCCCCCTTCATCGCCGGCGGCTTCTCGACGAGGACGTGCTTCCCCGCCTCGAGCGCCCGCTTCGCGAGCTCGTAGTGCGTCGGCACCGGCGTCGCGATCACGACCGCCTCGACATCCGACGCGAGCACCTCGTCGAAGTCGCCCGTGACGGTCGCGGCCGGGTAGCGGGCCGCGAACTGGCGGCGGTTCTCCTCGGACAGGTCGCAGAGATGCGTCAGGTCGGCGAGGTCGTCGAAGTTGCGCGCGAGGTTCGGCCCCCAGTAGCCGAGGCCGGCGAGCCCGACCTTCACAGCTTCCACACGAGCTCGGAGCGGCGTCCCTTCTCGCCGGTCGCGTTCCGGAAGTCGACGATCACCGCACCGTCGTCGACGAGGGCGTCGTAGTCGATCCCCGAGTGGTTGGTGACGATGGCGACGCAGTCGTAGGGCTCGGTCTCGAGCGGCACCGACGAGAGCCCCAGCTCGGGCAGTTCCGGCACGTGCGGATCGTGGTACGACACCTCTGCGCCGGCATTCTGGAGGAGCTCGATCAGCTTCAGCGCGGGCGACTCGCGCATGTCGCCGATGTTCGGCTTGTAGGCGACGCCGAGGACGAGCACCTTCGACCGCTTGAGCGACTTCTCGCGGCCGTGGTTCAGCGCCTGCGAGATCAGCGAGCGGCAGTAGTACGGCATGTTCTCGTTGACCTTCCCGGCGAGCTCGATGAACTCGGTGTAGAAGCCGTACTCGCGCGCCTTCCACGTGAGGTAGAAGGGATCGATCGGGATGCAGTGGCCGCCGAGCCCGGGGCCCGGCTTGAAGCTCATGAACCCGAACGGCTTCGTGGCCGCCGCGTCGACGACCTCCCAGACGTCGATCCCGAGCCGGTCGCAGAGCTGCGCGAGCTCGTTCACGAGCGCGATGTTCACGGAGCGGAAGATGTTCTCGAGCAGCTTCGTCAGCTCGGCGGCCTCCGGCGAGCTGACGCGGTGCACCGTGTCGACGGCGCTCTCGTACAGCGCGGCGGCGCGTTCGGTGCACGCGTCGGTGACGCCGCCGACGACCTTCGGCACGTTCTTCGTCGTCCAGTCGGAGCGGCCGGGGTCGACCCGCTCCGGCGAGAACGCGAGGTGGAAGTCCTCGCCGACGCGAAGGCCCGTCGCCTCGAGGCGCGGCAGCACCTCCTCGCGCGTCGTCCCCGGATACGTCGTCGACTCGAGCACCACCAGATGCCCCGGGCGCAGGCGCTTCGCGATCTCGTCGACCGCGCCCTTGACGATCGAGAGGTCCGGCTCGCGCTGCTTCGAGAGCGGCGTCGGCAGCGCGATCAGCACCGCATCGCAGGCGCGCAGCTCGTCGTAGTCTGTCGTCGCGCGCAGCAGCCCGTCGGCGACCAGGCGCGCGAGCACCTCCGACGGCACGTCCTCGATGTAGCTCTTGCCGCGGCTCAGCTGCTCGACCCGTGGTGCGTCGCGGTCGACGAGCAGGACCGACCGCCCCGCCTCCCCGAAGACCTGCGCGAGAGGAACGCCGACGTAGCCGGCGCCGACGATGGCAACGTCAGTCACGGCGAGCGATCGTACCTGCGAGTGCGGCGGCCACCCGCTCCGACGCGTGCCCGTCGCCGTAGAGCTGCGGCAGGTCGGCCGGAAGCCGCGCCTCCCTCACAGCCGCGACGAGCGCGTCGGGATCGTCGTCCACGAGGACGTTCGCGCCCGCGGTCACGGTGTCGACCCACTCGGTCGAGGGCCGCGCCGTGACACAGGGGACGCCGTACCAGTACGCCTCCTTCTGGAGTCCGCCGGAGTCGGTGACGACGACGCGGGCGGCGGACGCCGCCGCCGCGAGCTCGAGGTACCCGAGCGGCGGCATCAGCTCGACGTGGGGTGCGAGCGCGATCGCCTCGGCCTCGAGCGCGGCCCGCGTGCGCGGGTGGGCGGGGAAGAGGACGGGCTCGTCGAGGCGGTTCAGGCCCGCGACGATGCGGCGCAGCCGCGGCGCGGCGACGTTCGCCTCGCGGTGGATCGTCGCGAGGACGTAGGTGCGCGGCTCGCGCGGCGGGGAGAACCGCTGGCGTGCCACCGGCGCGAAGAGCCGGGCCGCGTCGGCCATCACGTCGCCGACCACGACGGCCGTGCCCGCGACGCCTTCGGCCGCGAGGACCGCACGCGACCGCTCGTCCGGGCAGAGCAGGAGGTCCGCGACCCGGTCGACCTCGATCCGGTTCCGCTCCTCCGGCATGCCGAGGTCACCGCTTCGCAGGCCCGCCTCGACGTGCGCGACGGGGATTCCGGCCGCGACGGCGGCACGCGCCCCGGCGGCCGTGGAGTTCGTGTCGCCGAACACGAGCACCCAGTCCGGCCGCTCCGCTGCGAGCGCGGCGGCGATGCCCGGCTGCATCGCGGCGGCGTCCGAGCTGCGCAGGTCGAGCGAGTACCTCGGCGCGGCGAGCCCGAGCTCGTCGAAGAAGACGGCCGACATCTCCGCGTCGTAGTGCTGCCCCGTGTGCAGCGACACCTCGTCGATCTCCGCCTCCCGGAGCGCGAGCGAGAGCGGTGCCGCCTTGATGAACTGGGGCCGGTTCCCCACGACGGTCAGCACCTTCATGCGTCGCTAGACTAGTGAGCCGCCGGGGCCGTTAGCTCAGCTGGTAGAGCAGGGGACTCTTAATCCCAAGGTCGTAGGTTCGATCCCTACACGGCCCACCTTTGCCTCCTTTTCGGCGGCTTTTCCGCGGCCGCCCCTGTAGCTCGCGCCCCCGCGCGGCTAAGATCCGACGGGCATCCACGCCTGCCCAGGGGGTCGCATCGGGTTGTCCGTCCGCGAAGGCCAGGATCGTGCAGCGACACCGGCAGCCGGCGGCAGCCGCACGGACCAGATCCACCGGCTGGCCTCGGCCGCGCTCCTCCTGAACTCGACGCTCTCCGTCGACGAGCTCCTGCAGGTGATCACGGCGCAGGCGCGTGAGACGATCGGCGCGCATCAGGCGGTCTCGAGCATGACCCTGTCCGGCAGCTGGGCTCAGGCCATCAACGCCGTCGCGCTCTCCGAGCGGTACGCCGAGTGGCGCGACTACGGTGCGCCGCCGGACGGTTCGGGGATCTACGCCATCGTCTGTCGCGAGAACCGGCCGATGCGGCTCACGCAGGCGGAGCTCGAGGCGCATCCCGCGTTCCGCAACTTCGGCCGGCACGCGCTCGAGCACCCGCCTATGCGCGGCTGGCTCGCCGCGCCGCTCGTCGGCCGCGACGGCGCCAACATCGGCCTCATCCAGCTCTCGGACAAGCTCGACGGCGGCGACTTCACCGCCGAGGACGAGGCGATGCTGGTGCAGCTCGCGCAGATGGCGTCGGCAGCTGTCGAGAACGCGCGGCTCTACGAACGCGTGGAGCAGGAGCGCGACCGGCTCGCCGCCGTCTTCCGGATGGCGGAGGTCGTCGGGCGCGCGTCCTCCCTCGACCAGATCTTCGACGCGGCGCTGGCCGCGCTCGAGAGCGCCGTCGGCGCCACGCGGGCGTCCATCCTCCTCTTCGACGACGGCGGCGTGATGCGCTTCCGTGCCTGGCGCGGCCTCTCCGACGAGTACCGGGCGACCGTCGACGGGCACTCGCCGTGGCGCCCCGGCGACACGGGCGCCGAGCCGATCCTCGTGCCCGACGTCCACCTCGACGCGGAGCTCGCCGACCTCCTGCCCGTCTTCGAGGCCGAGGGGATCCGGGCGCTCGTGTTCGTCCCGCTCGTCCACGAGGGCGGTGTGATCGGGAAGTACATGCTCTATTTCCCGGAGCCGCACGAGTTCGCCGACGACGAGATCCAGGTGGCGCAGACGATCGCGAGCCACCTCGCGTCCGCGACGCAGCGGCGGCGCGCCGAGGACCGGCTGCGGGCGTCGCGTGCAGAGCTGGAGGCGATCTTCCGCGGTGTCGCCGACGGGATCACGGTCCAGGACAGCCACGGCCGGATCGTCTACGCGAACGCCGCCGCGGCGCGACTGATCGGTTACGGGGAGGCGGAGCAGCTCCTGGCCGCACCGGCCGCGGCGATCCTCGAACGGTTCGAGATCCTCGACGAGCACCGGCGGCCGCTCGACCTCGAGCTGCTGCCCGGCCGGCGGGCGCTGCGGGGAGAGGGCGAGAACGAGTTCGTCGTCTGCTACCGCAGCCGCGAGACGGGGGAGGAGCGGTGGTCGATCGTGCGCGCGGCGCCCATCGTCGGAGAGGACGGCGCGATCCGACTCGCGATCAACACCTTCCACGAGATCACCGACCGCAAGATCGCCGAGGACCGGCTGCGGTTCCTGAGCGAGGCGAGCGCGATCCTCGCGGGCTCGCTCGACTTCGACGAGACGCTCGCGCAGCTGGGGCGCCTGATGGTGCCGGCGCTCGCGGACTACTGCCTCGTCGACCTGCTCGAGCCCGACGGCGGCCTCCGCCTCGCCGTGCTCGAGCACGTGGATCCCGGCCGTGCCGAGATCCTGCGCGAGATCCGCCGGCGCTACCCGCCGCAGGCGAACGACGCGCATCCGGCGAGCCGGGTGCTCGCGTCGAACGAGCCGCTGCTCATCCCTACGGTCGACGAGGACGTCCTGCGCGAGGCGGCGACCGACGACGATCACTTCCGCCTCTACCGCGAGCTCGACCCGTCCTCCTACCTCGTCGTCCCGCTCGTGGCGGGCGGGCGGACGTTCGGCACGATCTCGCTCGGCGCCGGCGACTCCGGCCGCCGCTACGGCCCCGCCGACGCCGAGTTCGTGACGGAGGTCGCGCGGCGCATCGCCGTCGCCGTCGACAACGCGCGCCTCTACACGGAGGTCGGCTCGTCGCTCGCGCTGCTCGACTCGCTCCTCCTGTCGGCCCCCGTCGGCATCGGCTTCTGGGACTCCGACCTCCGTTACGTGCGCGTCAACGACGCGCTCGCGACGCTGAACGGGTTGTCGCCGGAGGAGCACGTCGGGAAGACGGTGCGCGAGGTCGTGCCGGGCCTCGCGGACGTGCTGGAGGCTCGGTACCGCCGCGTGCTCGAGACGGGCGAGCCGTCGGTGCACCACGAGGCGACCGACGTGGATGTCGGCGGCCCCGGCAACGAACGCCACTGGTTGACGAGCTGCTACCCGGTGCGTACCGTCGACGGGCGGACGATCGGCGTCGGCGCCGTCCTCATGGAGATCACGGACCGCAAGCGCGCCGACGACAGGCTGCGCCTCCTCGCCGAGGCCGGCGAGCTCTTCTCGTCGTCGCTCGACCGTGACGAGATCTTCCGCCGCGTCGCGCGCGTCGTCGTGCCGCGGATCGCGGACGCCTGCAACATCTTCCTCGCGAACGGCAATGGCCTCGTCCGCGTCGCCTATTCGCACGTCGACCCAGAGCGCGAGCGGCTGATGGGCGGGATGCCCGAGACGTACTCGTTCGACGAGGCCTCGCCGCCGCTCGTCGAGCAGGTCCTCCGCCGCGGCGAGCCGCGGCTCGTCGCCACCGTCGACGACGAGTTCGTCGCGGAGCTCGAGGCGCTCGGGCTCGACGCCGAGTCGTTCCGCACGGTCGGGTCGCGCTCGATGATCTTCGTGCCCTTCGTCTCGCGCGGCGAGACGCTGGGCGTGATGACCCTGGGGTCGCAGGTCGCGGGTCGCTACACCGAGAGCGACGTCGAGCTCGCGGCGGAGCTGGCGAACCGCGCCTCGATTGCGATCGAGAACGCCGCGCTCTTCCGTGAGCTCGAGTTCCGCACCTCGGTTCTCGAGGCGCAGCAGGAGTCCTCGCTCGACGGTCTGCTGCTCGTGGCGCCGGACGGGGCGATGGTGTCGTGGAACCAGCGCTTCGCGGAGCTCTGGAGACTGCCCCCGGACGTGCTCGAGAGCGGGAACGATGCGGCGGCGCTCGAGCACGCGCTGACGCAGGTGCGCGACCCCGAGGAGTTCATCGCTCGCGTGCGGCACCACTACGAGCACGTCGACGAGGTCGCCCGCGAGGAGGTGGAGCTACGCGACGGCCGCGTCATCGACCGGTACGGGGCGGCCGTCCACGGGCCCGAGGGCGAGTACTACGGGTACCTGTGGTCCTTCCGCGACATCACGGAGGAGCGGCAGAGCGTCGAGCGGCTGCGCGTGCTCGCGGAGGCGAGCGCTACCCTCGCCTCGTCGCTCGACTACGACGCCACGCTCAGCCGCCTCGCGCAGCTCTCGGTGCCGCGCCTCGCCGACTGGTGCTCGGTGGCGATCCGCGACGAGGACGGCTCGATCAGGATCGTCGGCGTCGCGCACGCCGACAGCGAGAAGACGCGCTGGGCGGAACAGCTGACGCGCGAGTTCCCGCCGATGCCGGATGCGCCCTACGGGATCGCTGCGGTGATCCGGACGGGCGAGCCCGAGGTCGTGCCCGCGGTGACGCCGGAGATGCTCGAGGCCGTCGCCCGGCACCGTCCCGCGATCGTCCCCGTCCTCGAGCAGCTCGACATCCGCTCGACGCTGATCGTCCCGCTCGTCGCGCGCGGGCGCACGCTCGGCGCGATCAGCCTGGCCGCGACCGGCGACTCCGGCCGCACGTTCGGGCCGAGCGAGCTCGAGCTCGCGCAGGAGATCGCGCGCCGCGCCGCGGTGGCGGTCGACAACGCCCTCCTCTTCAAGGCGCTCGACGACCAGAGCCGCCTGCTCACGACGGTCACCGAGAACGCCGCTTCGGCGCTCTTCATGATGGACGACCGCGGCCACCCGACCTACATGAACCAGGCTGCGACCGAGATCACGGGGTACACGCTGGACGAGATCCGCGATCGGCCGCTCCACTACGCCGTGCACCACACGCGCCCGGACGGAACGCCGTACCCGATGGAGGAGTGCCCGATCGACCGCGCGATCATCCGCGAGAAGACGGTCGAGCCGTACGAGGATCTCTTCGTCCGCAAGGACGGCACCTTCTTCCCGGTCAGGGCAGCCGCGAGCCCGATCTTCAGGGACGGCATCGCCGTGGGGACGGTCGTCGAGTTCCGCGACATCACCGAGGAGCGGCGCACGCAGGAGGAGCTCGCGCGGCGCGCGCAGGCCGCACAGGCGCTCGAGTTCGTCGCCGACGGCGTCTTCCTGCTCGACGATGGCGGCGTCGTCAGGCTCTGGAACCCCGCTGCCGCCGCGATCTTCGGCCGGTCGGAGGACGACGTCCTCGGGGCGTCGCTGGCGGAGGTGGTGCCGGGGTGGACGGACGTCTCCGAGCGGATTCCCGTCGCCGGACCCGAGGCACGATCCGCTCGCGCCGAGACCGTGCCGCTCGAGGTCGACGGGCGCGAGCTCTGGCTCTCGATCTCGGGGGTCAGGTTCCGCGAGGGCACCGTCTACGCCTTCCGCGACTCGACGGAGGAGCGCGCCGTCGAGCGGATCAAGAGCGACTTCGTCTCGACGGTCTCGCACGAGCTGAGGACGCCGCTCGCCGCGATCTACGGCGCCGCGATGACGCTCCGGCGCCAGGACGTCCCGCTGACGAGCGAGCAGCGCGAAGGGATGCTGTCGGTCGTCTCCGGTGAGGCCGAGCGGCTGGCGCGGATCGTCAACGACATCCTGCTCGCGAGCCGCCTCGACTCCGACGTGGTCGAGGTCGCGATCGGGCGCGCGGATGCACGTCGCCTCACGGAGGAGGTGCTCGCCGCAGCCGGCGCGCACCTGCCGCCGAAGATCACGCTGTCGTTGCACGCGCCGGACGACCTGCCCGCGATCGCCGCAGACGAGGACAAGCTGCGCCAGGTGCTCGTGAACCTCGTCGAGAACGCGATCAAGTACTCGCCCGACGGAGGCCCGGTGGAGGTGTCGCTGGCGCCGGTCGGGAACCGCATGCGGTTCAGCGTCAGCGACCGCGGCCTCGGGATCCCCGCCGCCGAGCAGACGCGGATCTTCGAGAAGTTCTACCGCCTCGACCCCGACCTCACCCGCGGCGTCGGCGGCACCGGGCTCGGGCTCTACATCTGCCGCGAGATTGTCCGCCGCATGGACGGCCGCATCTGGGTCGAGTCCGCGCCCGGCGCGGGCTCCACGTTCGTGTTCGAGCTCCCGCTCGCGTAGCGGGCGGCGGCCCACAACGAGAAGAGGCGGCCCGGGGGCCGCCTCTGAGAGTGCGTCGCGTCTCGTGGTCGGCCTAGTAAGGCGGGCCGTCCTCGACGTACGTGGTGCGGCGGCGGCTCGACGCGAAGCCGCCCCACGACGACCAGAAGATCATCGAGAGGACGAGGCCGATGATGCCGACGATCATCAGGATGACGCCGATCGTCGTCAGCTCGAGCCCCGAGACGGTGGCGTTGACCGCCCACGTCAGGATCGCGCCGAGCGCGATCAGGAAGATGCTGACTCCAAGACCCACGTTCGTTCCTCCTTCGTAGCGGGGGTGAACCCCATGTTCCCGGGGCTCGCGAATACAACGCATGAGGCCCGGGTTCGGGTGCGGGCGTTCAGGTAGGCTCGATCGCGGTGCGCAGGGGCTCGATCGTCCGGATGGTGATCTACGGCGTGCTGGCGGGGACGGTCGCCTCGCTCATCGCCGTCTTGATCCCGTGGCTCCCGCCGTCGGCGTCGGAGCAGATGGATCGGATCGAGTTCACGTTCTGGTTCACGACCGTCATCTGCATCGGGATCTTCGCGATCGTCGCGGCGATCATCACGTACTGCGTCCTCAAGTTCCGCGCGGCGCCGGACGACGAGCGCGACGGACCTCCCGTCCACGGCCACACCGGCCTCGAGATCGTCTGGACGGCGGTTCCCGCGGTTCTCGTCACCGCGATCTCCGTCGTCAGCGCGATCGTGCTCGCGAAGAACGACGACGCGGGCGACAACCCGCTCCGCGTCGGCGTCACGGCGCAGCAGTTCGCGTGGGCGTTCGACTACCCGAACGAGGACGGCGAGCCGCTCCGCTCGGGCGAGCTCGTCCTCCCCGTCAACCGGCCGGTGAAGCTGACGCTGCACGCGCAGGACGTGATCCACTCGTTCTGGGTGCCCGAGTTCGGGCAGAAGTCGGACGCCGTCCCGGGCATCGAGACGACGCTCGCGATCACGCCGACGAAGGTGGGCAGCTTCTCGGTCGTCTGCACCGAGCTCTGCGGCCTCGGGCACGCGACGATGCGCGCCGCCGTCACGGTCGTGAACGAGCAGGACTACCAGGCGTTCCTCGAGCGCCTCGCGGCCGGCCCGGCCGCCGAGCCGGGACAGGGCGGCGACACCGGCGAGGAGATCTTCACCGCCACCGGGTGCGGGAGCTGCCACGCGTTCGAGCCGGCGGGGACCGACGCGCAGGTAGGGCCCCCGCTCGACGACCTCGCCGGCGCGGCCGAGAACGCCGGCCTCGACCTCGAGGCGTTCATCCACGAGTCGATCGTCGACCCTGAGAAGCGCCTCGCCGAGGGCTTCCAGGGCGACGTGATGCCGAAGACGTACGACCGCTCCCTCACCGACGAGCAACTCGACGCGCTCGTGCAGTATCTGGTCGAGGGCCAGCGCGGATGACGCAGACCGAGCACACCCACCACCACGCGGCACACGGGCACGCGCCGTCGCCGACCGGCCTGCGCCGCCTGACGGCGCCCGGCTGGCTGCGCGCGACCTGGATGACGATCGTCTTCGCGGCGCTCGGCATCGGCATCGTCGCCTTCTTCCGCTGGCTCGGCGGCTACGAGCCGATCCTCGAGTGGAACGTCGTCGCGACCGTCGCCTTCATGACGACGGCGCCGATCGGCTTCCTCGCCGGCCTCGGCTCGTTCGACTACTGGCTCTACTACATCTCGGGGCGGCCGACACGTCCGGAGGACCACTCGAGCCACGGGGCGCACAGCTGGCGCGACTACTTCCGGATCAACACGGACCACAAGGTGATCGGGGTCCAGTACCTCGTCACCGTCTTCGTCTTCTTCGTGCTCGGCGGCCTCGCGGCGATGCTCTTCCGCGCCGAGCTCGCGCAGCCGGACCTGCAGTTCGTCGACGGCCAGGCCTACAACGGCCTCATCTCGATGCACGCGGCGCTGATGATCTTCCTCTTCATCATCCCCGCGTTCGCCGGCCTCGCGAACTTCGCGGTGCCGCTGATGCTCGGTGCGACGGACATGGCGTTCCCCCGCCTGAACGCGCTCTCGTTCTGGCTCCTCCCGATCGCCGGCCTGATGCTCGTCGCGAGCTTCCTGGCGCCGGGCGGCGCGTTCGCGTCCGGCTGGACGGCCTACCCGCCGCTCTCCACCGAGGCGCCGATGGGGCAGATCTTCTTCAACATGGGCGTCCAGTGGGCGGGCGCGAGTTCGATCATGACCGCGCTCAACTTCCTGGTCACGATCATCACCATGCGCGCGCCGGGGATGACCTTCTGGCGCATGCCGCTGCTCGTGTGGGCGAACTTCACGACGTCGCTCCTCGTCGTCTTCGCGACGCCGTTCATCGCCGGCTCGCAGTTCTTCAACATGTTCGACCGGCTGATGCACATGGGCTTCTTCGACGTGTCCGAAGGCGGCTACGTGCTCGGCTACCAGCACATCTTCTGGTTCTACTCGCACCCGGCCGTCTACATCATGATGCTGCCCGGCTTCGGGATCATCAGCGAGGTCGTCGCGGTCTTCTCGCGCAAGCCGGTGTTCGGCTACCGGCTGATGGCGCTCTCGCTGATGGCGATCCTCGTCCTCGGCTTCAGCGTCTGGGCGCACCACATGTTCGTCGCGGGCATGGCGCCGTGGCTGCGCGTCCCGATGATGGTCACCTCGATGATCATCGCCGTCCCGACCGGAGTGAAGGTGTTCTCCTGGTTGGCGACGATGTGGGAGGGAA
>DATMJW010000116.1:0-22865 GCA_035553355.1 Gaiellaceae bacterium | reverse complement strand
CGCGACGCCGCACGCTCGGGCCCCGTCACGATCGGGACAGCCGCGCTCGCGCTCCTCTCGGCCGACGTGCGCGCGGACGTGTCGGCGGTGAGGGCGCCGACGCTCGTCCTCGTCGGCCGCCGGGACCCGCTCGTGCCCCCGGCGCACGGCGACGAGCTCGTGCGCGCGCTGCCGCAGGGCATCGTCCGCGAACTCGACACCGGTCACGTGCCGATGGTCGAGCGTCCCCACGACCTCACGCGCGAGCTGCTGGCGTTCCTCCGCGCAGGCGACTGACGACGGCGGCGACGGCCGCCGCGTGCGAGAAGTGCGCTGCGTGCGCTGCGCCGGCGACGGTCTCGAGTCGCGCGTCCGGGAGCAGCGAGACGACTCTGCGCGCCCAGTCGTCGGGACACAGCCGATCGTGCGCGCCGCGAACGACGACCGTGGGGACATCCACCCTCGGCAGGCGCTCCTCCATGCGGTGCGCGAGCGCGTGCCGCGCCTGACGCAGCGTGGCGACGGGGCCGGTGACGAAGTAGTCGCGGACGACGATCGCGATCAGGCGCAGCGGCTCGAACCATGCGCTCGACAGGAGCCGGCCGATCTGGGCGGGCATCGTCCGTGCCGCGGGATCGACGGTCGGCCCGACCAGCACGATCGCCGCTACGAGGTCGGGGCGCGCGATCGCGAGTTCGACCGCGACCTGACACCCCATCGAGTTCGCGACGACGACGGCGCGAGCTTGTGTTGAAACAACACAAGCTCGTTCGAGGAGGGCGGCCTCCACGCGCGCCGCGAGCTCCGCGATCGGGAGCGGGTCGCGCAGCTCCGGGCGCACGAGCTCGCCCTCGAGCTCGGCCGCCAGCGGGTCGAAGTACCGCTGGCCGACGCCGAGGCCGTGCAGGAGGACGACCGTCACGGCGCGACCGTACCGACGTTAGGCTCAGCGGCGTGGCTCTGCTGACCTCGCACGTCGAGCGCGACGAGACGTTCGCGCGCCGGGCAGAGCGGATGCAGGCGCTCGTGGAGGAACTGCGGGAGCGCACCGCCGCCGTCGCGCGCGGGGGCGGCGAACGGGCGGTCGAGCGTCACCGCTCGCGAGGGAAGCTGCCGGCGCGCGAGCGGATCGACCGCCTCGTCGACCCCGGTACGGCGTTTCTCGAGCTGAACGCGCTCGCGGGGTGGGGTGTCTACGACGACGCAGCGCCGTCCGCGGGCATCGTGACGGGCATCGGCGTCGTGGAGGGTCAGGAGTGCGTCGTCGTCGCGAACGACGCGACCGTGAAAGGCGGCTCGTACTTCCCGCTCACCGTGAAGAAGCACCTTCGCGCGCAGGAGGTCGCTCTCCAGAACCACCTCCCCTGCCTCTACCTCGTCGACTCCGGCGGCGCGTTCCTGCCCCTGCAGGACGAGGTCTTCCCGGACCGCGACCACTTCGGCCGCATCTTCTTCAACCAGGCGCGGATGTCGGCGCGCGGGATCCCGCAGATCGCGGTCGTGATGGGCTCGTGCACCGCGGGAGGCGCCTACGTGCCGGCGATGTGCGACGAGACGATCATCGTCAAGGGCACGGGGACGATCTTCATCGGCGGCCCGCCGCTCGTGAAGGCGGCGACGGGTCAGGAGGTGAGCGCGGAGGAACTGGGCGGCGCGGACGTCCACACGCGCCGCTCCGGCGTCGCCGACCACTACGCAACCTCAGACGAGCATGCCCTCGCGGTGGCGCGACAGATCGTCCGGCAGCTCCACCGCCGCAAGGAGGCGCCGTGGGAGGTCGCTGCGCCCGAACCGCCTGCCGTCGATCCCGGCGATCTCTACGGGCTCGTACCGGAGGACTTCAAGCACGAGCTCGACGCGCACGAGGTGATCGCGCGGCTCGTCGACGGCTCACGCTTCGCCGAGTTCAAGGCGCTCTACGGCGAGACCCTCGTGTGCGGGTTCGCGCGAATCGAGGGCTTCCCGGTCGGGATCCTCGCCAACAAGGGCGTCCTCTTCGCGGAGTCGGCACAAAAGGGCGCGCACTTCATCGAGCTCGCGGCGAAGAGGCGGATCCCGCTCGTCTTCCTGCAGAACATCACGGGGTTCATGGTCGGCAAGGAGTACGAGGAGAGCGGCATCGCACGCGACGGCGCCAAGCTCGTCATGGCGGTGGCCTGCGCGGACGTCCCGAAGTTCACCGTCGTCACCGGCGGTTCGTTCGGGGCCGGGAACTACGCGATGTGCGGCCGCGCGTACGAGCCGCGGCAACTGTGGATGTGGCCGAACGCGCGGATCTCGGTGATGGGCGGCGAGCAGGCGGCGACGGTTCTGACGATGGTCGGCGACGCCGACCCGGACGAGATCCGCGCGAAGTACGAGCGCGAGGGCAATCCGTACTACTCGACGGCGCGCCTCTGGGACGACGGCATCATCGACCCGCTCGACACGCGGCGGGTGCTCGCGCTCGGAATCTCGGCTGCACTGAACGCGCCGATCCCGGAGTCGACGTTCGGCGTCTTCCGGATGTAGCGGCGCTCCCCCTTTCGGGGGGTGACACCGCGGGCGGCGGCGGCGACGCTGCGGTGCAGCGGCACCAACCTTGGGAGAGGTGGAAATGAAAAGACTGCTCTTTGCGGCGGCGGTCGTCTCTGCGGCGTTGGGTGCGTTCGCGGCGGCGCCGGCGAACGCGATCCTCGATGGCAAGCCCGACAACGGCGCGCACCCAATGGTGGGCGCCGCGTTCTGGCAGGACCGCGAGGGGAACAACTACCTGTGCTCCGGGACGAAGATCTCGGAGTTCCGATTCCTGACCGCGGCGCACTGCTTCCCGCCCGGCGTCGAGGTCCTCCTCTTCTTCGGCGACTCCCTGGCAGCGGGCCCGTCAATGGCGGGGATTTTCCGGCCATACGACGGCTGGTGCCCCGGCTGCTCCGGCGGCGTTCCCGGGATCGACAAGGACGACGTCGCCATCGTGCAGACGTTCGGGCCGATGCCGGAGCCCTATGGAGAACTGCCGGAGCTCGGCTTCAACGACCGACTCGGAAAACGCCAGAAGGTCGTCTCCGTCGGCTACGGGCTCCAGGTTCGGCCGAAGGATTTCGCGGGCCAGATCGGCGAGCGGCGGTGGGTCGAGCAGTCGGTCGTCCCTGGGCACGGCGTCCTCTCCCGCGAGTACCTGAAGCTCTCGGCGGCGCAGGGCGGCGTCTGCGCGGGTGACTCCGGCGGACCGAGCTTCGTGGGCGACACGATCGCGGCGATCACGTCGTTCAGCGTCAACCCGAACTGCGCGGGCGTGACGTACTCCCAGCGGATCGACATCCCGTCGATGCTGGGCTTCATCTCGAGCGTCCCGAACGCACCCGCGGCTCCGCCGCCTGGCCCGTAGGCATTACCGTGAGGGGTGGCCCGGTGGGCCGCCCCTCACATGGTCGTTCGCATCGTTCTCTGGAACCTCGCCGACTCGATGACGTCGATCGCCGAGCTGCGCCGTTACCTGCGCGACGAGTCCGTGGTCGCGTTCACAGAGGTGCCGGGCCTCCGCTTCAAAGCGTGGATCTCGGACGAAGCGGGCGATCGGTGGGGCGCGTTCTACCTCTTCGAGTCGCGCGAGGCCGCCGACCAGGTGATGCCGTCCCGCGTCCGCGAGCTCGCAGGGAAGGAGCCGGATCTCGTCGACGAGTTCGACCTCGAGGCAACGGTCGAGGGGCGGTACGAGAACGAGCAGCTCTCGCGGCTCGGGCTCGCGTTCGAGAACTGATCGCGGCCGCCGCGGAGACGGCACAGCTTGTGTTGTTTCAACACAAGCTCTCGTGCGGCGCGAAGTCACAGAAACGGCACACTTCGGCCCGAGCCTCGCTGGCATCCTCGGGAGGTGCGGTTCGCCGTGCCTGCCCTCGACCACCGTTACCTCGCGCTCGTCGTCGCTCTCGACGACCCAGCGCTGCCGATGGCGGAGACGTGGCGGCAGGTCGGCCGCGCCGCACCGCGCCTCGGTCTGCCGCGCCCCGGGTACCACATGGTCCGGCACCTCGTTCGCGCGTGCCGCGCGGCTGCGGCCGCGAAGGAAGCGACGCGCGCAGCCGCAGCCGGTGTGCTGAAGGCGCTCGTCTCGCCGTACGTGAACGATCTCCGGCGGGCGCTCGCCCACCTCACCGACGTCTACGCCGCACAATTGCTTGTGTTGAAACAACACAAGCCGCCGTAGCCGCGGCTAGGGCTGCTGCGGCGTCGCGTCCGGCGGGATCTCGAGGTAGCGGAGGCCGAATTGGGCGATCTTCGAAAAGGCGGGCGCGGCGACGACGCCGCCCCAGATCGCCGTCTTCGGCTCGTCGATCGACACGAGGATGACGAGCCGCGGATCCTTCGCGGGGACGACGCCCGCGAACGAGGCGACGTACCGGGACGTCGAGTAGCCGCCCGGCTCCGGCTTGGCCGCGGTGCCGGTCTTGCCGGCGACCGTGTAGCCGGGGACGGCGGCGGCGGCGCCGGTTCCGCCCTCGGCCGAGACGACGTCACGCAGCATCGTCATGACCTGGGCAGCGACCGTGGCGGACACGACCCGCCGTCCCGGTCGCAGAGGCCGCCGGCGGCCGTCGACACGGTCGACGAGGTGCGGCTGATGGAGGACGCCGCCGTTTGCGATCGCGCCGTACGCCGCCGCCATCTGGAGCGCCGTCACCGCGATTCCCTGGCCGATCGGCACGTTCCCGATCGTCGACCCCGACCAGTACGACGGCAGGATCCCGCCGGACTCGCCCGGGTAGTCGACCCCTGTGGGCTTGCCGAAGCCGAAGCGGTCGATCCAGTCGAGCACGCGCTCCTTCCCGAGCATCTGCGCGAGCGTGATCGTCCCGACGTTCGAGGACTGCGACAGGATCTGCGCCACGGTCATCCGCTGCGTCGCCCGCGGCTCGTGCTCGTTGATGATCCGGTCTGCGACGCGGATCGACGTCTCGAGCGTGAACGGCGTCATCGGCGTCACGAGCTTCTCGGAGAGCGCCGCGGCGACCGTCACCAGCTTGAACGTGGAGCCCGGCTCGTACGTGTCCGTGATCGCGCGGTTCCGCCGCGCGTCGAGCTTGCTGACGGAGAACCGGTTCGGGTCGAAGGTCGGCGCGTTCGCCATCGCGAGGATCGCGCCGGTGCGCGGGTCGAGCACGATCGCCGTGCCGCCGCGGGCGCGTGTGCTCTTGATCGTCTCCTTCAGCACCGCTTCGGCGTTCGCTTGCATCCGGTGGTCGAGCGTGAGGAAGACGTCGGCGCCCGGGCGCTCCGGCTTCGACTCGATCTCGTCGATCACCTGCCCGAGCGGGTCCTTGACGATCGTCTTCGACCCCGGCTTCCCGGCGAGCTCGCGGTCGAGCGCCTTCTCGAGGCCCTCTAGCCCCTCGTTGTCGAGCCCCGCGAAGCCGAGCACATGCGCCGCGACCGTCCGCTGCGGATACGCGCGCAGCTCCTCCGCGTAGAACTCGATCCCGGGCAATGCCAGCGCCTCGAGCTTCGCGGCCTTTGCCGGGTCGGCCTTCCGCTGCACGAAGACGAAGTGCCTCGAGCGGTCGGCGAGCAGCGGGTGCAGCGCGTTCGGATCCAGGTCGAGAATGCGCGCGACCGCGAGCGCCGTCGCGCGCGGGTCGCGCACACGCCGCGGGTCGGCGTAGATCGTCGTCGCCTGCTGGCCGATCGCCAGCGGTTCGCCCGTCCGGTCGAAGATCGTGCCTCGCCCCGCGGGGACGACCTTCGTCTCGCGGTGCTGGCTCGACGCCATCTGCGCGAACGTCCCGGCCTGCACGCCCTGCAGCCAAACGGCGCGTGCGAGCGTCCCGGCGAAGACGACGACGGCGACCGCCAGGAGCAGCCGGATCCGCCGGTTCGCGACGCGCGGCGTCACCGCTTCGGCGTCAGGTCCACGTACGAGGTCGTCGCAGCGTCGGCCGGGACGAGGCCGAGCCGCGCCCGCGCCTGACCCTCGATGCGTGCTGCGGCGGAGGCGCTCGAGAGCTGCGAGCGAAGCCGTGCGTTGTCGTCGCGGAGCTCCGTGCGCTCGCGACCGAGCTCGTCGAGCCGGACGTTCAGCTGCAGGACGGCCACGTTGATCGCGACGACGCCTGCGAGGAGGGCGCCCGCAAGGACGATCCACACGACGCCACCGAACGGCCGCGCACGAGGAGCGGAACGCGCGGGCGCCTCCCGTGCCGGCGCCGGACGTGTCGCCGGTCGCCGCCGCGGCAGCGGAGCCGTCTCGGCGCGTGCGGTACCCGCCCAGCTCACCATCAGCCGACCTTCACCGCCACGCGGAGCTTCGCCGAGGCCGAGCGGGGGTTGTGCTCGAGCTCCCGCGCCGAAGGCCGGACCGGCTTCCGGGTGATCTCGCGCAGCACCGGCTCG
Source organism: Gaiellaceae bacterium (assembly GCA_035553355.1). GTDB lineage: Bacteria > Actinomycetota > Thermoleophilia > Gaiellales > Gaiellaceae > Gaiellasilicea. The sequence continues at coordinate 16,520 of DATMJW010000116.1, read as the reverse complement.
TGTCCGCAGACGCACACGGGGAAGTCCGGCGGGCACGTGCAGCCGCGCGCCTGCTCGCGGAAGTAGCGCTTCACGATCCGGTCCTCCAGCGAGTGGAAGCTGATCACCGCGAGGCGGCCGCCGGGGCGCAGCATCCTGACGGCAGCCGGCAGCGCCGCCTCGAGCGCGCCGAGCTCGTCGTTGACCGCGATCCTCAGCGCCTGGAAGACGCGCTTCGCCGGGTGGCCGTCGCCGAACCGCGCGGGCGTGGGGATCGCGTGCTTGACGACGTCGACGAGGTCGCCCGTCCGCTCGAACGGCCGCTCGGCGCGGCGGCGCACGATCGCCCGTGCGATCTGCTTCGCGTAGCGCTCCTCGCCGTAGCGGCGGAAGACGAGCGTCAGCTCACGCTCGTCCGCGCCGTTCACGAGCTCGGCGGCGGAGAGCTCGGCCGACGGATCCATGCGCATGTCGAGCGGCGCGTCGGTCGCGTACGAGAACCCGCGCTCCGCACGATCGAGCTGCATCGAGGAGACGCCGAGGTCGAGCAGGATCGCGTCGGCCTGCACATCGTTCGCCGCGAGCTGGCTCAGGACGAGCGAGAACTCGCCGCGGAGGAGCCGCGCGGAGACGCGCGTCCGCGCCTTGAACTGGTCGAAGTAGGTGCGCGCCGTTGGGTCGCGGTCGATCGCGATCAGCTTCCCCTCGCCGCCGAGATCGCCGGCGAGAAGCGTCGCGTGGCCGCCCGCACCGAAGGTGGCATCGACGACCGTCTCGCCCGGTTTCACCCCGAGCAGCTCGCGCACCTCGGCGGCGAGCACGGGGACGTGGTCAGACGCGCTTGTCTGCAAGACGTTCGGCAACATCGTCTGCGCTCCCTTCAACCTTCGTGACGTGGTCGGCCCAGAGCTCGCGGTCCCAGATCTCGAGGTGGTCGTGGACGCCCGCCACAACGACCTCCCGGCCGAGCCGGGCGTGCTTCGCGAGCGCGGGCGGCACGAGCACACGCCCCTGCTTGTCGAGCTCGGCGTCGGCCGCGGCGGCGAAGAAGAAGCGCTTCAGCTCCCGTGCCTCCTTGGAGAACGGGTCGAGCGGCGCGAGCCGCTGCTCGACCAGGCGATCCCAGTCGACGCGGGTGAAGACGTCGAGGCACTCGTCGAGCCCGCGCGTGAGCACGACGCCGCCGGACAACGCGTCACGAAAGCGCGCAGGGAGCGTGAGGCGGTTCTTGTCGTCGATCGTGTGCTCGTACTGGCCGAAGAACATTGACTGGGGCCTCGTTTCACGCTCGTGCTGTCTCCCACTTCGCCCCACTGTAAACCACTATGACCCACTTGTCCACCCAAAACGGGTGATCTTTCGTGCGGGCCGCGCGGGTGCTTGTGTTGAAACAACACAAGCTCCGTGGGGGCCTCTGCGGCGGGAGGCGGCGTCAGAGCTCGACGGCGGCGGCGTGGACGCCGCGGCCCGCGAGGGCCGCGGCCCCGCAACGGGCGGCGAGCGCGAGCGTCTGGCTCAGCTCGAGCCCGGCGCCGAGGCCGTACGTGAGCCCGGCGGCGAAGCAGTCGCCGCAGCCGTAGGCGTCCTCCACCGGGGCCGGCGGCGCGGCCGCCTGGAAGGGACCGCCCGGCTGCGCCCAGCCTCCGAGAGCGCCGGCGGTGGTGACGACGACGCGCGGAGCCGGATCGAGGTCGCCGGGCTGGTACCGCTCGCCCTCGTCCTCGCCGCTCCCGACGAGCGCATCGAGCTCGACGCCACCGGCCGCGAGCGTCGCGAGCTCGCGTGAGGTCGCGACGAGGACGGGCGCGCGCCGCGCCTGCCGCAGCGCCGCGGCGTCGCCGCTCACGAAGTACGCCGCGTCGACGCCTTCGAGCTCCTCCCAGGGCACTGTGCCGTCACCGCCGTCGGGCCGCAGCTTGTCACCCAGCACCGTGATCGTCCGCTCGGCGACGTCGTCGACGTGGCAGAACGCGCGGCGTTGCGCGTCGGAGCGCCACTGTGCGCGAACCCGCACCCCGCGCCCCTCGAGCTCGGCCGCTGCGCGTCGGCCCAGCTCGTCGTCGCCGAGCGCGGTGAAAAGGATCGCCTCGTCGGCGAGCCGCGCGAGCTGCAGCGCCGCGACCGCGCCTCCGCCACCGGCCTGCGACCACCACTCCGTCGCGTGCACGATGGCGCCCGCGCGCGGCATCGTCTCGACACGCGCGAACTCGACCCACTCGACGTGGCCGATCACGGCGACCCGCATGGGCGGCACTCTCACAGATGCCGCGCGCGCCGCGTTGAGAGGGATGATGGAGAACGTGACGTCTCCCCCACCGTTCGAGCGCTTCTACCTCGAACACCGCGACGCGGTCCTCGCCTTCCTGCGCCGGCGGCTGCCGCGCGACGCCGCGGACGACCTCTTCCAGGAGACGTTCCTGCGCGCGCTCCGGTCGTACGCTTCCCTCGCGCACGCCGACCACCTGCGGGCGTGGGTGCTCACCATCGCGGGCCGGCTCGTGATCGACGACGCCCGCCGCGCGCGTGCCACCGTCCCGGAGCTGCCGGAGATCCCGTGGGAGGACGGACGGCCGGCGTACGCGCAGCTCGAGCACCTCGCATCCGAGTTGCCGCCGACGGAGCGGGCCGCCGTCGTGCTCCGCTACGGCTACGACCTCGACTACGACGACATCGCGGGTGCCCTCGGCTCTTCGCCGGAAGCAGCGCGCCAGGCTGCTTCGGCCGGCGTCCGCCGGCTCCGCAGGAAGGAGCTCGCATGACGGTCTCCCCTGAACTCGACCGCCGCTTCCGCGACGCGGCGGCGGCCGCGGGCGTGCTCGACGTCGGCTACGACGTCGTGCCCTCGCCGATCGGGCCGCTGCTCCTCGCCGCGAGCGGGCGCGGCATCTGCCGGATCTCCTTCACGGCCGACCCCGAGGCGCACCTCGACGCGCTCGCGCGCACCTTCGGGCCGCGCGTCCTCCGGACGAGCGGCGCCGTCGCGGATGCACGGCGGCAGCTCGACGAGTACTTCGCCGGCACGAGGCGCGGCTTCGAGCTCAACGTCGACACGCGGCCGCTGCCCGAGTTCGCGCGCCGCGTGCTCGACGAGCTGGCGCGCGTGCCGTTCGGCGAGACGACGACGTACGGCAGCCTCGCGGCGCGCGTCGCGGCGCCGCGCGCCGCGCGGGCGGTGGGCATGGTGATGAACCGCAACCCGATTCCGATCGTCCTGCCGTGCCACCGCGTCGTCGGCGCGAACGGCAGCCTGACAGGCTACGCGGGCGGACTCGAGGTCAAGGAGCGGCTGCTCCAGCTCGAGGGCGTGCTTCTCTAAGCTCGCGGCGTGAGCGTCCTCACGGGAGGCTGCGGGTGCGGCGCCGTCCGGTTCGAGATCGACGAGCCGCTGCTCTCTGCCGGCTACTGCCACTGCACCCGGTGCCAGCGGCGAAGCGGGACGGCGGCGTCCGCCAACGCGCGCGCGGCGAGCGGCAGCGTCCGGATCGTCTCCGGCGAGGAAGAGCTTCGGGTGTGGGCTCCCGCGGGCGGCCGCGAGAAGGTCTTCTGCGGCCTGTGCGGGTCGGCGCTCTTCAGCCGCGAGGCCGGCACCACGGACCACACGGGCGTCCGGCTCGGCGCGATCGACGGCGATCCGGGCGTGCGGCCCCAGTCGCACCAGTACGTGGCCTACGCCGCGCCGTGGGAGCCGCTGCCGGACGACGGGCTGCCGCGCTATCCGGAGGCACGCCCCGGCTACGCCGACGGCCGCTGAGGCCGCCGCCTGTCAGTCGAGCAGCCGGTACCCGACGCCCCACACGTTCACGACGTACCGATCGACGCCGTCGGCCGCGTCGGCGAGCTTCCGCCGCAGGCGCGACGCATGCGAATCGAGCGTCCTCGTTCGCGCACTCGTCCGGTACCCCCAGATGTCGCGGAGGAGCTCGTCCTTCCTGAAGACGCGCTTCGGCTCGGACGCGAGCCGGGAGAGCAGCTCGAACTCCTTCGCCGAGAGGTGCACCGGCCGCCCGTCGACCGCCACCGTCCGCGCGGCGCGGTCGATCACGAGAGCGTCGAGCTCGACGCGCTCCGGAGCCGCCGGGCGCACCCGTCGCAGCACGGCCCGGATGCGTGCGGCCAGCTCGTCGTAGAGGAGTGGCATCCCCACGTAGTCGTCGGCCCCGCGCGCGAAGGCGCGAACGCGATCGAAGGCGTCAGACCGCTCGGGCCCGAGCACGATCACCGGCACGTCCCGGTCCCACGTCCGCCCCGGCTCGCCCTCGCGGAGCCGCGCGCACAGGTCGACTTCGTCGACGAGCACGAGGTCGGGCCGGCCGCGTTCGGCGAGCTCGAGCGCCTCGCGATCGGCGGCTGCCTTGAGGACGCGGAACCCGTCACCCGCGAGCCGCCGTTCGAGCTGCGCCTCGGGCTCGCACTCGGGAGCCGCAAGGAGGAGCGCCGCGTTCATGGGCTCGAAGCTAACGGAGCAGGAGGCGGCGCGAAAGTCGTCCTTTGCGCCGAGTCTGCAACAGATCGTCCTCAGCCGTCGACACCGTCCACGGCCTCGCCGGCCGCGTTTGCGAAGCCCACCGCCGGCGCACATCGCACACGTGGCGAGGAGCGAGGCGACGGTCGAGATCGAGGCGGCGGCGAGCGACGTCTTCGCGTGGCTCGTCGACCCGGAGCGGCGCCTGCAGTGGGTCGCGGGGCTCGTGGCGTCCGAGGACCTCGGCGGCGGGCGCTACCGCGAGACGATGGAGGCGGGCGGACGCCGGGTCGACGTCCAGAGCACCGTCGCCGAGCTCGACGAGCCGCGCGCCGTGACCGTCGAGATGCGCGGTTCCGGCGTCACCGCCCGAGCGTCCACGCGGCTCGAGGAGCTGGACGGCGGCCGGACACGCGTGACGTCGTCGCTCGACCTCGAGCTCGGCGGGCTCCTCCGGTTCGCCGGCGGGATGGCCGCACGACAGGCGCAGGCGTCGCTCGAGCGCAGCCTCCGCCAGCTCAAGCTCCTCGTCGAGGAGCGGTCGCGCGCCTAGAGCCGGCCCGACCGGATCACGCCGAGCAGCAGCCACGCGGCGAGGAACCCGGAGATCAGGAAGCCGATCACCGACAGGAAGTGGACGCCGAAGAGCGTCGGACCCTCGGTCGCGAAGATGCCGATCAGCGACGAGCCGAGCAACCCGCCGGCGACGACGAGCGCGACCACGAGCCGGTTGAACGCCACGTCGAGCTTGTGCATGAACTCGTCGAGCCCTTTGTGGACGAAGCCGACCTCGATCTGGCCGTCGCGCATCTCCTGGAGGACGTCGTGCACCTGGTACGGCAGCTCGCGCGCGACGCCGAAGAGCTCCCGGCCCTCGCGGTGCGCGCGCGCGGCGACCCGCCTTGGCGTGAAGCGGTCGAGCATCAGCGCGCGCGCGTACGGACGCGCCACCTCGAAGACGTTGAAACCCGGGTAGAGGTCGACGCCGACGGAGCCGAGCGTGGCGATCGCCTTGTCGAGCATCACGAACCGCGTCGGCAGCTGCAGGTTCATCGCGTAGATGAGCGCGAACCCCTCGCGGATCACCTGGATCGGGTCGATCTCGGCGAGCGACGCGCCGTAGTAGCGGTGGAAGAGGTCGCGCAGCTCGGCGGTGAACTCCTCCTCCCTGTCCTTCGGGTAGCGCACGCCGAGCGCCGCGAGGTGCCGCGGCAGCGCGTCGACGTTCTCCTGTGCGGCGTCGATGAAGAGCTGCGTCAACCGCGCCATGTCCGATTCGGTCAGCCGCCCCGCCAAGCCGAAGTCGACGAGGCCGAGGCGGTTGTCCGGGAGCACGAGCACGTTCGCGGGGTGCGGGTCGCCGTGGAAGAAGCCGTGCCGGAAGATCATCTCCATCCACGTCTCGGCGATCCGGTAGGCGAGCTCGCGGCGCTCCTCGAGCGGTGTCAGGTCGACGTCGACGTCCGCGAGCTGGATCCCCTGCAGCTGCTCGAGCGTGAGGACGCGGCCGCGGGAGTAGCTCCAGTAGACCTTCGGCACGACGACGTCCTCGGACCCGGCGAAGTTCCGCCGGAACGTCTCGGCGTTCCGCGCCTCGAGCGCGTAGTCGAGCTCCTGCCGGATCGAGCGCGCGAACTCGTCGACGAGCGCGGTTGCGTCGATGAAGTCGAGCGAGCGCACGCGCTCCTTGATCAGCCGCGCCGCCTGGTGGAGCAACGCGAGGTCGGATTCGATCTGCCGCGGCGCGTCCGGCCGCTGCACCTTCACGACGACGCGGTCGCCGTTCGGCAGCTCCGCGCGATGCACCTGCCCGATCGACGCCGCGGCGATCGGCCGCTCGTCGAACGAGACGAACGCCTGCTCGAGCGAGAGGTCGAGCTCGGCCTCCACCACCTGCCGCACCTGCGCGAACGGGAAGGGGCGCACGTCGTCCTGCAGCCCGCGCAGCTCGGCGACGATGTCGGGCGGCACCACGTCCGGCCGCGTCGAGAGGAGCTGGCCAAACTTGACGAACGTGGGCCCGAGCTCGTCGAGCATCTCCCGGAGGTGGCGCCCGCGGTCCGAGCCCGGCTCGGGAGACGGCTCCACTCGCGCCGTCCACGGCAGGACGTCCGTGAGCCGGTGCCGTTCGAAGAAGTAGCCGAACCCGTGGCGGACGGCGACCTGCGCGATCTCCGACAGCCGGCCGATGTTGCGCGTCCGCGGGCGCGTCGCCATGACGGCAGTGTTCCACGCGCAGCCGCGCCGCCCTAGAAGATAGGAGCCGGTGGAACCCGGCCTCCTGATGTTCCTCGTGGGCGCCGTGCTCGCGCTCAGCATCGTCGTCGCGCTCGGCGCGTCCAGAACCGGGGTGCCGTCTCTCGTTGGGTTCCTCGCCGTCGGGATGCTCCTCGGCTCGGACGGGATCGGCGGGATCGACTTCGACGACGCCGACCTCGCCCGCGCCGTGGGCGTCGTCGGGCTCGCGGCGATCCTGTACGAGGGCGGCCTCTCCACGTCGTGGCGGCGGCTGCGGCAGGTGGCCGTGCCCGCGGCACTGCTGAGCACCGTCGGCGTCGTCGTGACGACGCTCGTCACGGGTGCGGCGGCGTACGCGCTGTTCGACCTGACGGCGCTCGAGGCCGTCCTCCTCGGCGCCGTCGTCTCGTCGACCGACGCGGCCGCGGTCTTCGCCACCCTCCGCTTCACGGGCATCCGGACGCGCCTCGCGCGCACCCTCGAGGCGGAGACCGGCGGGAACGACCCGATGGCGATCGCGCTCACGGTCGGACTGATCGCGTGGATCGAGAAGCCGGAGTTCGGCGGGTTCGACCTCGCGCTCCTCGTCGTGCAGGAGCTGGGGGTCGGCCTGCTCGTCGGCCTCGGTCTCGGCGCCGCCGCGACCTGGGTCTTCGCGCGCATCCCGCCACGCGTCGGCGCCTTCGCGCCCGTCGCGTCGGTCGCCGCCGGCTGCCTCGCATTCGGCGTCGCGGACGTCATCCACGGCAGCGGGTTCCTCGCCGTCTACCTCGTCGGCCTCGCCGTCGGCAGCACGCCGTCGCGCTACCGCCGCCAGCTCGTCGCGTTCCACGAGGGCCTCGCCTTCCTCGCGCAGGTCGCCATGTTCGTCGTGCTGGGGCTGCTCGTCTTCCCGAGCGACCTGCCGGCGATCGCGCTCTCCGCGCTCGGGCTCGCCGCCCTCCTCGTCCTCGTCGCGCGGCCCGCCGCCGTCTGGGTCTCGACCGCGCTCTCCTCGTTCACGCACCGCGAGCGCGCTCTCCTCGGGTGGGCCGGCCTGCGCGGCGCCGTGCCGATCGTCCTCGGCACGTTCGTCCTCTCTTCGGGCGTCGAGAGCCGGGAGACGATCTTCAACGCCGTCTTCTTCGTCGTCCTCGTCTCGGTGCTCGTGCAAGGGACGACGCTCGAGACCGTTGCGCGGCGGCTCGGGCTCGTGGTGCCCGGCGTCGTCCACGAACAGGCTGCGCCGCTCGAGGTGCCGCACCTGTCGTCGCTCGACCTCGCGCGCTTCGACGTCGCGCCGCAGCACGCGATCGCAGGTGCGGCGGTGCGCGAGCTCGGGCTGCCGCGCGACGCGCTCGTCGCGGTCGTCGCGCGCGGCGATGAGACGATCCCGCCGCGCGGGAGCACGATCGTGGAGCCGGGAGACCGCTTGTTCGTCCTCACCCCGCACGGCACGCGCGCGGAGCTCGAGGACGTCTTCGAGCGCTGGCGCCGCCGGGTCTAGGCCGCGGGGCCGGGCCGGCGCTCGACCAGCTTCAGCCGGTGCTCGACCTGCGCGAGCCGCAGCTCGAGCGCTTCCAGCTCCTCGCGCGTCGCGAGCCCGAGCTCGCGCGCGAGACGGTCGCCCGTGTCCTGCGGGAGATCGCCGATCCGCTCCACGCCCGACCGCAGCTGCGCGCCGAGCTCGTCGACGAGCTGGCGCAGGAGGAACGGCCGGTCGCTACCGGGCGCGGCCATGCGGCCGCGTCTTGCGGCGCTGCCGGCGCCGCTCGCGCTTCGCGTCGTCGACCCGCGGCGTCAGGACGTGCGCGCCGTCGCCGTCGCCATCGCCGTCACCGTCGGTGTCGCGGTTCGCCTCGGCGAGATCGCCCGGAGCCGCCGCCGGAACGAGCTCAGGGGTCGGCTGGGCGGCAGCGGCCTCCTCGGCCTCCCGGAGCAGCAGGCCGACCGAGGTGACGCCCTCGAGGCTTTCGTCGTCGCGCTTCCGCGCGTACTCGGGCTCCCGTTCCTTGAAGACCGCGAGCAGCGGTGCAGCGATGAAGATCGACGAGTAGGCGCCCGCGCCGATCCCGACGAGCAGCGCGAACGCGAAGTCCTTCAGCGTCTCACCGCCGAAGAAGTAGAGCGTCGTGATCGGCAGCAGCGTGATGAACGTCGTCGCGAGCGAGCGCGGGATCGTCTCCCACAGCGAGACGTTCGTGAGCACGCGGAACGACGCGCGCTTCATCAGCGGGATGTTCTCCCGGATGCGGTCGAGGATGATGATCGTGTCGTAGATCGAGAAGCCGAGCACCGTGAGGATGGCCGCGACCGTGGCCGTCGTGACCTCGCGGTCGAGCAGCGAGTAGATCCCGACGGTGATGACGACGTCGTGCAGGAGCGCGACGAGCACCGGCACCGAGAACTTCCACTGGAAGCGCGCGGAGATGTAGCCGACGATCAGGAGGAGCGAGACGAGGATCGCGAGGACCGCGCCCTCGGCGATCTGGCGGCCGAAGCTCCCGGAGACGCTGCGGACGCTCGTCTCCGTCTCGAACGTCCGCTCGAGCTCGTTCGTCAGCCGGGTCTGCTCGGCCTGCGGGAGGTTCTCGGTGCGGATCGAGAACTCGCGGTAGCGCTCGCCCGGGAGCTCCTCGCCGCGGCCGAAGATCTGTGCGTCCTCCTGTCCGATCGTCGCGGCCTGCGAGCGCACCTGCTCGATCCCGACGGGGTCGTCGGTCGAGAACGTGATCTGCGTCCCGCCCTTGAAGTCGATGCCGAGGTTGAGGCCCTGGAGCGCGATCGAGCCGAGCGAGACCGCGATGAACGCCGCCGCGATCGCGAACCAGACGTTCCGGCGGCCGACGAAGTCGCGCCGGATCCACTTCGGCGGCTCGCCCTCGGCGCCCATGAACTTCGGGTTGTCGAACCAGTTGAACCCCGCGAGCAGGCCGAGGATCGCGCGCGTCGCGGCGACGGCCGTCAGCAGCGACATGAGCGTCCCGATCAGGAGCATGAGGGCGAAGCCCTTCACTCCCGCGGTCGCGACGAGGAAGAGGATCACGGCCGTGATCGCCGTCACGACGTTCGCGTCGATGATCGTCGAGAAGCCCTTGCCGTAGCCGGCCGCGATCGCGGCGCGCACGGATTTCCCGGCGCGGTACTCCTCCTTCACGCGCTCGAAGATGACGATGTTCGCGTCCGCCGCGACGCCGAGCGTGAGGATCATGCCGGCGAAGCCCGGCAGCGTCAGCGTGACGTTGAAGAGCAGGATCGCCGCGTACAGGAACGCCGAGTAGATCCCGAGGCCGAGCACGGCGACGAGCCCGAGGAAGCGGTAGAAGACGAGCAGGAAGAGCGCGACGACGAGCAGGCCCGCGATCGCGGCCTTCCACGCCTCCGCGAGCGAGTCCTTGCCGAGCGTCGCGGAGATCGCAGTCGTGTCGAGAGTGCGGAAGGTGACCGGGAGCGCGCCGGTCTGGAGCACGAGCGCGAGGTTGCGCGCCTCGTCGATCGAGCCGATGCCGGTGATCTGGGCGCCGTTCTGGCCGCCGATCCCGTTCGGGTACTGCTCCCAGTCGATCGACGGCCACGACTTGATCTCGCGGTCGAGGACGATCGCGAAGTTCGCGGTCACCTTCTGCCCGAGCAGCTGCGACTTCGACTTCCCGCGGCGTGCCTCCTCGGCCGTGATCTCCGCGAACTTGTCGGCGCCGCTGTCCGTGAACTGCATCGTCACGATCGGCTCGCTCGTCGTCGGGTCGAAATCGGCGCGCGTCCCCTCGAGCACGAGGTCGGCGCCCGTCATCTCCGGCACCGCCTCGCCGGACTGGACCGCCTGCGCGCTGCGGTCGTAGCGCATCAGGTACCAGTAGTTGCGGGACGGGTTCGCCTCGTTCACGCCCGGGCAGACGACCTCGCCGATGCCGCAGCTCAGGACGACGGACCGCGGCGGCACGCCGAAGATCCGCCAGCCGTCGGGGAGCTCGCCGAGCTCACCCTCCTTGTCGACGGGCTGGCTCTGGAGCAGCGCCTCGCGCTCCGCCGTCGGGCCGGCGCGGAGCTTCCGGTCGTCGTCGAAGAGATACCACTGGTCGTTCTGCGCCCTGTTCACGAGCGCCTGCTGGCCGGCGAGCAGCTCGTAGAGCGTCGGCGTCGCGACCGGGAACCCCTGGGCGTCGATCGACGGCCGCAGCAGGTTCACCTGGAGGTCGTACAGCTCGAGCTGCGCCGTCCGGCCGAGCACCTCGATCACCTGCTCCGGGTTCGTGATCCCGGGCATGTCGATCACGATCTGGTCGTCGCCCTGCGTCCGGATCTCGGGCTCGGAGACGCCGAGCGCGTCGATGCGGTTGCGGAGGATCTCGACCGACCGCTCGAGGTCCTCGGGCGCGAGCGCGCGGTCGCGCGGCGGCACCGCCTGGAGCGTCACCTCGAGCCCGCCCTGGAGGTCGAGGCCGAGCGTTGGCTCCTGGTAGGCCGGCGAGCCTGGCATCGCAAGGGCGGCGACGCCGACGAGCGCCGCGACGATCAGCGCGACGAGGATGAGATGGGGCTTGCGGTTCAAGGCGGGAAGAACAGCGTAGCGAGGGGCGTCCCTAGTCGCCCGCGCGCTCCTCGACGGGCGCGGCTGCCGCGACGTCCTCCTCGTCGGCGTCGTCCTCCTCGACCACGCCGGCGATCGCGCGCCGCGCGAGCCGCACGTTCGTGCCGGGAGCGATCTCGACGAGCAGGTCGTCGTCGTCGAGGAGCTCGCGGACGTGCGCGTAGAGGCCGCCGACCGTGAGCACCTCGTCGCCGACCTCGATGCTCGACTGGAGCTGCTGCTGCTCGACCTGGCGGCGCCGCTGCGGCCGGATCAGGAGCAGCCAGAGCAGGGCGAACATGGCGACGATCACGATCAGCTGTCCCAAGCGTCCTCCTGAGGGCCGGCGGCGAGCCTCGCGAGACGCCCTTCCACGTACGCAGCGAGGTCGCCTCGCTCGATCGCCGCGCGCGCGCCCGCGGTCAGTTCGAGCAGGAAGTGGAGATTATGCAGGCTGAGGAGCCGGATCCCGAGCACCTCCTCCTGGTTCACGAGGTGCCTCACGTACGCGCGGGAGAAGCGCGTGCAGGCGGGACAGCCGCAGCCCTCCTCGAGCGGGCGCGGGTCGCGGGCGAAGCGCGCGTTCCGGAGGTTGATGCGGCCGGTCGCCGTCAGCGCCGACCCCGTCCTCGCCGTCCGCGTGGGCAGGACGCAGTCGAACATGTCGACGCCCGCGGCGAGCACGCGGAGGATGCCCTCGGCGTCACCGATCCCCATGAAGTAGCGCGGCTTCTCGGGCGGGAGCAGCGGCGCCGCCCACGCCGTCGCCTCGAACATCTCCTCGCGCCCCTCCCCCACCGCGAGCCCGCCGAGGGCGTACCCGTCGAAGCCGAGCGCGACGAGCTCCTCGATCGACCGTCGCCGCAGCTCCGGGTCGGCCGCGCCCTGGCTGATCGCGAAGACGAGCTGGCCGGGCGCGCGCTCCGCCTCGCGCTGCCGCGCCGCCCACAGCGTCGTCAGCCGGACCGCCTCGTCGAGCTCGGCGCGCGAGACGCCGGCGGGCGGGCAGATGTCGAAGCACATCGCGACGTCCGAGCCGAGGTTCCGCTGGATCCGGGCGGCGATCTCCGGGGAGAACCGGGTCGGCGCGCCGTCGTAGACCGAACGGAACGTGACACCCTCGTCGTCGACCTCTTGCAGCGTGTCGCGGAGCGAGAAGACCTGGAAGCCGCCGGAGTCGGTGAGGATCGGGCCGTCCCAGCCGGAGAACGCGTGGAGGCCGCCGAGCTCCGCGATCAGCTCGTCGCCCGGTCGGAAGTGCAGGTGGTAGGTGTTGCCGAGGACGATCTGCGCGCCGGCCGCGCGCACCTCGTCCGGGTGGAGCGTCTTGACGCTCGCCTTCGTCCCGACGGGCATGAAGGCGGGCGTGCGCACCTCACCGTGTGCGGTCCGCAGGATCCCCGTTCGGGCGGCGCCGTCCGTCGCCGTGACCTCGAAAGGCATCACAGGACGAGCATCGCATCGCCGAACGAGTAGAAGCGATACCGCTCCGCGACCGCGAGCTCGTACAGCCGCCGCGTCTCCTCGACGCCGGCGAACGCCATCACGAGCGCGAGCAGGCTCGACCGCGGCAGGTGGAAGTTCGTCAGGAGCGCGTCGACGCGGCTGAACGCGAACGGCGGCTTCACGAAGAGCTCCGTCCGCCCCGCGAGCTCGCGCGTTCGCACGACCGTCTCGAGCACCCGGACGGTGGTCGTGCCGACGGCGAGGACGCGGTCGGCGGCCGCGATCCGCTCCCACGCCTCCGGCCGCACCTCGTAGCGCTCGCCGTGCAGCCGGTGCTCCTCGAGCGTCTGCGCCGCGAGCGGGCGGAACGTGTCGAGGCCGACGTGGAGCGTGACGTGCTCGACGTCGAGGCGGTCGAGGAGCTCCGGGGTGAAGTGGAGCCCCGCGGTCGGCGCGGCTGCCGACCCGGCATCCCGCGCGTAGACCGTCTGGTACCGCTCCGGGTCGCCGAGTGGCGCCGCGATGTACGGCGGCAGCGGCGTCTCACCGTCGGGCTCGCCGTCGAGCCGGACGCGCCAGCGGCCCTCGCCGACGTGCTCCACGAGCTCGACCGCGCCGTGACGGTCGCCCGGGCGCAGGCGCCGCGTCGGCCGCGCGAGCGCGAGCCACACGCCGTCCCCCTCGTGCTCGAGCAGGAGCACCTCGCCCTTCGGCCGGTCGAGGCGGATCCGGGCCGGTACGACCCGCGTGTCGTTAACGACGACGAGGTGCCCGTCGAGCTCCTGCGGAAGATCGGCGAAGCTGCGGTGGCGCGTCTCGCCGGTGGCGCGCTCGTACACGAGCAGCCGCGACGCGTCGCGGCGCTCCGGCGGGTGCTGCGCGATCAGCTCCGGCGGCAGCCTGTAGTCGAGCTCGCTCACGTCCATCGGCGGGGCTCCATCCGACGGCCAGCGTAGTCTCGTGCCCGTGGACGAGGCGGCTCTCGAGCGGGCGAAGGCGCGGATCGCGCAGGCGGCGGCCGGTCGCGTCGCGCCGGCCGAGCTGGAGGCGACGCTCGAGCGTACGCGGGCGCAGCTCGAGTCGCTCGCGCAGTCGGCGGCCGAGCTCGAGGCGACGCTGCCCGAGAAGGTCGGCGCGGCGGTCCACGACGGCCTCCGCGCCGAGGTCGTCCCGGTCGCACGCCAGCTCGCCGAGATCCGCGGGCTCCTGAACGGCACGATCCGGCGGCTCGAGCGGATCGAGGGCGACCTGCTCGCCGAGCGCCATGCGCGCATCGACGACCTCGCGCTCCTCGTCGACCTCGTCTCCTCCGGCTGGAAGGGCGTGGACGCCCGCCTCGAGCGCCTCGAAGCGTGGAGCGGCGGCGGCACGGTCCACCAGCTCCGCGCCGGCTAGCGCTCCACGAGCAGCAGGATCGCGGCGCATGCCGCAGCCCACAGCGCGACCGATCCGAGGATCGGCCGGTCGGTGACGAGGACCGTCTCCGGTTCCTCGCCCACGCCTGACCGGTGCAGCAGCAGGAGGTAGCGGAAGACGCCGAAGACGACGAACGGGAGCGTCCAGGCGAGCGCCTGCGTCTCGTGCGCCGTCAGCGCGTAGATCCCGTACGAGACGAGTGTGGCGGCGGCGACCACCGTCACGAGCTGGTCGACGAGCGCGAGCGAGTAGCCGGCGAGCACCGGCCGTCCGGGCGTCCGTTCGGCACCAACGAGGACGAGTTCCCCACGCCGCTTGCCGAGCGCGAGGAAGAGCGCTAGGAGCGCGGTGCAGACGAGGAGCCACGGTGAGATCCGCACGTCGACGGCGTCGGCACCGGCGGCAGCGCGGACGACGAACAGCGCCGCGATCGCCATCACGTCCACGAGGACGACGTGCTTCAGCCGCACCGTGTAGAGGGCCTGGAGCGAGAGGAACGCGGCGACGAGTCCGACGGCGAGAGCTCCCAGCGCGGCCGCGCCTGCGACGGCACCCGCGGCGAGCGCGACCGCGGCGAGCACCGCCGTCCTCGCCGAGAGCTCTCCGCGCGCGACGGGACGGCGCCGCTTGAGCGGGTGCAGGCGGTCCTGGTCGAGGTCGCGCAGGTCGTTCAGCAGGTACGCCGCGCTCGACGCGGCGCAGTAGACGGCGAAGGCGAGCCCAGCGCGCAGCCATCGTCCGGGATCGTCGATCTCCGCGGCGAAGACGATCCCGGCGAAGAGCAGCAGGTTCTTCGTCCACTGCCGCGGCAGGAGGGCGACGAGCAGTGCCCCGGTCGGCGTCCGGCGCGGGGGAAGCGGCGTCGGCGGCGGGGGCGCGGCGAGGTGCGGGGACGCCGTCACGCGGCCGATGCTACTGACACGGAATCGGCACGCTTTCGGCACAGACACGCGCGGAGCCCGGGGCTATGCTCGCAGCAGGGCTCGCGGGAGGACCCCTCCCCGGGCGGGGGTACGTGTTGCGGGAGCCGCGAAAGGGCTAGACCCGCCGGGCGGGCAGCACGAGGCGGAACCGGCTGCCGCGGCCGACCTGGGACTCGAGCTCGATGCGTCCGCCGAGGGCGGCGGCGAGCTCCTTCGCGATCGGCAGCCCGAGCCCGGTGCCGCGGCCGTCCCGCGACCAGAACGGCCGGAAGATCCGCTCCCGCTCCTCGGCCGCGATCCCGGGGCCGGAGTCGACCACGTCGACGGTCACGGATCCGTTCGCCGCGCCGAGGCCGAGCTCGACGCGCCCGCCGTCGGGCGTCCAGCGGAACGCGTTCGAGAGCAGGTTCGAGATGATCTGCAGCACGCGGTCGCCGTCGGACACGATCACCGGCTCCCCGTCGGCGCGCCGCAGGTACTCGATCCCGCGGCGGCGCGCCTCGTCGGCGAACGTCGCGTACGCCCGGTCGCAGAGGCGCCCCATGTCGACCTCCTCGGTCATCACCGTGAACCGGTGCGCGTCGAGCTTCGCGAGGTCGAGGACGTCGCCGACGAGGCGCGCGAGCCGGTCGGCCTCGGCGGCCACGATCGCGAGCGACTCCTCCGCCAGCTCCGCGTCCGTCACCACCCCCTCCCGCAGCGCGGCGACGTGGCCGCGGATCGCCGTCAGCGGCGTGCGCAGCTCGTGCGACACGGACATCAGGAAGTTCCGCTCGCGCTCCTCCGACTCGGCGAGCCGCGCGGCCATCTCGCGGAAGCGGTCCGCGAGGTGCCCGATCTCGTCGCCGCCCGGGACGTTCGGCACCTGGACCTCGTACCGCCCCTCCGCGATCTCGTCGGCCGCCGCCGACAGCGCGAGGACGGGACGCGTGATGCGGCGGGAGAGGTACAGCGCGAGTGCGCCGACGACCACTCCTGCCCCGACGAACGCGAGCGCGAGCCGGCCGAGCAGCCTGAGCCACGCGTCCCGAAGCTCGTTCTGCGGCTTCGCCACGATCAGCGCGCCGAAGGGCGCGCGGTCGCCCTCGAGCCGCAGCGGGTGCGAGGCGGCGAGGAACGTGCGCTCCTCGTCCGGCGGGACGAACTCGAACGTGACGACCCGGTTCGCACGCAGCACGTCGATGCCGACGTCCGCCTGCGACAGCCGCGTCAGCCCCGTCTCCTGTCCCGGGAAGACGTTGAGACCGACGTAGAAGAGGCGGTCGCCCGTCGCTGCCTCCAGCTTCGCGGCCGCGAACGACGGTGCGTCGCGTCCCTCGTCGCTCACGATCGCGGCGGACTCCGCGTAGAGCTGCGCGAGCCCGCGTGCCTCCTGCCGCAGCTCCTGCAGCGACTCGTTCCGCGTGTGCTCCTGGAAGAGGCGCACCGCGAGCAGGCTCGCGACGAGGAATGCGAGCGCGATCGCCGCCAGGAACAGTGCCGGCAGGCGGAAGCGGAGTGACCGGTGCAT
>DATMJW010000115.1:0-7187 GCA_035553355.1 Gaiellaceae bacterium | reverse complement strand
GTCGCCGGCGCGACGATGCCCGAACCGGAAGTCGGCGCCGCACGCGACCGCGGTCGCGCCCGCGAGATGCGTGCGCGCGAACTCCTGCGGCGACTGGGCCGCCGTCTCGAGCGTGAACGGCAGGACGACCACCTCGTGGGCACCCGCTTCCCGCAGCAGCTCGACGCGCCGCTCGAGCGTCGTCACGTGCTCGACGCGGTTCCCCTGCACCACGCTGCGGGGGTGCGGGTGGAACGTGAGGGCCTTCACTGGGTGGCCGTACGCCTTCGCCGTCTCGACGACGCGCCGGTGGCCGCGGTGGACGCCGTCGAACGTGCCGATCGCAGCCGTCCAGCTCACGCGAGCCTCGCAAGCGCCTCGTCGGGGGGCAGCAGCCGCTCCTCGTCCGCCTCGTCGACCGAGAACGGCCCGATCTCGAGACGGCGCAGCGTTCGGCAGTGCCCACCGAGCGCGGCTGCGATCGAGCGGACATACGTGCCGGAGCTGACGCGCAGGTCGAGCGTCGCCAACCCGTCCGCGTAGACGAGCAGCTCGAGCGCGTCGACGCGCGAGCGCCGGAGCGGCATCTCGACCGCCACTCCCGCCCGGTGCAGCTTGTACGCGCGCTGCCCGTCGATCTTGACGGCCGAGGCAGCGGGAATCGGCAGCTCGACCTCGCCGCGGAGCGCCGCCAGCCCGACCTCGAGCTCGGCGCGCTCCGGCGGCTCCTGCTCCGCCACCGGCTCGCCCTCGGGGTCGCCCGTCGTCGTCGTCGCGCGCAGGTCGATCTCGGTCAGATACCGCTTGTCGAGCCCGACGAAGCGGTTCGCCAGCTTCGTCGCGCGACCGGACAGGAGCAGCAGGAGCCCCGTGGCGAAGGGGTCGAGCGTGCCCGCGTGCCCCATCTTCGTCCGGGTTCGCGACCGCACGCGCGCGAGCACCGCGAACGACGAAGGCCCCGCGGGCTTGTCGACGAGGATGATCCCGGCCGGCTCGAGCCCCTTCGGCGGCATCAGGCGACGCCGGCGCGGACCGCGGCGAACTCGCGGACGAGGAAGTCCGTGATCTCCTCGATCGACGCGTCGCTCGAGAAGCCGGCGGCTTGCCGGTGCCCCCCGCCGCCCGACTTCCGTGCGATCGCCGAGACGTCGAGCTCGTCGTGCGATGCGCGCAGCGAGATCCGCCGCGAGGGGGTGCCGCCGCGCGGCGGCTCGCGGATGAGCGCCGCCATGTCGGCACCCTCGACCGCGCGGAGGAAGTCGATGATCCCCTCGCTGTACGGCTCCACGGCCCCCACCTGCGCGAAGTCGTCGCGCAGCAGGTACGAGACGACGAGCCCCCCGCCCTCGTACACGGCGGCGCGCTCGAGCGCCCGCGCGAGCAGCTTGAGCTTCGCGAACTGGACGCTCTCGTAGACACCCTGGAACACCTTGTGGACGTCGGCGCCCGCCTCGACGAGCTCCGCCGCGAGCCGGAGCGCCTTCGGCGTCGTGTTCGCGTACTGGAACCGGCCCGTGTCCGTGACGACGGCCGTGTACAGGGGCTCCGCGATCTCGGGCGTCAGCTCGACCCCGAGATCGGCGAAGAGGTCGCGGAGCACCTCGCCGGTCGACGACGCGTCGGCGACGACGAGGTTGACGTCGCCGAAGCGCGTGTTGTCGTGATGGTGGTCGACGTTCACCGTGGTGGGTGCCGTGTGGAGGACGGCGGGATCCGGCCCCAGCCGCGACTCGTTGGCGCAGTCGACCGCCAGGAGGACGCGCTCGGCGGCGTCGTCCGGGAGCTGCCGGCGGAGGTCGCCGAGCTCCATGAACCGGTACTCGCCCGGGATCGGCGCCTCCCCGCCGAGGAACATGACGCTGTCCTTCCCGAGCTGGCGGAGGGCACGGTGCGCCGCCGCGAGCGAGCCGAGCGCGTCGCCGTCGGGGTTCTCGTGCGTCGTGACGAGGAAGCGGTCGTGCCGGCGGAGCGCCTCTGCGACTGCCGCGCGATCAGCCTCGTTCGTCGTCTGGTGGGTCATCGGCTGTGTCCTCTGCGGCGGGCGGCGCGACCTCGTCGATCAGCTGCGACATGCGCACGCCCTGCTCGACGGACGGATCGTATTCGAAGGCCAGTTGTGGCGTCCGCTTCAGCCGAAGCTCGCTCGAGACGCGCGCCTGGAGGACGCCGTGCGCCGCGGAGAGGCCCGCGAGGCTGCGCTCGCGCTTGCGGTCGCCGCCCAGCACGCTCACGAAGACGCGCGCCGACCGGAGGTCCGGCGAGGTCTTGACGGCGGTGATCGTCACGAACCCGATTCGCGGGTCCTTGAGCTGTGGCACGGCTTCGGAGAGCACCTGCCGCACCGCCTCGTTCACACGTCGCATCCGGTCACTCATCGAGCGTCACCACGTCTCTCTCCACCCCGCTCACGAAGAACGCCTGCCCGAAGAGCCACCGCTCCGCCTCGGCGACGAGCCGCTCCGCCTCGCGGTGCTCGCGCGCCGCGCACGCGACGGTGAGCCGCGCACGCTGCCAGACGTCGTGGTGATCCACCTCCGCGACCGACGCGCCGAACCGGTTCCGCAGCTGATCCTTCGCCGAGCGGACGAACATGCGCTTCTCCTTCAGCGAGTGCGCCTCCGGGAAGTGGAGCTCGGCGCTGAGGATCCCGACCCAGCCGCACGCCACGGCCGCGGACGCTAGGCGTCGGCGGAGGCGGTCGACGCGGCCGCGGCCGTCGCCGGGCTCGGGTCGTCGAGGCTCGTGCGCTCGACCTCGCGCGTCTCGTACACCTCGAGCACGTCGCCTTCCTTCACGTCGTTGAAGCCGTCGAGGAGGATGCCGCACTCGAAGCCCTCCGCGACCTCGCGCGCGTCCTCCTTGAACCGCTTCAGCTGCGCGATCGTCGTGTCGTAGATCACCGTGCCGTCGCGGACGACGCGCACCTGCGCGTTCCGCCGGACGACGCCGTTCGTGACCATGCAGCCCGCGATCGTGCCGAGGCGGGAGACCTTGAAGAGCGCGCGCACCTCGACCTCACCGATCGTCTCCTCCGTCTGGACCGCCGAGAGCATGCCGACGAGCGCCTGCTCGATGTCCTCGGTCAGCTGGTAGATGACGCGGTAGGTGCGGATGTCGACGCCCTCGCGCTCGGCGAGCGCGCGCGCCTCGGCGTTCGGGCGGACGTTGAAGCCGACGACGAGGGCCCCCGAGGTCGCGGCGAGCATGATGTCGCCCTCGGTGATGGGGCCGACGCCCTGGTGGATGACGCTCACGCGCACCTCGGGGTGCTCGATCTTCGCGAGCTCGCCGATCGCCGCCTCGACGGAGCCGCCCACGTCGCCCTTCAGGATCAGGTTCAGGTCCTGCACCGCGCCCTGCCCGAGCTGCGAGAAGAGCGTCTCGAGCGACACGCCGCCCTTCGAGCGCTGCGCGAGCTGCTCGGTGCGGAGCCGCTGGCCGCGGCGCTGCGCGAGCGCGCGCGCCTCCCGCTCGTTGTCGACGACGCGCGCGAGCTCACCCGCGGGCGGCGGCGTGTCGAACCCGAGGATCTCGACCGGCGTCCCCGGCCGCGCGTCCTTCACCTTCTCGCCGCGGTAGTCGTAGAGCGCGCGCACCTTTCCGTGCGCGTCGCCGGCCACGATCGCGTCGCCCACGCGCAGCGTGCCGCGCTGCACGAGCATCGTCGCGACGGGGCCGCGCCCGACGTCGAGCCGCGACTCGACGATCGGCCCGGAGGCCTCGGCCTTCGCGTTCGCCTGCAGGTCGAGCTCGGCGTCGGCGACGAGCAGGATCCGCTCGAGCAGGTCGTCGAGACCCGCGGCCTGCTTCGCCGACACCATCGCGAACTGGGTCTCGCCGCCCCAGTCCTCGGGCTGGAGACCTTCGGCCGCGAGGTCCGCCTTCACGCGGTCCGGATTCGCGTCGGGGAGGTCGATCTTGTTGACGGCGACGACCACCGGCACCCCCGCCGCGCGCGCGTGCGAGATCGACTCGCGCGTCTGCGGCATCACCGAGTCGTCGGCGGCGACGACCAGCACGGCGATGTCGGTCACCTTCGCGCCGCGCGCACGCATCGCCGTGAACGCCTCGTGGCCCGGCGTGTCGAGGAACGTGACCTTCCGCCCGCCGACGTCCACCTGGTAGGCACCGATGTGCTGCGTGATCCCTCCGGCCTCGGTCGCGACGACGGCCGTCTTCCGGATCGCGTCGAGGAGCGACGTCTTGCCGTGGTCGACGTGGCCCATGATCGTGACGACCGGCGGCCGCGGCTCGAGCTCGCTCGGATCGTCGTCGAACTCCTCCGGCGGCTCCTCGTCGTCGGCCGCGTGCTTGATCGTGATCTCGCGGTCGACCTCGGCCGCGATCAGCTCCACCTCGTCGTCGGTGAGCGACTGGGTGATCTGGACCATGTTCCCGAGGCCCATCATGATCTTGATGATCTGCGCCGCCGGGATCCCGAGCGCCTGCGAGAGGTCGCGGACGGTGACGCCCGACGGCACCGTCACCGGGCCGGTCGGTGCGACGACCTCCTGCCGCTCGCGCTTCGGCGCGTCGCTCGGCCGCTGACGCCCGCGCGCGCCGCCGGGGCCGCGCTGCCCGCTGTCGATGACGACGCGGCGCTTGCGCCCGGGCGCGCCCTGGCGCGGCCGGATGGGGCGGTTCGGCTTGTTCGGTCCGTCAGCCATCGTCAGTCCAGTGTAGTGGCTCCGTCACGACCCGCGAGAGCGCCGGGTCGACGCGCACGCTGCGCCGCAGGATGCGGTTGAACGCGCGCCGCGCCAGCGCCCGCTCGAAGCACGAGAGCCGCCGGCAGGTGTAGGCGCCGCGGCCGGGCGTCGTCCGCCCGGCCACGAGCACACCGTGGGGTGCCGCGAAGCGGACGAGCTGCGACTGCGGGCGCTTCGCTCCGCACCCGGCGCAGGTCCGCTCCGGCTCCCTCACGCCCCGGCAGGCTCCTCCTCCTGCGCCGCCGCACTCGCCTCGCCTGCGCCGCCGTCGTCGGCGGGGGTCGCCTCCGCCGCCTGCACGGCGACGACCTGCTCCTCCACCTGCTCCGGCTCGAGCTCGGTCTCGGGCGCGCCGGCCTCGGAGGCGCTCGACGCGAGGGACTGGTGGGCCGGGACGCCGCAGTACTTCGAGCTCGGGAGCGCCGCGTTCGGGCACCGCTTGCCATTCGAGAGGACGGCCGCGCACCGGCCGCTGAAGTCCTCGCCGTCGCCGCCGTCGCCGCCGAAGGCGGCCTCGGCCTCGGCCCGGGCGAACTCCTCGTCCGACTGGATGTCGACCTTCCACCCCGTCAGCCGTGCGGCGAGGCGGGCGTTGAGGCCCTCCTTGCCGATCGCGAGCGCGAGCTGGTCGTTCGGCACGACGACGGTCGCCTCACGGGTCTCGTCGTCGATGTAGACCTCGCGCACGCGTGCCGGCGAGAGTGCCTTCGCGACGAAGCGTGCCGGCTCCGTGTTCCACGGGATGATGTCGATCTTCTCGCCGCGCAGCTCGGAGACGACCATCCGGACACGGGACCCGCGCGGGCCGACGCAGGCGCCGACGGGGTCCACGCCCTGCACGTGCGACTGGACGGCGATCTTCGAGCGGTAGCCAGGCTCGCGCGCGACGCCCTCGATCGTGACGAGGCCGTCCGCGATCTCCGGCACCTCGAGCTCGAAGAGCGTCTTGATCAGCTCCGGGTCGCGCCGCGACAGGATCACCTGCGGCCCCTTCGTCCCCGACCGTACCTCGGTGATGACGGCCTTGATCCGCGACCCCTGCTCGTAGCGCTCCCCGTCCACCTGCTCGGAGCGCGGCAGCAGCGCCTCGACCTTGCCGAGGTCGACGAGGACGTTGTTGCGGTCCCCCGCCTGCTGGACGATGCCGGTCACGACCTCGCCCTGGCGGTCGATGTACTCCTCGTACATCATCGCGCGCTCCGCCTCGCGGATCCGCTGCTGGATCACCTGCTTCGCCGTCTGCGCCGCGATGCGGCCGAAGTTCTCCGGGGTCACGTCCGCGCGCTCGATCAGCTCCTCGGGCACCTGCGACCAGTCGAGGTCGAGGTCGTCCTCGTTGATGAGCGTATGCTGCTTCTCGCCCGTCTCTTCCTCGAGCCGCTCGAGCTCCTCGAGCTTCGCCTCCATCGCCTCCTCGAGCAGGCGCTCCTCGAGATCCTCAGGGATTTCGATCGAGAAGACGCGGAACTCGCCTTCCTCGTCGAGCTCGACGACGGCGTGCCGGGCGGCGCCCGGGGTCTTCTTGTACGCGGCGAGGAGCGCGTCCTCGAGCGCGGTGACGAGGGTGTCGCTCTCGATCCCCTTCTCACGCTCGATCGTGCGGACGGCCTCGATGATCTCCTGGCTCATCTGCCTACCCTTCCCAGATCAGGTTCCCCCGCACGATCTCCTCGTACGGGATCTCGACCGGCTCGTCGCCGGCCTTCACGGTGACGGAGGTCTCGCCTGCGGCGACGACCTCGCCCTTGAAGCGCTTCTTCCGGCTCGCCGTGCGAAGCGAGACGGTGCGGCCGACGGCGCTGCGGAAGTGCTCCCGCGTGCGCAGCGGCCGCTCCACACCCGGGGACGAGACGTCGATCGAGTACTCGCGCAGGTACTCGCGGAGGACGTCGGTGACGCGCCCGCAGAGCGCATGGTCGACGCCGCCCGGGTGGTCGATGAAGACGGTGAAGGCGTCGGGCCGGTTGAGCTCGACGGCGAGGACCTCCACGCCGGTGACCGCGGCCTCGACCTCCCGGCCGATCTGCCGCTGCAGCGTCCTCTCCTTCTCGTGCGTCATCGCTCCGAATCGTCCCTCTCACGAAAAATGGGCGCCGCGCGCCCATTTCGACAAGCCCGAAATGTGGTGCCGGAAGTGTAGCAAGCGGTAGCCGTTCGGCCTACCGCGCCGCCTCGCGAGGCGGATCGTCGAGGACGATCGTGACCGGCCCGTCGTTCACGAGCTCGACCTCCATCCGCGCGCCGAAGACGCCGCGGCCGACCACCACCCCGAGTGTCTCGAGCTGCTCGCAGAAGGCGCGGTACAGCGGCTCCGCCTCGTCCGGCGGCGCCGCGCCCGTGAAGCTCGGGCGGTTGCCCTTCGTCGTGTCGGCGAGGAGCGTGAACTGCGAGACGACGAGCGCACCGCCGCCGGTGTCGAGGAGCGAGCGCTGGAACTTGCCGTCTTCCTCGAAGATCCGGAGGCGTGCGACCTTGCCCGCGAGCCGCGCTGCGTCCTCG
>DATMJW010000114.1:0-9648 GCA_035553355.1 Gaiellaceae bacterium | reverse complement strand
CGCACGATCGCCGAGCTCGAGCTCGCTCTCGTGGCCACCCCGGCGTCGGATCCGACGGCCGACGACCGGCGCTTCTACCTCGACGCGCTGCGAGAGTACGCGGAGCCGGACGGTAGGCTCGATCCGGCGTTCGAACCGCTGATCCACGAGGTGTTCGCGGATACGCTCCCGGAGCGCTCGTAACGTGCTTCGCAGCCCGTCGAAGAGGGGAGACTGAGCAACGGTGCAGGACCAGCGACTCGGCACGATCCTGTGGAAGGGGAAGTGGCTGATCGCCGCCTCCGTCGCGCTCGCCGTGGCGCTCGCGATCCTGCTCACCGCACGGGCTGAACGGGTGTACCAGGCGACGGCGATCCTGCAGGTCGCCTCGGCCGCGGTCGCGAACCGCGAGGCCGATCCGCTCCGCGCGCAGGAGGCGAGCGTGGGGCTCGCGACGACGTACGCGACGCTCCTCGTCGACCGGAGCTTCCTGGAGCAGATCCGCGGCGACGTGGGCGACGGAGACGTGACCGCCGCCGACCTGCGGCTGCGTCTCGGCGCGGAGGCGGTCGAGGAGACCGCGCTGATCCGGCTGCGCGCGGACGGGTCCTCGCCCGAGGATGCGCGCGAGCTCGCGAGCGACGTCGCGTCGGCGTTCGTCGACTACGTCCAGACAGCGGCCGCGGCCCGTTCCGAGCGCCAGCAGGTGGAGCTGCAGGCACGTATCGCGGCGATCGGCGAGGAGATCGACGAGCTGCGGGTGCAGGAGGCGAGCGATCCGGACGTCGCGGAGCAGCTGACGACGCTGCGGACGGCGCGCGCCGCGCTCGCGAACCAGCTCGCGAGCATCGTCGCGAACGGCATCGAGCAGGGCGGCAGCGTCGTCCTCACGTCTCCGCCCACGGCGTCGGCGATACCGATCAGCCCGCGACCGCTCCTGAACGTCGTCTCGGGGATCATGCTCGGCCTCCTCGTGGGGAGCGGCCTCGCGTTCCTGCGCTCGCGGCTCGACCGAGGCCTGCACTCCGGCGACGAGGTCGAGGAGCTCCTCGGCGCGCCGGTGCTCGCCGCCATCCCGGTCCGCCGCCGGTTCTCCACCGATGACGCCGTGCTCGGCGAGGCGTACGACGTCCTGCGTGCGAACCTCGCCTTCATCGCGCTCGACCGCCCGCTCCAGGTGCTCACGCTGACGAGCTACAACCCGCGCGAGGGCAAGACGTCGAGCGTCGAGGGTCTCGCCTACGCAGCCGTCCGGGGCGGCCTCGACGTCGTCGTCATCGACGGCGACGTGCGGACGGGCGCGCTCTCCGAGCGCCTCGGGTACGCGGAGATGCCGGGGTTGACGAGCGTCGTCGCCGGAATGGCCACGCTCCAGGACGTGCTGATCGAGGTGACGCCGGGCCTGTCGCTCCTCCCGTCGGGGCCGACGCCGCCGAACCCGCCGAGCCTGCTGGCGTCCGCGCGCATGCGCGAGCTGATCGCGGACCTCCGCGACCGGTTCGCGCTCGTCCTCGTCGACTCGCCGCCGGTCGCGCATCTCGCCGACGCCGCGATCCTCGCCGCCGTCTCCGACGGGATCGTCGTCGTCTCGCGCGTCGGCGTCACCGCCCGCGACGACGTCGCGACGGTGGCCGCCAACCTCCGGCACAGCCCGACGCCGATCGTCGGGTCGATCCTGCTCGAGCCGCGGACGATCGACGAGACGTACTACCCGGCGATGTCCGGCGGCCGCCCCGAGGTGCCGGACGCCGCGGCACGACCGTGACGCAGCGGGCGCGCCTCGTCGTCATAGGTGCGACGGCCGCCGCGCCGCTCGCGCTCGCGCCGCTCCTGCTGAGGCCGGAGCTCGGGCTCGCCGTCGCCGTCGCGGTGCTCGTCGCCGCGCTCGCCGCGAGGTCGGTCGCCTTCCCGCTCGCCCTGTCGGGAGTCCCGTCGATCCTGATCGCCGCCCTCGGCTCGAACCCGTTCCCCGACGGCGCGGTCGCGCTGTTCACGTTCGGGTGGACCGCCCTCGCGGTCGGGCTCGCCGTCGCGCGCGACGCCGAGGCGCTTCCCTTCCGGATCCTCTTCAGCGGCGCGCTGCTCGGAACGACGCTGCTCGGTGTGTGGATGCTCGTCCGGCAGGCAGGGCCGCCCGTCGAGGCGTACGCGGCGCTCAAGCTGCAGCTCTTCATCACGGGGAACCTCCTGCTGCTCGTCGCCGGCTTCATCGTCGGGCGGCGGGCGCGGGACTTCGACCTCTTCGTCGTCCTCGCGCTCGGCGCCGCGGCCGTCGGAGCGGCTGTCCTCGTCTGGAACGTCGTCACGGGCGCGGCGCAGGAGGTGTTCGACAGCCGGTTCGCGCTGAACCCCGAGAGCAACCCGATCCATCTCGGCCGCGGCGCGGCCCAGGGCCTCCTGCTCGGCATCTACATCGTGCTGATCGCCCGCGCGCCCGCGCTGCGCCTCCTGGCGCTCGTCACCGTGCCGCCGATCGCCGTCGCGCTGATCGCGTCGGGCTCGCGCGGGCCGGTGCTCGGCCTGCTCTTCGGCCTCGTCGTCCTGCTCGTCCTCCAGCTGCGCGAGCGCGACCAGCGGCGCCGCCTCGCGCTCGTCGTCGCCGCCGCGTTGGGAGCCGCCGCGCTGACGGCGCAGCTCCTGCCACAGGAGACGTCCGCCCGCGCGCTGTCGGTGCTCGTCGGCGGCGGCACCGACTCCTCGAACGGCCGTTTCGACCTCTGGTCGTTCGCGTGGGAGCGCTTCGTCGAGGATCCGCTGACGGGCGTCGGCACAGGCGGCTTCGCCGCCTTCGGGCGCGAGATCTTCCCGCACAACCTCTTCCTCGAGGTCGCCGTCGAGCTCGGGATCGTCGGGCTCGTCCTCCTCGGGGTCGCGCTCGTCCCGGCGCTCGTCCGCATCGTCGCCGCGCTGCCGGCGGCTGTGGGTGCCGAGCGGGGCCGCCTGGCGCTCGCGCTCGCGCTCTTCGTCACCGCGCTCGTGAACGCGCAGTTCTCGGGCGACATCCAGACGAACGCCGACGTCTGGCTCACGCTCGGGCTCGCGCTCGGGATCGTCCAGACGCGCGTCGCGACCGTGACGGATGTCGTGCGCCGCCGGCGTCGCCGTACGGAGTCGGCGGCTGCGCCCGGACCGGCCGGCGCCGATGGCGGCGGCGGACGCGAACGCGTCTCCGGGCGCATCGTCTCGCCGCCCGAAGGCGCTGCGGTGCGCGGCGTCGTCTCCGTGCGCGCCTACCCGGGCCAGGTCGGATGGGGCGCCGTCGCGCTCCTCGTCGAGCTCGCAGGCCGCGACGGCGAGTGGGTCGAGCTCGGGGCCGCCGACGACGACGCCCTCGACCTCGTCGCCGTCGGCGACAGCGGCAGCGAGCACGTCGCGGTCGTGCGGTCGAGGGCCGTCGCGCAGCTCCTGCGCGAGGTGCTCTCCCCGGTGCTCGGGCCCGTCGACGTCGTGCCCGCCGACCGGCGGCCGTGGAACACGCGCGCCGCCCGCACCTTCCGCTGGGACACGAGGACCGTCGCCGACGGACCGTACGCGCTGCGGGCGGTCACGGTCGATGCGTCGGGCCTGCGGGTCGCGAGCCCCGAGATCGCGGTGACGGTCGCGAACGGCGTCGGCGGCGCGGCGCCGACGTTGATCGAGCCGCCGCTCGACGAGTGGCTCGCGGAGCAGCGCGGCCGCTCGGTTCGCGAGCAGCTCGCGGCGACACGGGCGGAGGCGGCTCGCGTCGCGCAGCTGGAAGCGAGCGTCCTGGAGCGCGAGCGGCAGCTCGACCTCGAGCGGCGGGAGCTCGCCGCGCACCGGCGGACGTTCGAGGTCGCGCGAGCCGCCCTCATCGCCCCTGTGCGGGAGGTGCAGGAGCTCGAGCGGGAGCTCGCAGCGAAGCTCGCGGAGGTGGCGCGCCAGGAGGTCGAGCTCGCACGGCTGCGCGCGCAGGTCGAGTCGGACGAGCGCGTGCTCGCCTCGACGCTCGAGCGCGAGGAGGAGCTCCTCGCGGCGCAGGATCGGCTCGTCGACGAGTCCGCGCGGGAGCTCGCGCGCGCGCGCGAGGACGTCGCCGCCGCCGAGGGACGGCTGGCGCAGGAGCGCGAGCAGCTCGCCCGCGCTGCCGCTGCGCTCGAGGACGAGCGCCGCGCGCTCGCGGAGGAGCGCGACCGCGTCGCCCGCGAGCGGGAGGAGCTCGCGGCGATCGAACGCGAGCTCGCCGCAGCCTCTGCGGCGCACGACGCGGCTGCCGCCGACCTCGAAGGCCGACGCGCTGCGCTCGAGGCGGCGCGGTCGGAGCTCGAGGGGCGGCGTTCGGAGACGGCCGAGCAGGCGGCTGCGATCGCCGAGGAGCGGGCGCGCCTCGACCGCACCCGCGACGAGCTCGCCGCGGAGCGCGCGGCGCACGACGCGAGACGCGGCGAGCTGCAACGGCTGGCGGAGGAGGCGACCGCGTCGCGCGCGAGACTCGACGACGAGGCGGCGCGGCTCGCCGCGCGGTCGGAGGCGCTCGACGCGCGCGCCGCCGCGCTCGAGGATCGGGAGCGCGCACTCGCCGCGCGCGAGGGGGAGCTCGCGGCCGCGCTCGCGGAGCACGACCGGCTGATCGCGATCCACGACCGCCTCGTGGACGAGGCCGCCGCGGACGTGGCCCGCGCCCGCGACGAGCTGCGGGAGGCGAGGGCGCAGTTCGAGCAGGAGGAGAGCGAGCTCGCCGAGGCGCGTGCGGAGCTCGCAGAGGCGCAGGCGGCGCTCGAGGCGACGCGCCGCGAGGTCGACGAGCAGGGGGCGGAGGCGGAGCGGCGGCTCGGCGAGCTCGCCGAGGAGGAGGCGCGGCTCGAGCGGATGCGTGACGAGGTGCGGCGCGAGCACGAGCTGCAGGCGCAGCGGAGTGTCGAGCTCGCGCGGCTGGACGAGGAGGCCGCTCACATCGCGCGGGCGCGCGAGGATCTCCGCGCCGAGAACGAGCGTCTCGAGGAGCTGCGGACGGCTGCCGCGGCTGCCCGTGCGGAGCTGGCGGAGGCGCAGGCGGCGCTGGAGGCCGAGAGGGCCGATCTCGAGGAGCGTCGAGTCGAGGCGGAGCGGCGCCTCGCGGAGCTCGCGGAGGAGGAGGAGCGGCTCGAGCGGACGCGCGAGGAGGTGCGGCGCGAGCACGAGCTGCAGGCGCAGCGGAGCACCGAGCTCGCCCGGCTGGACGACGAGGCGGCGCGGATCGCTCGCGCCCGCGAGGAGCTGCGCGCGGAGACGGCTCGTCTCGAGGAGCAGCAGTCGGCGGCGGCCGCTGCGCGTGCGGAGCTCGATCGGGAACAGGTCGCGGCGGCGGAGCGCGCGCGCGACCTCGAAGCGCGGCTCGCGGCCGTCGCGGCGCGCGAGGAGGAGGTCGAGCGGCTCCGTGCAGACGTCGCCGCCCGGGACGCCCAGCTGCGCTCGACGCTCGCGCGCGAGGAGGAGCTCCTCGCTGCGCAGGATCGTCTCGTGGACGACTCGGCCGCCGATCTCGCGCGGGCGCGGGCGGAGCTCGCGGAGACGGAGTCGCGGCTCGTGTCGGAGCGCGAGGAGCTCGCTCGTTCGCGCACCGCGCTGGAGGAGCGAGAGCGGTCGCTCGAGGAGCGGGTGGCGGAGGTCACGCGGCGCGAGGCCGAGCTCGCGCGGGTCCGGGCCGGACTCACGACGGCGGAGGCGACCCTGGCGGCGACGCTCTCGCGCGAGGAGGAGCTCCTGGCGGCGCAGGACAGGCTCGTCGACGAGTCCGCCGCGGAGCTCGCACGGGCGCGCGCCGCCCTCACCGAGACCGAGTCGCGGCTGGCGGCGGAGCGCGACGAGCTCGCGGGCGCACGTGCCTCGCTCGAGGAGCGGGAACGCTCGCTCGAGGAGCGGCTCGCGGAGGTCACGCGGCGCGAGGAGGAGCTCGCGCGCGTCCGCGAAGGGCTGACGGCGGCGGAGGAGACGCTCGCGGCGACGCTCGCGCGCGAGGAGGAGCTCCTGGCGGTGCAGGATCGGCTCGTCGACGAGTCGGCCGGCGAGCTCGCGCAGGCGCGCAAGGAGGTGGAGGCGACGCGGGCACGTGTCGCGGCGGAGCGCGAGGAGCTCGAGCGTGCGACGGCCGCGCTCGCGGAGGCACGGACGGAGGTCGAGCGCGAGCGGGCGGCGCTCGAGGAACGGCAGGCGGCGGTCGGCTCCTCCCTGGCCGAGCGCGAGCGGACGGTCGCCGACGAGGAGGAGCGCCTGCAGGCGCTGCGCGACGAGGTCGAGCGGGCACGCGCCGAGCACGACGCGCGCGCCGCCGCGCTCGCGCGTCTCGAGGAGGAGATCGCCGGCCGGCAGGCGCGGCTCGAGCGCGAGCAGGCGGAGCTGGAGGTCTCCCTTGCGCAGGTGGAGGCGACGCGCGCCGCGCTCGACCGGGAGGTCGCGACGCTTCGAGAGGAGGCGGACCGCGCGGTCGCCGAGCGCGAGGCCGCGCTGGAGGAACGGCTGGCGGCGCTGACGCGGCGCGAGCTCGCCCTCGCCCGCAGGGCTGCCGAGGCCGCCGTGGGGTCGCCCGCTCCCCGCGCCGGAGCACCTGCACCTGCTGCCGAGCCCGGGCGCTCGGCGCCCGCCGCCCAGCCGCCGGCCGCCCCGCGCGAGGTGCCGCCCCGCCTCGAGGCGCCGGCGGCCCCGGTGGTCGTGGAGCCGCCGCGCGCGCAGCCGGTCGCGGCGCCCGCCCCGCCGCCGCGCGAGCTCGCTGCGGTCTCGCCCGCAGGGATCACGCTCTGGAGCCTCGAGCGCCGCATCGCCGAGGCGCCTGCGGCCGATCCGTTCGTCCAGGCCGACCGCGAGGCCACGCTCTTCTTCCTCCGTGACTACGTCGGCGTCGACGGACGCATCCCGGCCGAGTTCGAGGCGCTCGTGGAGGACGTCTTCGCCGAGCTCTCCGCCACGTGACGGCGGCCGTCGAGTGGATCGAGGAGCGCGACGCGCTCGCGGCGCTCGCCGACGAGTGGGAGCCGCTCGCAGAACGACGTCGCCTCCCGTTCATGCGGCTCGAGTGGCTGCTGCCGTGGTGGGACTCGTTCGGCGGCGGCAGCAGGCTCGCGGTCTGCGTCGTCCGCGACGGAGGCGAGCTCGTCGCTGCCGTCCCGCTCGCGCGGACGCGGAACACGCTCCACGCGCTCGCGAACGCGCACACCCCACGGTTCTCGCCGCTCGCACGTGACGACGAGGCGCTCCGCGCGGCGGCGGCCGCTGTGGTCGCCGCGGCCCCCGCGCAGCTGGTGCTCCCGCTTCCGCAGGAGGACCCGGCCGTGGCGGCGTTCGACGCCGCCTCGCGGGCCGCCGGGCGATCGGTGTGGCTCGAGCCGTACCTGCACTCGCCGTACGTCGAGCGGCACCCCACGTGGGAGGCCTACCGGAAGTCCATCGGCCGGAACGCACGCAAGGAGGCCGAGCGCCGGCTGCGCAGGGTCACCGAGGCCGGCGCGACCATCTCCACGTACCTCCAGCCGGGGGATCTCGAGCGCGAGCTCGAGGAGGCGTTCGCGGTCGAGGCGAGCGGCTGGAAGGGGGACCGCGGCACGGCGATCGGGGACGACGCCGCGACGCGCGAGTTCTACGAGCGCATCGCGCACTCCTTCGCCGCGCGCGGCAGCCTCCTCTTCTCGTGGGTCCGGGACGGCGCGACGCCCGTCGCGGTCACGATCAACCTGCTCGACTTCGACCGCGTGTGGTCGCTCAAGTTCGGGATGGACGAGCGGTACCGCCACTTCGCGCCCGGGATCGTCTCGACGTACGAAGACGTGCGCGATCTGCACGAGCAGGGCTTCGAGGCGTACGAGATGCTCGGCGACGCCGAGCCCTACAAGATGCGCTTCACGAGCACCGTCGTCGCCCACGTGATCCTGCGGTCGTTCCGGCGGCGCCTAGGCCCGCTCGCGGTCGTGACGTACCGACGCGTCCTGCGGCCGCGGCTGAAGGCCGCGTACAACCGCGTGCGGACGAGGCGCTAGCGCCGCCGCCGGCGCACCGCGGGGGAGCCGTTCTCGTAGAGTGCGGCGCGCCGTGGGACTCGCCGTCGCAACGATCGCCGATCCGGAGGAACTCGTCGGTCTGGAGGACGAGTGGGACGCCCTCGTCCTTGCACAACCGCGTCCGAGCCCGTTCCTCGTCCACTGCTGGGCGCTCACGTGGTGGAGGCACTTCGGCGAAGGAGCGCGGCTCGCCGTGCACGTGGCGCGGCGCGACGGGCGCCTCGTCGGCGTCCTGCCGCTCTTCGTGCGCCGGACGCGCGGCCTGCGGGTCGCGGAGTTCCTCGGCGGCGGCACCTCGGCGCTCGCGGACGTCCTCGTGGCCCCGGGGGAGGAGACGGAGGTCGCTCGTGCCCTCGTCGCGCAGGCCGGTGCCGACGAGTTCGACTACGCGGATCTCTTCGGCCTGCCGGGGGAGTCACGCCTGGCGGCCGGCGCCGGGAAGCGGCTCCGCCTCGTCGAGCGCGTCGAGGCGCCCGTGCTCGAGCTCCACGGCGGATGGGACGCCGTCTACGCCGCGAAGACGTCGTCGAAGAAGCGGAACCTCCACCGTCGGCGCAGGCGGCAGCTCGCAGAGCTCGGACACCTCGAGACGACGGTCGCGCGGTCGGAGGAGGAGCTCGTGCCGGCGCTCGAGGACGCCTTCCGTCTGCACCGGCTCCGGTGGGAGGGTCGCCCCGACGCCTCCGACTTCACGACGCCGGCCGGGATGGTCTTCCACCGCGCCGCGATCCGGGAGCTCGCGCGTCGCGACCTCGCGCGGATCGTCTCGCTCCGCCTCGACGGCCGCACGATCGCCTTTCACTACTTCTTCGTCCTCGGCGGGCGCATGGTCGTCCACCACCTGGCGTTCGATCCGTCGCTCGCGCGGTTCTCGCCGGGGCTCGTGAACACGCTCGACGCGATCGCGGCCGCGTCGGCGGAGGGGCTGGAGCGGGTGGAGTTCCTCGGCGGCGGCGAGCGCTACAAGCTCGAGCTCGCGGACAGCTTCCAGCCGCTCCACCAGGGGCTGGGGCTCGCCCGGACCGCGCGGGGGAACGCCGTCGCCGCGGCACGGGTCGGGGCGGTCGTCGCGCGCCGCCGCGTCAAGCGCTCCGAGCGGCTCAGGCGCCTGTACTACGACGGGCTCGCGCCGCTGCGGCGCCGTCGCTCGAGCACCGAGGCGTAGACGCCGAGGTAGCCGCTCGTCATCGCGGCCTCCGAGCACTGGGCCGCGGCCCACGCGCGGGCGCGGGAGCCGAGTCGTCGTCGCAGCTCATCGTCGTCCAGAACGCGCGCGAGCGCCTGCGCGAGTGCTGCCGGGTCGCGCCGCGGCACAAGGAGGCCGTTGTCGCCGTCGGAGATCGCGTCGGGCACGCCGTTGACCGCGGTGGCGACGACGGGAGTCCCGAGCGCCATCGCCTCGAGCAGCGCCAGCGGCAGTCCCTCCCAGTCGGAGGAGAGCGCGAAGACGTCGGCGGCGGCAGTGATGTCGATTGCGTCGTTCCGCTCACCTGTGATCGTTACGACGCCCTCGAGATCGAGCTCGGTCGTTCGGCGCACGAGCTCTTCCTCGAGCTCGCCGACGCCCACGAGGAGCGCGCGCAGCCGCGGTCGCTCCGGGGCGAGCAGGGCAAGGGCGTCGAGCAGGACGTGGTGGTTCTTCTGCTCGGTGTAGCGGCCGACGGTGACGACGAGCTCGGAGTCG
>DATMJW010000113.1:0-17876 GCA_035553355.1 Gaiellaceae bacterium | reverse complement strand
TCCGCGTGCGCGTCCTCGGCCGTGTAGACCGGCTTGACCTCGATCCCGGAGTCCGTCTCGCGGCGATCTTCGGTGGTCGCCATGCCGCGGACTGTACCCCGGCGTCCGCTACAGGACGCCGCCGGACTTCTCGAGCGCCGCGAGCGCGATCCGCCGTCCGGTCTCGATGTGCTTCGTGATCGCCAGCTTCGCGGCGGCGACGTCCTGGGCCTCGAACGCCGCGACGATCGCCTCGTGCTCGGCGGCGAGGTAGTCGCCGGCCTCGAGACCGCCGCCGCGGATCACCTGCATCATCAGGTTGATCGAGAGCTCGCGGTAGAACCGAGAGAGGAGGTCGTTCCCCGCGAGGTCGACCTGGTGCTCGTGGAACGCGGCGTTCGCCACGTCCCACTCCTTGTGCGAGACCGCGGCCGCCGTCGTCTCGGCGAGCTTCCGGAACCGCCGCAGCTCGGCCCGCTTCGTCCGCGGGACGGCGACCTCGGCCGCGTGCAGCTCGAGCGCGAGCCGCACCGCGTACCCGTCCTCGAGCGCCTGCGCCGTCAGCGCCTGGACGTAGTAGCCGCGGCGCGCCCTCACGGTGAGGAGCCCCTCGGAGACGAGGCGCGTCAGCGCGTGGTGGACCGGCGAGCGCGAGACGCCGAGCTGGGCGGCGAGCTCGTGGAGGCTCACCTTCTCGCCTGGTCCGAGCTGGCGACGCAGGAGCCGGCGCTTCAGCTCCTCGTACACGCGGTCGTTCAGGTTCACCCGTCGCGTCCGTGTTGCCACGAGTCATTCGTAACATGGCGACCGGCGCGCGGGCAATGCGGGCGCGCCGTTACGCTGGCGCGCGTGAAGGTGACGGTGCGTCTCTTCGCCGGGCTGCGCGAGCGCGCAGGAGAGGCGCGTCGGGAGCTCGAGCTGCCGGCGGACGCGCGCGTCGCGGACGTCTGGGAGCCGCTCGCGCTCGGCCCCGAGCCGGAGGGGCTGCGCTACGCGCTGAACCGCGAGTTCACCCCCGTCGACGCGGCGCTCGCGGACGGCGACGAAGTGGCGCTGATCCCGCCGGTCTCGGGCGGCGACTTCCGGCTGTCCGCCGAGCCGCTCTCACTCGACGCCGTCGTCGCCGAGGTCGCCGACGCAGGCGCGGGCGCGATCGCCACGTTCACCGGAACGACGCGAAACCGTTCCCGCGGCCGGGACGTGCACTATCTCGACTACGAGGCGTTCGAGGGGATGGCCGAGCAGGCGATGGAGCGGATCGCCGACGAGCTGCACCTCCGCTACAGCCTCGTCGCCGTCGCCATCCACCATCGCATCGGCCGCGTCGACATCGGCGAGGCGAGCGTGATGATCGCCGTCTCGGCAGCGCATCGCGGCGACGCGCTCGCCGCGTGTCGCGACGCGATCGACACGCTGAAGGAGCATGTGCCGCTCTGGAAGAAGGAGGTCTACGAGGGCGGCGAGGAGTGGATCGGGCAGGGATCGTGAGGAGGCCGTCGTGAGCTGGACGCAGAACCTGATCCGCGCGGGGCAGCTGCACCCGGGAGAGCGCGTGCTCGTCGTGGTCGACGAGCCGCTGCAGCACGAAGGGGAGGCGCTCGCCGAGGCGGTGCGCGCGGCCGGCGGCCACCCCCGGCTCGAGCTCTGGGCCGCGCCGGAGCGTCCGATGGCCCACGCGCCGGCCGGCGTGCTTGAGGGAGCGCGCGAGGCGACGCTCTGCTTCTTCCTCGCCCAGGAGCCGCTCGGGCCGGAGGCGGACGCACGCTTCGAGCTCGGAGGCGCGATGCTCGAGCACGGGCGGGAGATCTACCTCGGCTTCGTCGACGGCGACCTCTTGCGCGGCGAGCTGTCGGAGCCGGCCGTCGACCTGGAGGAGCCGGCGCGCCGGCTGCTGGCCGAGGTCGAGGGGGGCGAGACGATCCGCCTGCGCGCGCCCGCCGGCACCGACCTCACGCTTCGCGTCGCCGGCCGCCCCTGGCTCACGGACACGGGCCTGCTCGAGCGCGGCGGCTTCGCCAACTACCCGAGCGGCGAGATCTTCGTCGCGCCGCACCGTGACGGCGCCGACGGCGTCCTCGTCGCCGACCTCACCGTCCCCTACACCGTCGAGGGGCTCGTCGACGAGCCCGTGCGCCTGACCTTCGAGCGCGGCCGCGTCACGTCAATCGAGGGCGGCCGCGCAGCCGAGCTCCTCCGGGAGCTCGTCGCCGCCGCGGGTGAGGGCGCGGACGTCGTCGCCGAGCTCGGCATCGGCCTCAACCACTCGGTGCGGCCGCGCGGGCACGTCATGCTCGACGAGAAGGCGGGCGGTACCGCACACGTCGCGATCGGCCGGAACACCGGCGCGTACGGCGGCGACAACGAGGCCTCGATCCACGTCGACATGATCTTCTCGGCGCCCGAGCTCGAGGTGGACGGGCGACGGGTGGAGCTGCCGTAGTCGGGTAGGTTGAGCGCGATGGAGCCGCGCAGCTTCCCGGACGCCGAACGCGACTACAGGCCGATCAACCCGGAGCCGGCGTGGCGCGGCGCGCTCCGCAAGCTGTGGGCGCCGCTCGCGCTCGCGATCGGCCTCTTCGTCAAGTTCGGTGCCGCGACGTTCAAGTTCTTCGGCATCTTCATCTCGGTCGGCGGCTACGCGCTGATCTGGGGGTGGCCGTTCGCGGTCGGCTTCGTCGCGCTCATCCTCGTGCACGAGCTCGGCCACTTCGTGGAGGCGAAGCGGCAGGGGCTGAACCCGTCGCTCCCCGTCTTCATCCCGTTCCTCGGCGCGTACGTCGCGATGAAGAACGCGCCGTTCGACCCGTGGCGGAACCTGCTCGTCTCGGCGGCGGGGCCGTTCGCGGGCGGCCTCGCGTCGCTCGGCGTCTGGCTCTACGGCGAGGCGACGGACTCGCGCTTCCTCGTCGCGCTCGCCTTCACCGGGTTCCTGCTCAACCTCTTCAACCTCATCCCGGTGCGGCCGCTCGACGGCGGGTTCATCTGGCACTCGCTGAAGGCGCTCCGGTACGGCGCGCGCGAGCGGGCGCCGTGGGCACCTGCGTGGCGCGTGGGCGCGAGCGCAGTCGTCTACGGCGGGCTCGTCGCCGCCTTCGCCGTCGGCATGTGGGCAGCACACGTGCCGCAAGACAGGCTCTAGTGGAAGACGAGAGGGTCCTCGAGCGCACGCACGAAGATCTCGCGCACGACGTCTCCGTGATCGCGGCGGAGTTCCTGAACGGGTTCCAGACCGTGCTCGAGATCAACCGGCCGGCGGTCTCGATCTTCGGCTCGGCGCGGACGCCCGAGGGGACGCGGCCGTACGAGGACGCCCGCCAGACGGCGCTGCTCTTCGCAGCGGCCGGCTTCGCGGTCGTCACCGGCGGCGGCCCGGGGGTGATGGAGGGCGCGAACCGCGGCTGCAAGGAGGGCGGCGGCCTCTCGGTCGGGTTCAACATCGCGCTCCCCCACGAGCAGGGTCTGAACCCGTACTGCGACATCTCGATGACGTTCAAGCACTTCTACGCCCGCAAGACGATGTTCGTGAAGGCGGCGGAGGGATTCGTGATCTTTCCCGGCGGCTTCGGCACCCTCGACGAGCTGTACGAGTCGCTGACGCTGATCCAGACGGGGAAGGTGCACAACTTCCCGGTCGTCCTCTTCGACCGCGGCTTCTGGGAGGGCAACCTCCGCTGGACGCGCGAACGCCTGCTCGAGGAGGGCCTCATCTCGCCGGACGACGTCGACCTGCTGCACATCACGGACGACCCGCAGGAGGCGGTGGAGCTCGTCGTGAGCTGCTACGAGCGTCGATGCGCCGTCGAGCCCGCCGCGCCCGAGAAGGCCGACGCGCAGTAGCGGTTCAGTCGCAGGGGCGGGTCAGTCCGGGCGAAGAGGTCGTCGTCGCGATCGGCGCCCATCGCGCCGCGTGCAACGGCTCCCGCTACACGCGCGGCAGCACGAAGTACGGCCCCGGGATCGCGCTCCCCGGGCCGTAGATGCGCGTCGGGCCGACGGCGACGTAGTTGCTCGTCACCGAGTCCTCCCGCAGGAGCTTCCCGTTCTCGTAGATCGTGCGGGTGACGGTCACGTCGAATCCCGACTGGTTCGATCCGGACACGGTGCGCACAGATCCGGCGGGCGCGTAGGGATCGAGCGCGTAGGTCGTCTCGGGCGAGCGCCAGTTCACCTTCGGGCCCTCCGTCGTGACGACGCGCCGCTTCGGGTCCGTGCCCCAGAACTCGAACGTCAGCGTGTCGTTCGTGTACCGCGTCGTGATCAGGATCCCGGTCTTCAGGTCGTTCCGGAACGCGAAGTCGGGGCCGCCCCACGAGACGGCGGCGTCCCGGCCGAGCGGGTAGTGCGAGATGTAGAAGCTGTGGTTCTGGCGCTCGAGGATCGGCAGCCCGAGCTCCCACGCGTTGTTGAAGAGCGTCGTCGCCGTCTGGCAGACGCCGCCGCCGATCGACGGCACGAGCAGCGAGCCGATGATCATCTGGCCCTCGCGGAAGCCGCGTTCGACCGTGCGCGGGCCGACGCGGTCGTTGAACGAGAACGTGTCGCCCGGCCGGATGATCGTCCCGTCGATGTACTCGGCCATCAGATGCACGTTGTGGATCCGGTTCGACGACGACGGCCCCATCTCCGTCGTGAACGACGAGATGCGCTCGCGGATCCCGAGCGCCTCCGCCTCGGCCGTCGTCAGGTCGGCGCGGGTCTGGCGCAGCGCGAGCTCCGCGGTGCGCAGATCCGCGTACGCGGCGGCCGTCACGGCGTCGACCGCGACCTTCGGGTTCACGTCGAGCCCCGGGCGCGACGGCAGGACGCGGACGCGGTCACCCTCGACGACGAAGCGTGCATTCGCTGCGCGCCTCCGCCACGGCTCGAGCGCCGGCTGCACCGCACGTGCGACGCGGTCCCGGTCGAAGCCGATCACGAAGTGGCTCCCGCGCGGCGTGATCCGCAGCAGCCGGGCGAGGCGCTTCGGCTCGAGCACCCCGACGCGCTCGCCGCGGAAGGTCAGCGCGACGGGGCCGCGGAGGACGCGCGCGACGGTCGCCGCTCCTTCCTCGGCCGCCTCCGTGCCGAGCTCGGGCTGGCTCTCGCCGAGCGGCGCCACGAGCTCCGCCTCGCCGGCGCGAAGCGTCGCCTCGAGCGCGGACGCGAACCTCGCGCGGTCGACGATGCGCCCGGGACGGGCCGGTGTCACGACGGGCTCGACGCCGCGGACGGCGAGCCGAGCCGGCTGCGGCGCCTGCAGCTTCGCCTCGCGCTCGAGCTCGTCGACGAGCGCGTCGAGCCGAGGCGTGGGGCGGAGGACGGGGTCGACGCGCAGCCTCGGCGGTGACGGGAGCGCGAGTTGCCGCACCCGCGTCCAGAACGTCTCCCTCCCCGCGGCGTAGGCGAGCCCTGCGGTCGCACGCGAGTCGACGGCGAAGGCGCCTTCCGTCTCCACCTCGATCGTGCGCCCGCCGACGGCGACGCTGACCGTCGAGTCGAGCGCGACGTCTGCGACGGCGACGCCCGGCAGCGGCTCGTCGACGTACATCGCGTCGCGAGTGGCGACGCCGCCGACGGCGACGAGCGCGGCCACGACGACCACCCCGAAGATCGCGATGAAGACCCGGCTGCGGCGCACCTCTCCCACAGTTAAGCAGGCACTTCTGCGGGCGGCACCCGTGCCGAGCCGACGCCTAGACTGCGGCCGATGCGCCTGCGCGACCTCCCGGCGGTCGACGTCCTCGCCCGCGACGAGCGGCTCGCGACGGAGCCGCGGGAGCTCGTGCTGGCGGCGGTGCGGGCGGCGCTCGAGCGAGCGCGGGAGGAGATCAAGGCAGGGCTCGACCCCGGCGATCTCGTGGAGCGCGCGCTCGCGGAGCTGCAGGCGCTTCGGCGGCCGGCGCTGCGCCGCGTCCTCAACGCGACCGGCGTGCTCGTGCACACGAACCTCGGCCGGGCGCCGCTCGCGCCGGAGGCGGTCGACCGCGTCGTCGCCGCCGCCGGATACTCGAACCTCGAGTACGACCTCCGCGAGGGCGCGCGCGGGTCGCGGCAGGACCACCTCGTCCCGCTGCTGCGCCGGCTCACGGGCGCCGAGTCCGCGCTCGTCGTCAACAACAACGCGGCGGCGGTGCTGCTCGCGCTCGCGGCTCTCGCCGAGGGACGGGAGGTCGTCGTCTCGCGCGGCGAGCTGATCGAGATCGGGGACGGCT
This sequence comes from Gaiellaceae bacterium, assembly GCA_035553355.1. Taxonomy (GTDB): domain Bacteria; phylum Actinomycetota; class Thermoleophilia; order Gaiellales; family Gaiellaceae; genus Gaiellasilicea. The sequence continues at coordinate 11,706 of DATMJW010000113.1, read as the reverse complement.
TCCGCATCCCAGACGTGCTCGCGCGGTCGGGCGCGCGGCTCGTGGAGGTCGGGACGACGAACCGGACGCGTGCGACGGACTACGACCGCGCAGTCGGCCCGGAGACGGCGCTCTTCCTGCGCGTGCACCAGTCGAACTTCCGCGTCGTCGGGTTCACGGAGCAGCCGTCGGTGGCGGACCTCGCCCGCGTCGCGCAGCGCCACGGCGTGCCGCTCGTCGACGACCTCGGCTCCGGCGCGCTCGTCGAGATCGAGGGCGAGCCGACACCGCGGGCGTCGCTCGCGGCCGGCGCCGACCTCGTCTGCTTCTCCGGCGACAAGCTGCTCGGGGGGCCGCAGGCGGGAGTCGTCGCGGGGCGCGCCGAGCTCGTCGAGCGGCTGCGGCGGCATCCGCTCGCGCGGGCGCTCCGCGCGGACAAGCTCTCGCTGGCCGCCCTCGAGGGGACGCTCGCGCTCACCCTCGAGCGGCCGGAGGCGGTGCCGGTGCTGCGGATGCTGCGCGAGCCGGCGGAGGCGGTGCGCGAGCGCGCGCGGCGCCTCGCCGAGGAGATCGGCGGCACAGTCGAGCAAACGGTGGCGCGTGTGGGCGGCGGGGCGCTCCCGCTCGCGGAGCTCCCGAGCTTCGCCTGCGCCGTCGAGGAGGAGCTCGCGGCGGTGCTGCGGGCGCACGAGCCGCCGGTCGTCGCCGTCGTGCGCGACGGACGCACGCTCCTCGACTGCAGGACGCTCGCGGACGTCGAGGTCGCCGAGGTCGCCGCTGCGGTGCGCGCGTGCCGCTCACGGTAGGCACCGCCGGCCACGTCGACCACGGCAAGACGTGGCTCGTCCGTGCGCTCACGGGCAAAGACACCGACCGGCTCGCGGAGGAGCAGGCGCGCGGCATCTCGATCGAGCTCGGGTACGCGCCGCTCGATGCGGGCGAAGGCGTCCGGCTCTCCCTCGTCGACGTCCCGGGGCACGAGCGGTTCGTCCGCACGATGGTCGCGGGCGCGACCGGCATCGACCTCTTCCTGCTCGTCGTCGACGCCGCCGAGGGTGCGCGGCCGCAGACGCACGAGCACCTCGCGATCCTGCGGCTCCTCGGCGTCGAGCACGGCGTCGTGGCGGTCACGAAGGCCGACGCCGTCGACGGCGAGACGCTCGAGCTCGCGCTCGCGGAGGCGGCCGAGCTCGTCCCGACCACGCGGGCCGTCGCGGTCAGCGCGAAGACGGGCGCAGGGCTGGACGAGCTTCGTGCCGAGCTCCGGCGCGCCGCCGCTGCGGTTCGCGGACGCAGCGCCGCCGATGGGCCTGCGCGGCTCCCGGTCGATCGCGTCTTCACGCTGAAGGGCATCGGGACCGTCGCAACCGGGACGCTCTGGTCGGGGTCGCTCGCCGCGGGCGACGTCGTCGAGCTCGGCGGCGTGCGGCGCGAGGCGCGGGTGCGGTCGGTGCACGTGCACGACGCGGCGGTCGCACGCGCAGAGGCGGGCCAGCGCGTCGCCGTCGCGCTCACCGGCGTCGAGCGGCGCGAGCTTCGCCGCGGCGACGTGCTCGCCGCGCCCGGTGCGTTCGCGCCGAGCTACCGGCTCGACGTGCGCCTGCAGGAGCTCGAGACGGTCGAGGACGGGGCCCGCCTCCTCGTCCACCACGGGACGGTGGCGGTTCCCGCTCGCGTCGTTCGCCGTGGCGCGCACGCGCAGTTGCGGCTGGCCGCGCCCGTGCTCGCCGCGCGCGGCGACCGCGTCGTGCTGCGCGCCGAGACGACGGTGGCGGGCGGGGTCGTGGTCGATCCGGCTCCGGCGCGGCACGCGGACCCCGCGACGTTCACGCGTGCTGAGCGGGGCGAGCGGGTGATCCACGAGCCGGTGCAGGTGGAGGGCACGTGGCGCTGGTCGGAGGACTGGCTGCGGGAGCTCCGGGAGCGGCTCGAGGCCGCGCTCGACGCCGCCGACCCGCTCGACCCGGGCGCGGACGCACCCACGGCGCCGTGGGCCGCCGCCGTGCTCGCGGCGCTGCCCTACGAGCGGCGCGGCTCCCGGCTCTACCGCCTCGGCGCCGCCGCCACCGCCGGCGCCCGCGCGGCCGAGGCGGACGCGGTCGCGGCCGCCGTCGCGGAGGCGGCGCCCGCGGCCGCGCGCGTCGAGGACGACGGCCTCGCCCGGTACCTCGAGCGAGACGGCCGCATCGTCCGCCTCGGCGGCGGCTTCGCGGTGTCGCCGGAGACGTACGAGCGGGCGCGGGAGGTGGCGGTCGCCGAGGCCGCCCACGGGGGCGTCGCGCTCGCACGCTTCCGCGACCTCCTCGGGGTGGGGCGGCGCGACGCGCAGCTCCTGCTCGAGCGGCTCGACGCCGACGGGGTCACGCGGCGGGTGGGCGACGTCCGCGTGCTGCGCCGCGCGCGCGTCTAGTTGATCCGCCCACACAGGTTGTGAACGGCTGAGGGATACATCCGGCCCTCCTTTGAGGCTGTGCGGGTCCGCCAAGACCTGCGTCCGCAAAGGAGGGCCTGATGGATCTGCACGCTAACGCGAAGCTCGGACTGGCTGGCCGGCGTGAGCTGGTGCTGGCGATCGAGGGTGGCTTGTCGCTGAGAGCGGCTGCGGTCGCATACGGTGTTTCGCCGGCGACTGCGCATCGTTGGTGGCATCGTTGGCTCGAGAGCGGTCGCGTCGTCGCGGCGTTGCTGGATCGTTCCTCGCGGCCGCTGCGGCAGCCGCGCCGGTTGTCGGCAGCCGAGGAGGAGCTGATCCTGCGCGCTCGGCGTGAGACGAACCTCGGCCCTGGCCGGCTGGCCGGGCTCGTGCGACGGTCACGCTCGACGATCTGGAAGGTGCTCTGGCGGCACGGGCTCTCGCGGCGGCCGCGCGGACAGCGGCAAAGCTACCGCCGCTACGAGTGGTCACGGCCCGGAGCGCTGCTGCACCTGGACGTCAAGAAGCTCGCCCGCTTCAGCGTTCCCGGCCACCGCGTTACCGGCGACCGCTCCACCAAGGACCTGCACCGCGGGATCGGATACGACCACCTCCACTGCGTCGTCGACGACCACAGCCGGATCGCCTACGTCGAGCTGCACCCGCACGAGGACGCCGAGACGAACGCGCGCACGCTCGAGCGGGCGCTCCGCTTCTTCGCCGAGCTCGGCCTCGACCCGCCCGAAGCAGTGATGACCGATAACGCGCTCGTCTACCGGCGCAGCCGCCGCTTCAGCGAGCTCCTCACCACCAACGGGATCCGCCACATCCGCACACCCGCCTACACACCCCGCTGGAACGGCAAGGTCGAACGCTTCATCCAAACACTCCAAAACGAATGGGCCTACAGCCGCACCTGGCCCAACCCAAGCGCCCGCGCCCGAAGCCTGCAAAGCTTCCTCCGCTACTACAACCGGCAGCGGCCACACAGCTCACTCGGAGACCGGCCACCCATCAGCCGCGTTCACAACCTCCGTGGGCAGGACATCTAGTCGCTCAGTCCCAGTCGGGCTCCGGCTCGATCCCGACCGCCTCCGCGACGCGGTTCACGTAGTTGAAGTACGCGATCACCTGGATCGCGTCGTGGATCGCCGGGTCGTCGAGCCCGTGCGCCCGGAGTGCGTCGATCTGCGTCCGCCCGACGGAGGCTGGCGCGCGGGTCAGTTCGACGGCGAAGTCGCAGAGCGCGCGGGCGCGGGGCGGGAGGTCGGCCTCGCGGTAGTCGTGCTCGGCACATGCGGCCACGTTGTCGTCGGCGCCCTCGGCACGGAGGTCGTTCGCGTGCGCGCGCGTTCAGTAGAAGCACTCGTTCGTGCGCGAGACGACGGTCGCGAGGAGCTCGCGCTCTTGCCGCGAGAGCCCGGAGGGGCCGAACATGATCGCGCCGTAGAGCTCCATCGACCGCTTCAGCACGCCCGGGCGGAGGCTCATCGCCTTCACGATGTTGAAGACCTTTCCGGCGCGCCCGATCGCCGCGTCGTACTCGGCGCGGAGGGCGCCGGTCGCCTCGTCGACGTCGATCAGCCGGAGGTGCGGCACCAGCCGATTGTGGTGCAGCCGCAGTCGCTTCGCAAACGCCGTGTCACGGATACGCAATGGTTGTGTTAGCACCACCGTCAACACCACCGTTCTGACGTCTGTAGTTGTGACAGCTGTCTCGTAGTCGAACGAGTGGGGGGAATGGGATGAACAGCAGGAGCTTCCGTCGAAGGAGCGGGTCGCTGATGGCGCTCGCGTCCGTGCTCGTCGCTCTCACTGCCGCAACGGCAGCGCTCGCCGCACCGCCGCAGGAGGTCATGCAGCCGACGCTCGAGGGGACATTCCGCCAGGGCTCGACGATCACACTGACGAACGGCCGTTGGGCCAACAACCCGACGTCCTTCGCCTACCGCTGGCTGCGGTGCGACGGCAACGGGCAGAACTGCACCCAGATCGCGAACGAGACGTCGAACCGCTACCGGCTGCGGAGCGTCGACGTGGGTCGGACGATCGTCGGCCTCGTGACGGCGAGGAACGCCGACGGCGCGACGACGGCGAACACGAAGCCGTCGCCGGTCATCGCGGCGAACGTCGTGCCGCAGAACACGTCGCCGCCCACCATCAGCGGGACGCCGGTCGTCGGCTCGACGCTGACCGCGAGCCCGGGCACGTGGACCGGCGCGCCGAACTTCGCCTACACGTGGCTCCAGTGCGACCCGAACGGGAACAGCTGCACGGACACCGGCGCCCGCGGTCGCACCTACGGCGTGCGGTCGGAGGACGTCGGCCGGACGATCCGAGTCCAGGTTCGAGCGTCGAACCCGCGCGGGCAGTCCACGGCGACGTCGGCCCAGACGGGCGTCGTCCGGGCGTCCGCGAGTTCCGGCCCGGCGATCCCCGTCTCAGCGGTATCGCTGCCGGATCGCCTCGTGATCTCGTCCGTCTCGTTCACGCCGCGGGCGATCCCGAATCGCGTCAGCACGATCACTCTCCGTGTTCGTGTCTCCGATACCCGCGGCCGGCTGATCCAGGGCGCCGCCGTGCTCGCGACCGGAATCCCGTTCGGCCGCGTCACGGCCACCCCGGAGACGGTGACGAACGGCCAGGGAGTCGCGACGTTCACGTTCCGACCGACGGCGAAGCTGCCGATGGTGCGGGGCGCGTCCGTCGTCTTCTTCCTCCGCGCGCGGAAGCCGGGCGAGAACCCGCTCGCAGGAGTGTCGACGCGGCGGCTGATCCAGATCACGGTTCGGCCGGCGTAGAGAGACTGCCGGGGCTCGTGCCGCTACGCTCGCCGCGGAGCGGCACGGGCCCGGTGGCCCAGCTGGTCTTCAAAACCAGCCCGGTCGTGTAGCCCACGGCTTGCTCGGTTCGACTCCGGGGCCGCTCCGCTCCGGGCGGCGGGAGTCGTCGGCTACGCCCTCTCTGCCCCACCGACGCGCTCGGCCGGGCCGAAGCGTGCCTCCCGCGCGACCAGCCGCCAGTGGGCGTCGTCGCCGCCGTGCGGCGCTGCTGCCGCAAGAGCCTCGCGCTCGCCTCGTGAGAGCACGCGGACGAGGCAGAACTCGTTCCCGAACGGATCCTGCATCACGGCCCAGTCGATGATCGGCGCTGCGCCCTCGTACGCGTTCGGCTGTGGGTAGACCGTCGGCGGATACTTGAGGCGCCCGCCTATCGCCTCGATCTGCGCGATCGCGACGTCGACGTCTTCGACGGTGATGTCGATGTCCGCCCGGTTCGCGGCCGAGTCGACGCGGCGTGCCGCGTCCACGACGCCGGCCTCCGCCTTCGGTGTCGCGACCTTGTGCAGGATGATCTCGTGTTTCCACGTCGTCTCGTCCTGATAGCCGAGGTACGCGAAGCGATCCGGCCACAACGACGAAATCTCCGGCAACCCCGTCACCTCCGACCAGAACGCCGTCGCGACGGCGAGGTCCTCGACGTCGATGACGAAGCACCTGAGCTCCCCGATCGCCATCCGTTCTCCTCCGTGTCGTGCGGTGCGGACGGTGCGGAGATCTCCCGTCGTTCCGAACCGCGTGGGGCGATGCGGACGGAACTATCGCGTACGCGTGGCGGCGCGGCCGTTCCCGGCCGCGCCGCCACGTCCGTTACCGGCTAGTGGGAGTCGCTGTCGCCCCGACCCCAGTTGAGGTCGAGGTGCTCGCGCGGGTCGTCCGCGTGCGAGCGCGTGCCCGACTTGGCGATCCCGCGGCTCAGCAGGTAGCCGATCGTGATCGCCGAGATGAGGATCCACGCGCGCCACGCGCCGAACGCGTCCGACGCAGCCGCGGTGATGGCGATACCGGCGACCGCGAGCGCGGCCGCGAAGAACTCGCTCGTGAGGAAGAACGGCTTCGTCTCGATCGGGTAGACGCGGCGCGGGCGCATCCCCCAACCGCCGGCCATCCCGTACCCCGGGCCGTAACCCTGGTGCATCGGCTGGTGCATCGGCTGGTGCATCGGCATCCCTCCCTGCATCGGCCCGCCGCCCTGCATCGGCATACCGCCCTGCATCGGCATCCCGCCGTGCATCGGCTGGGGCGTCGGTCGGTGCGTGACCGCGGCCGGGCCGCTCGGGTCGCGGCTCAGTGGGGCGTTGTGCGCGCCGAGGCCCTCGTCGTCGTAGTTGGACACGGTGTCCCCCCTTGGTTGTTGTTCCTGCAGAACCCCTGTCTCCGTCCCGAGGATGGATAAACGGCGCCTCTACGGCTTCAGCACCACCTTCACGCAGCCGTCCTGCTTGTTCTTGAACGTCTCGTACATCGCCGGTGCGTCGTCGAGCGAGGCGGTGTGCGTCACGACGAAGGTCGGATCGATGTCGCCGTTCCGGATCCGCTCGAAGAGCGGTCGGAGGTACCGGTGGACGTGGCACTGGCCCGCCTTGATCGTCAGGCCCCTGTTCAGCACCGCGCCCATCGGGAACTTGTCGACGAACCCGCCGTAGACGCCTATCACCGACACGACGCCGCCGCTCCGGCAGCTGTAGATCGCCTCGCGGAGGACGTACGCACGGTCGGTGACCGCCCGCGTCGCCTGCTTCGCGCGGTCGTAGCCGAAGAGGAGCGGGTTGTGGTGGTGCGCCTCCATCCCGACCGCGTCGATGCACGCGTCCGGGCCGCGGCCGCCCGTCAGCTCCTTGAGGAGATCCGAGACGCTGTCGACCTCCCCGTAGTCGATCGTCTCGGCGCCGGCCTCGCGCGCCTTCGCGAGCCGGTACTCGAACCGGTCGATCGCGATCACGCGCTCCGCGCCGAGGAGGTAGGCGGACTTGATCGCGAAGAGCCCCACGGGGCCCGCACCCCACACGGCGACGACCTCGCCGCCCTTCAGCTCGCACATCTCCGCGCCCATCCAGCCGGTCGGGAAGATGTCGGTGAGGAAGAGCACCTGCTCGTCGGTGAAGTCGCCCTCGATCCGGAGCGGGCCGACGTCCGCGAACGGGACCCGCGCGTACTCGGCCTGGCCGCCGGCGTAGCCGCCGGTGAGGTGGGAGTAGCCGAAGATGCCGGCCGTCGAGTGGCCGAAGGTCTTCTCGGCGAGCCGCGCGTTCGGGTTCGAGTTCTCGCACGCCGCGAAGAGGCCCGCGGCGCACTGGACGCAGGAGCCGCAGGCGATCGGGAACGGGACGACGACACGGTCGCCGACCTGGAGGTTGTGGACGTCGGGGCCGACCTCGACCACCTCGCCCATGAACTCGTGCCCGAGGACGTCGCCCTTGCGCATCGTCGGGATGTACCCGTCGTACAGGTGCAGGTCCGAGCCGCAGATCGCGGTCGACGTGATGCGGACGATCGCGTCGCGCCCGTTGAGGATCTGCGGGTCGGGGACGTTCTCCATCTGGACCTTGTTGCGGCCCATCCAGCACGTCGCCCTCATCGCGCGCTCCCTCCGGTCGAGGCCGGCTGAGCCGGCCGCTGCCTGAAGTGCTGCACGGCGTGATCTCCGACCGCGTGCCCGACCGGCGAGCCGTCCGAGCGCGCGATCTCGCCGGTCTCGAGCATCTGCTTGAACCGCCGCAGGTCGTCCGCGAGCTGCGTCGGCGGGTCCTCGCCGGCGAGCTTCGCGACCGCGGCGCCGAGGCCGCCCGCCGGCGGGCGGTAGGCGAACTCCGCGACGACCTCGGTGCCGCGGCCGCCGGGGGCGCGGGTGAAGCGGACGGAGCCGCTCGAGTCGACGTCCGAGCCCGGCAGCGAGCGCCACGAGAGGAGCTCGCCGTGGCGGTCCTCGACGATCTCGGCGTCCCACTCGACGCTGCCGAACGGGCCTGCGGCGCGCCAGCGGGTGAGACCCTCCGCCGTCTCCTCCACCGACTCGAGGTGGAGCATGAAGCTCGGCAGCCGCCCCAGATCGCGCCAGAACGCATACGCCTCGGCCGGGTCCGTGTTCACGGTCACCGCCTTGCGGACGTGAATGCTGCCGTCCGGAAGCTCGTGCGCCGCCACGCGGCCGAGCCGGACCGCCTCGACGACGTCTGCCGCCGCGGTACCGACGACGGCGCCGAGCGCGAGCGCGAGGCGGGGGCGCGAAGCCGCCGCGCGCACCGCTGCGACTTCGAGCAGCACGAGGTCGAGCGCGTCGCCGGCGACTCGAGCCCACAGCCACCCTGCGGGCCGCGGGCGCGCCAGGATCCCGGCGCCGGCTGCGAGCTCGCGCACGCCGATCAGCCGCATCAGCGTCGGCGCGCGCCCGCCCGGGTCGATGCCCACGAGCCGCGCGACCGTCTTTGGCGCCGCGACCTGTGCGGTCCCCAGCGCGACGCTGAAGACGCCGAGGCCGCGTGCGAGCGCGTCCTTGGCATTCGGTGCTGCCATCGTCTTCTGGCCCCCTCTCGACGTCGGTGCTGTCTCGGGGGTGTCCCAGCCTCCCGAGCCGCTAAACCGGCGGCAGCGGCGGCGGTTCCGTACCGGCCTCCGGTGCCGCGTCCGGCGAGGCGCGGCGGCGCAGGAAGCCGCGTCGCCGCGGTGGAGCCGAGGGCGCCGGCGCATCGTCCTCGGGCTCGACGGGAACCGGCGGCAGCGCGGCGATCACCGTACGAGCGTCCGATCCGTCCGCGACCTCGATCACCGTCGCCTCCACGACGGGCATGTCCCACGGCCCCGTCGTGTCGCTCGCAGCGGGCGCCGGTGCCTCGGTGGGACGGAAGCGCAGGTCGTCGAGCTGCCACCGCGCGCGCTTCTGCGCGGCGAGCCACTCGGACGCGGCGACGAGCGCCCATGCGAACGCCATCACGCAGACGATCCAGATCGCGCGGAGATCGGCGAGGCCGGCGAGCACCGCGACAGCGACGAGGAAGAGCGCCTCGAGCGCGAGCCGCGGCGGCGCGAAGCTTCGCACGAGGGGCGGCGGGATCGCCGCGACCCAGTCGGCGGGCGGCCCGTAGTACGGCTCCACCGGCCAGTCCTCGTCGAGCGGCGGAGCCGCTCGCTCGCTCCGGAGCGCGCGGAGCTCGCTGCGGAGCTCGGCGGAGACGCTCTCGAGCTCGCGGACGCGTTCGCCGAACTCCGCGAACGCCTCCTCGACCCGCGCCGGGTCGAGCCCGTTCTCGGTTCGCGGCAGATCCTGCGTCCGCGGGAGCTCGGCCATGCCCCAAGTATGCCGCCGTCAGCGATCGGTGCCGCCGACGCGGGTGCGCAGCTCGGCGAGCTGCCTCCCCGGCGCCAGCGGCGGCGTCGCGAGCCCGGCGCCCGTGCGGAGGCCGGCGAGCCACTCGAGCAGCGTCGCCCGCGCGTCGTGGCGGGGCCGCCAGCCGAGCTCCTCCCGCGCGCGCGTCGCGTCGAGCACGGGGACGTCGAGCGCGAGGTCGACCCAGTCGGGCGAGGTCGGCTGGAGGCGGAGCCGCCACGTCACGTCGGCGAGGCCGCGGAGGAGCGCCCGTGGCACCGGCACGACGCGGGAACGCAGCGTCCGCGCGATCTCGTCGGGCGTCAGCTGCGGGTCGGCGGCGAGGTTGAACGCGCCGCGGACGTCGTTCACGAGCGCGAGCCGGTACGCCTCCCCCACGTCGTCCGAGTGCACGACCTGCACCGTCAGGCCCGGCGTCCGCGGCACCGCCGGGAAGAGCCGCGGGCGCAGCAGGGTCGTCGGCACGAACGGCCCGAAGAAGAGCCGCCGCTGCCCGGACGCCGCGACGCCCTTCATCGAGTACGCGTACCGGAGCCGGACGACGCGCACGTGAGGGTGCGTCGCTTCGAGCTCGTCGAGCATGCGCTCCGTCTCGGCCTTGTGCTGGGAGTACCAGGAGCCCGGGACGCCGTCGCGCGACCACGTCTCGTCCACCGGGCGATCGGGGCCCGGCGAGTAGACGCCGATCGAGGAGGCGTAGAGGAGGGCAGGGACGCCGGCCGCGGCGACGGCGTCGAAGACGCGGCGCGACCCGTCGACGTTGACGGCGCGCAGGAGCTCGCGGTCGCGCGACGGCTGGATCAGCCAGGCTAGGTGGACGACGGCATCCGCGCCGCGGAACCGCGCCACGAGGTCGTCGCGCGTCACGTCGGCCGCCGCGAACTCCGTCTTCGGGAAGCGGGCCTCCGGCAGGCGCCGCGCGAGGCCGAGCACCGAGGTCACGCGCGGCTCGGCGGCGAGCGCGCGCAGCACGCTCGTACCGACGTTCCCGGTCGCTCCGACGACGACGACGTGCATGCGCGCGGCGTGCCCGCGTGGGGCGGCCGCTATGCGTCGTCGAGCCGGCGCATCTCGTCGAGCGCCTCCTGCGCGCGCTCGTGGATCGCCCGCCGCCGCTCCTCGATCGACCGCGGCTCGTCGACCTCGTCGACGGGTTGCCCCTCCGACGCGTCGAACTCGTCGCGGTCCTCCGCTGCCTCGCGTGCCTCCGCGAGCTTCCGCCGCAGCTCCTCCGCCGGCTCAGGCACGGCTCCGGTGTCCGCGGGCGCGCTCCGCCTCCCGCGGACGAGACGCACGAGCGCCGCGAGCCCGAGCGCCCCGCCGATCCCCGTGAGCAGCCGCTTCATCGACCCGATGCTACTCTGACGGCGCTTCCCGCCTCGTCTCGCACGCGCTCGTTCCCGCACGTGCCTGCCGGCGAGGCCGCCTAAGACCAGGGGAAGCCATGCCGAAAGGAGCCAGGGGAACGTGATCGACTACGAAATCTTGCTGATGCTGGACCCCGACCTGGGCGAGGAGCGCCAGGAGGAGATCGTCAAGCGCACGCGCGGCCTCGTCGAGGGCGGCGGCGGCACGTGGGCCGGCCAGGACTCGTGGGGGCGGCGCAAGCTCGCCTACGAGATCGACCACAAGGCCGAGGGGGTCTACCACCTGCTCTCGTTCACGGCCGAGCCGGAGACGCTCGACGAGATCTCGCGCGTGCTGAAGATCGACGACGGCGTGATGCGCCACATGGCGACACGTCGGTACAAGCCTGGCTCGACTCAGCCGGTAGCGGCGGGCGGCCCTGCGCGCGAGGATGCAGCGGACACCGACATCCCGCTGGAGGAGGAGGAGTAATGCCCGCGAACATCAACAGCGTCGTCCTCGTCGGCAACCTGACGCGCGACCCGGAGCTGCGCCACACCCCGTCGGGGATGGCTGTCTGCTCGCTGCGGCTCGCGGTCAACTCACGGCGCAAGGACGAGACCGGCCAGTGGGCCGACAAGCCGAACTACTTCGACGTCACCGTCTGGGGCCAGCAGGGCGAGAACTGCGCGCAGTACCTCGCGAAGGGCCGCCCCGTCGGCGTCCAGGGCCGCCTCGAGTGGCGCGAGTGGGACGCGCAGGACGGCACGAAGCGGCAGGCGGTCGAGGTCGTCGCCGACAAC
>DATMJW010000112.1:0-2712 GCA_035553355.1 Gaiellaceae bacterium | reverse complement strand
GATCAGCCGGACGCCGATTCCCTGCTCGAGGAGCAGGCGCGCGACGGCCGTTCCCGCACGGCCTGCGCCCCAGACGACGACGTCGGTGACGGTGCCGGCGTCGGGCGCGATCAGCCTGCCCCACGCCTGCGCGGCCGCCGGGGAGCCGATGACGACGATGCGGTCGCCCGCCGCGAGGACGTCGTCGCCGCCCGGGAGCAGCATCCGCTCGCCGCGGATGATGCTCGCGACGCGCGCCTCCCCCGGCAGCTGCGCCTCGCGCAGCGGCACGCCGATGATCGACCGGCTCGAGTGCTCCGTCACGTCGAGCTCGACCATCTGCACCTGGCCCTCCGCGAAGACATCGGTCTGGCGGGCGGCGGGCACCGCGACCGAGCGCGCGATCGCGTGGGCCGTCTCCTCCTCGGACGAGACGATGAAGTCCACGTCGAGCTGCCCCTCGCGCCACACCTCGAGGTACTCCGGGTTCGTCGTCCGGACGATCGTGGTGGTCTGCGGCGAGACGCCCTTGGCGATCATCGCGGCGACGAGATTCGCCTCGTCGCGCGACGTGCACGCGATCAACAGGTCGGCACCGGTGAGCCCTGCATCGGCGAGGACGCTGCGGCTCGCTCCGTTGCCCTCGACGGTCGAGACGTCGAAGCGGTACGCGAGCGGCTCGAGGCGTGCGGGGTCGAGGTCGACGACCGTGATGTCGTGCGTGCCGTGGAGCGCCTCGACGATCGTCGTCCCGACCTGGCCGGCGCCGATGACGAAGATCCTCACCGCGCGGAGGTTACTCCTCGGACCGGCCGGAGCCGAGGCTTGCGGCTACCCTGGCCAAGTGTTCGCCGCCCTCGTCGCCGGCCTCGCCGCCGCAGCGTTCGCGCCCGCCGCGCAGGCCGCTCCGCAGGCCGCGGAGGCGCTCGGCCCTCGCGCCGTCGTGACGGGGCTCGCGAGCCCGGTCGGCATCGCCGCGCCGCGGAACGAGCCGGGCCGGCTCTACGTCGTCGAGCAGGGCGGCACGATCCGCGTCGTCGTCCGCGCGAAGCTCCGTGCCGCGCCGTTCCTCGACATCCGCAGCCGCGTCCGCTCCGGCGGTGAGCAGGGGCTGCTCGGGCTCGCGTTCCATCCGAACTACGCGAAGAACCGCCGCCTCTACGTGAACTACACCGACCGGAACGGGCACACGAACGTCGTCGAGTACCGCTCGAACGGCACGCGCGCCCTCCCCGGCAGCGCGCGTCGCGTGCTCTTCGTCCGGCAGCCGTACGGCAACCACAACGGCGGCGGCGTCGCGTTCGGCCCCGACGGGCTGCTGTACGTCGGGACGGGCGACGGTGGCGCGGGCGGCGACCCGGAGAACCGCGCGCAGAACATGAGCTCGCTGCTCGGGAAGATGCTGAAGATCGACGTGGCGAAGCGCGGCGCGAAGCCGCAGATCGCGGGTCTCGGCCTCCGCAACCCGTGGCGCTACTCCTTCGACCGCGCGACCGGCGACCTCTACATCGCAGACGTCGGCCAGAACGCGCTCGAGGAGATCAACTGGGTCAAGCGGGGAACGTCGGGGCTGCTGAACTACGGCTGGGACGTCTACGAAGGACGGTCGCGCTTCGAGGACAAGCCGCTCGGGCGCGGGAAGCTCGTGCTGCCCGTCGCGCAGTACGGGCGCGACGTCGGCTGCTCCGTCACCGGCGGTCACGTCTACCGCGGCAAGCTGAAGTCGGCGGTCGGCCGCTACTTCTACGGCGACTTCTGCACCGGCACCGTCTTCACGCTCCGCATCGTCGGAGGCAAGGCGCGGACGATCAGGCGCCTCGGCTTCAAGGTGCCGAACGTGACGTCGTTCGGCGAGGACGCCGCGGGCGAGCTGTTCGCCGTCTCGCACGGCGGCACGCTCTACCGCCTGACGCCGTAGCGGCTCAGCCGGCGCGCCGGCGGCGCACCTGCGGGCTCTGGCCGAGCGCGGCGTAGGCGAGCGCGTTCAGCGACTCGTTCAGGTTCCTGACCTCGCGGGCGACGCCGTTCAGCGCCTCGGAGGCTTCGACGCTCCGGTTCAGCCGCTCGAGCTCGGCGGCGATGCGGTCGAGGCGCTCGAGCACCGCGTCGAACTGCCGGTCCGGCATCTCCTTGTGCTCCATGCCGGAGAATCTACCGCCGGCCCCAGCCGGCAGGTGCCCAGCGGCGCCACGCGACGACGCCGGCGGCGACGCCGACGGCGTCGATCAGGACGTCGAGCGGGGAGCCGCGGCGACCCTCGACGAACGACTGGTGGAACTCGTCGCTCGCCGCGTAGAGGACGCCGAGGGCGAACGCGGCCGCGAGGTGCGGCCGCCCGAGCGCCCGCAGCAGGAGCAGCCCGAGGATCGCGTACTCGACCGTGTGCGCGATCTTGCGCAGCACGAGGTCCCACGTGCCGAGGCCAGTGCCGAGGTCCGGGACCGACGAGAGCGCGAAGATCAGCGCCGCCCACGCGACGACCGGGAGCCAGAGGCGGATCGCCGCGGTCACGGCGGGGAGCGTAGTCGGCTAGGCTCCACCTCCACACACACCCAGGAGCACGGTGAGGGAACCCGGTGCGAGTCCGGGACGGTCCCGCCGCTGTGAGGGGAGACGCCGCTGCGCGAACGCCACTGGCCGAAGGGTTGGGAAGGCGCGGAGCGGGGCGCCCCGAGTCAGAAGACCTGTCGCGCTCCTCAGATCCGAACCCCTCGCGGAAGGAGGATTCGTGTT
>DATMJW010000111.1:0-9668 GCA_035553355.1 Gaiellaceae bacterium | reverse complement strand
GCCATCCTGGTGGTCGTGCTGTGAGGAGGCGCTCGTGAGCGGCTCGGGCCCCATCGGCACCGCCAAGGGCTTCGCGGTCACGCTGCGGCAGATCTTCAAGAAGCCGATCACGCAGCAGTACCCGGAGTACAAGCGTCCGCTCTACCCGCGCTTCCGCGGCCGCCACCGGCTGAACCGGTTCGAGAACGGCCTCGAGAAGTGCGTGGGTTGCTCCCTCTGCGCCGCGGCGTGCCCGGCCGACTGCATCCGCGTCGTCCCGGCAGAGAACAGCGCCGAGAACCGCGTCTCCGCCGGCGAGCGCTACGCGCGCATCTACGAGATCAACATGAGCCGCTGCATCTTCTGCGGCTACTGCGAGATCGCCTGCCCGTTCGACGCGATCACCCTCGGCAACGAGTTCGAGATCTCGGAGTACTCGCGCGACGACCTGATCTACACCAAGGACATGCTGCTCGCCGAGCCGATCAAGCGCGTCCCGATCGCGGACCCGGCGCTCTACGACACCCCCATCCCGGCCTACAAGAAGAACGCGTAGCGATGGGGAACGTGCTCGTCTGGGTGCTGTGGGTGGTGGCCGCCTTCGCCTGCCTCGGCTCGGGCATCGCCGTCGTCTCGTTCTCGAACCCCTTCTACTCGGCGCTCGCGCTCATCGGGAACCTCGGCTCGCTCGCCGTGCTCTTCCTGCTCGCATCCGCCGAGTTCCTCGCCGCCGCGCAGGTGCTCGTCTACGCGGGAGCCGTGATGGTGATGTTCCTGTTCGTGATCGGCTACCTCGGCGGCCGTGCGGACGTGCCGTTCGCGGGCGGGCCGTCGTGGGTGTCCATCGGCGCCGTCGTCGCCGCCGCGGCGCTCCTCGTCGAGATCGTCGTCGTGATCGGGCTGAAGGCCGGCGACGCGCTGACGCAGCCGGCGGACGTGCGCGCCGCGTTCGGCAGCCCCGCCGAGATCGGGCGCGTCTTCCTCACGGACCACCTGCTCGCGTTCGAGATCACGTCGATCGTGCTCCTGATCTCGGCGGTCGGAGGTGTGATCCTCGGAACGCGCACGAGCGCCGAGGCCGCACTCGACGCCTCCGGCGCGCCGCAGACGGTCGACGGGTGGAGCCCGGAGGCACGGAGCTGATGCTCGGGCCCGACCCCTCCTGGTACCTCGTCGTCGCCGGGATCCTCTTCTCGATCGGCGCCCTCGGCGTGCTGCTCCGCCGCAGCCCGCTCGTGGTGCTGCTCTCGATCGAGATCATGCTCAACGCCGCGAACCTCGCCCTGATCGCGTTCTCGCGCGTCCACGGCGACCACGACGGTCAGATCTTCGCGCTCAGCGTGATGGCGGTCGCGGCCGCGGAGGCCGTCGTCGGCCTCGGGATCATCGTCGCGATGTCCCGCCGGAAGCTGAACCTGGACGTCGACGAGCTGAGGGCGCTGCGAGGGTGACGCGATGACGCAGGGAGCCTGGCTGTGCCTCCTCGCGCCGTTCGCGGGCGCGTTCGCGATCACCGTCATGGGCGACACGATCGGCCGCCGCACGGCCGGCTGGATCTCGACGCTCTCCGTCTTCGCGGCGTTCGGAGGCGCGGTCGCCGCCTTCGTCGGTCTGCTCCGGCACGACGCCGAGGACCGCCAGTTCCTGTCGACCTCGTGGACGTGGCTGAACACCGGCAGCTTCGACGTCGGCCTCAGCCTGATCATCGACCCGCTCTCGGCGACGATGATGCTGATCGTCACCGGCGTCGGCGGGCTGATCGTCCTCTACTCGGTCGGGTACATGGACGGCGACGACGAGGAGCGGCGCTACTTCGCGTACATGGCGCTCTTCGTCTTCGCGATGCTGATGCTCGTCCAGGCGGGGAACCTGCTCCTCCTGCTCGTCGGCTGGGGGCTCGTCGGCCTCGCGTCGTACCTGCTGATCGGCTTCTGGCACGAGCGGCCGGAGGCGGTCGCGGCGGCGAAGAAGGCGTTCGTCATGAACGCGTTCGGCGACTCGGTGATGGCGCTCGCGTTCTTCGTGCTCGTCTGGGAGACGGGTTCGCTCGACTTCGCCGACGCGTTCGGCGCCACCGAGGCGATGTCGTCGACGGCGGTGAACCTCGTCGCGCTCGGCCTGCTCGGCGGCGCGATCGCGAAGTCGGCCCAGCTGCCCCTCCACACGTGGCTGCCGGACGCGATGGAGGGGCCGACACCCGTCTCCGCGCTCATCCACGCGGCGACGATGGTGACCGCGGGCGTGTACCTGATCTGCCGCGCGCACCCGATCTTCGAGGCGGCGCCTTCGATCCAGGATCTCGCCGCGGGGATCGGGGCCGTCACGCTCGTCGTGGCGGGGCTCGTCGCGCTCGTGCAGACGGACATCAAGCGCGTGATCGCGTACTCGACGATGTCGCAGATCGGCTACATGTTCGTCGGCGCAGGCGTCGGGGCGTACGGCTTCGCGATGTTCCACCTGATGACGCACGCCTTCTTCAAGGCGCTGCTCTTCATGGCGGCGGGCGTCGTCATCCACCACCTCGGCGGCGAGCAGGACATCCGTCGCATGGGCGGCCTGCGCCGGCTGATGCCGTTCACGTTCGCGGCTTTCCTGATCGGGTCGCTCGCGCTCGTCGGCATCCCCCCGCTCTCGGGCTTCTTCTCGAAGGACGGGATCATCGCGTCCACCCTCGACGCCGGGACCTTCGGTCTCTTCCTGTTCGCCGCCGGCCTCGTCGGGACGCTGCTCACCGGCCTCTACACGTTCCGCCTCTTCTTCGTCGTGTGGGGCGGCGAGCCGTCGGCGCTCGTGCGCGAGCACGCAGGTGGTGAGCACGCAGGCGACGCGCACGGGCGGCAGTCGGAGGACGACGCGTCGCGCGAGCACGGCGAGCCACATCATGGCGAGGGGCCGTGGACGATGCTCGTGCCGGTCGGGATCCTCTCGGTGCTCGCCGTGGTGGGCGGCTGGATCCAGATCCCGGGCGTCTGGCACGAGTTCACGCACTGGATCGAGCCGGTCGCACACCCGCTCGTCGAGCCGAGCCTCGCCCAGGAGCTGCTGACGAGCTCGCTGGCGGTCGGTCTCGGGCTCGTGGGGATGGCGATCGCCTGGCTCTTCTACGGCACGCGCCGCCGCGACGTCCCGAGCGCCGCGGGCGTCCGGCACGTGCTCGAGCACAAGTTCTACTTCGACGAGCTCTACGACGCCGCCTTCTACCGGCCGGCCGTCGCGGTCTCGGGCCTCTGGCGTCGGTGGATCGAGGAGCCGTTGATCGGCGGCTCGATCACCGGCGTCTCCGTCGGAGCGCAGCGCGCCGGCGGCGCCGTCGGGGACGCGCAGACCGGCTACCTGCGCTCGTACGCGCTCGCGATCGCCGCCGCGGTCGCCGTCCTCACCGTCGTCTTCCTCACCGTCCGATGACGACCGCGCTGATCCTCCTCCCGCTCGTCGCGGCGCTCGCCGTCTGGGTGCTCCCGCTCCCGGGACGTGTCGCCGGCGCCGTCGCGTTCCTCGTGATGCTCGCGGAGCTCGCGCTCTGGGGTGGCGCGGTCGCTCGGTTCGACTTCGAGCGGAGCCTGCAGCTCGTCGACCGGCAGGAGTGGTTCAGCGACCTGAACGTCTCCTACCACGTCGGCTTCTTCGGCTTCTCGCTCTGGTTCGCCGGGCTCACGATCCTCGTGGCGGCGGCGGCGATCGGCTACGCGTGGTGGGTGAACCGCGAGCGCGGGCGCGCCTACCACGGGCTGATGCTCTTCCTCACCGGCTCCGTCGTCGGGGTCTTCGCCTCGCAGGACCTCCTGCTCTTCTACGTCTTCTTCGAGGCGATGCTGATCCCGCTCTACGTCCTCATCGGCGTCTGGGGCGGCGCGCGACGGGTGCAGGCGACGGTGAAGTTCGTGATCTACACGATGGCGGGGTCGCTGCTGATGCTCGCCTCGATCATCGCGTTCGGGCTCTCGCAGGGCACGTTCGACCTCGTCGACTCGGGGCAGTCGCAGAGCGTCTGGATCCTGCTCGGGTTCCTCGTCGCGTTCGCGGTCAAGGCGCCCGTCTTTCCCTTCCACGGCTGGCTCGTCGACGCCTACCGCGAGTCGCCGCCCGAGGTCGCGGCGATCCTCTCGGGTGTCGTCTCGAAGGCGGCCGCGTACGGCCTCCTGCGGATCGTGCTCGCGAAGTTCGGCCAGCCGGTGGACGACCTGCAGCTCCTCGTGCTCGTGCTCGCGGCGACCGGTCTCGTCTACGCGTCGCTGCTCGGCTTCCGCGCGCGTGACGTCCGCACCGTCGTCGCGTACTCGTCGATGGCGCAGATGTGCCTGATCGTGATGGGCGTCTTCTCGCTCAACGAGCTCGGCGTGAACGGCGCGATCCTCCACTCGGTGGCGCACGGGCTCGTCTCCGCGGCGCTCTTCCTGCTCGCCGGGATGGTCGAGGCGCGAACGGGCGGCACGACCGACTTCGACCACATCGGCGGCTTCGCCAAGGGACGCCCCGCGCTCGCGACGCTCGTGCTCGTCGTCGGCGTGATCGGCCTCGCCGTCCCGGGCTCCGTCGTCTTCGTCGGCGAGTTCCTGATCCTCGCCGGGGTCTACGACGCAGGCTGGTGGTGGAGCGCGATCGGCGCCGCCGGGATCGTGCTCGCGGCGATGTACATGCTGCGCGCGATCTCGGGCGTCCTCCACCGCTCGCGCGAGATCCAGGCGCCCGCGGGAGCGCGCGACCTCCGCGGCCCGGAGCTCGCCGTGGTCGTCCCGCTCGTGGCGGGGCTCCTCTTCCTCTCCGGCTGGCCGGCGGCGGTGACGGAGCGCTCGTTCCCGATCCAGAACGTCGAGGAGGCGGCCCCGTGATCGAGGTGGGCGTGTGATCGAGACGCCGAAGGTCGACTGGCTCGCGCTCGCCCCGACGCTCGCGCTGCTCGGCGCGTCCGGCCTCGCCCTGCTCGCGTCCGTGCTCGTCCCGGGCTTCCTGCGGCGCGGCGTCGGCGCGGCGACCGCGTTCGCCGGCTTCGTCGCCGCCGGCGTCCTCGCCGGCTACCTGTACTACGAGACGAGCGGCGCGACCGAGATCGTCGCGGAGTCGATGACGCGCGACCGGTGGGCCGCGGTCGCGGCGATCATCCTTGCCGGAGCCGGGGCGCTCTCCGTCCTCGTCTCCTGGGGCGAGCGGCGCGCCGACCACGCCGGCGAGTACTACGCGCTGCTCACGGCGGCCGGTGCCGGGATGGTCCTCTTCGTCGGCGCGTCGAACCTGATGACGCTCTTCCTCGGCCTCGAGTGGTTCTCGATCGCCCTCTACATCATGTGCTCGCTGGACACGCACCGCACGACGTCGCTCGAGGCGGGCCTCAAGTACCTCGTGATCGGGAGCTTCGGGTCCGCGATCCTCCTCTTCGGGTGCGCGCTCGTCTACGGCGCGACGGGAGAGCTCGGCTTCTCCGCGATCGCGGAGGCGGCGGACCGCGACGACCTGTTCCTCCTCGCCGGCCTCGCGATGCTGCTCGCGGGCCTCGCGTTCAAGATCTCGGCGGCGCCGTTCCACATGTGGACGCCGGACGTCTACCAGGGCGCGCCGACCTCCGTGACGGCGTTCATGTCGGCGGCGACGAAGATCGCCGCGTTCGCGCTCACGTTCCGCGTGCTCACGGCCGCCTTCCCGGGCCAGGAGGATCTCTGGACGGTGGCGGTCGCCGTCCTCGCGGTCGCGTCGCTCGCGATCGGCAATCTCGCGGCGCTCGTGCAGCGGGACGTGAAGCGGCTGCTCGCCTACTCGTCGGTCTCGCACGCGGGCTTCATGCTGATCGCGGTCGCGGCCAACAACGAGCTCGGCGGCCGGGCGCTCCTCTACTACCTGATCCCGTACTCAGCGATGTCGATCGGATCGTTCGCCGTCGTCGCAGCGCGCGAGCGGCAGCTGGGCGCACCGGTGACGCTCGACAACATCGGCGGGTTCCTGTGGGAGCGCCCGTTCCTCGGCGCCGCGATGTGGATCTTCCTGCTCGGCTTCATGGGAATGCCGCTGACGGGCGGGCTCCTCGGCAAGTTCTACGTCTTCGCGGCGGCCTACGAGGCCGGCTGGACGTGGCTCGTGATCGTCGGCGTCCTCGCGACCGCGGTCTCGCTCTACTACTACCTCCGCCTCGCGCTCGCGATGTGGACGCGGCCGGAGCCCGCACTGCGGCCGATCGTCGCCGGCGGCGCGATCCCGCGCGACCCGCTGCTCGTGCTCGCGGTGGGGCTGTCGCTGCTCGTCACCGTCGGGTCGTTCGTCGCTGTGCAGCCGCTGATCGAGCTGGCGCGCGAAGCGGCCGCGCAGCTTCCGCTCTAGCGCGCCGCGCTACTCGCTGCGAAGCGGCTCGGCGAGCTGCCGGTACCCGAGCCGCAGCCTCTCGACGGCATCCGCTGCGACGAGCAGGGCCTGCAGCGCGAACACGCCGAGAGAGCAGACGAGCGCCGTCGCCGAGATCGCCGGAGGAGCGGCCTCCGCCACGAGCGGCGCACGCGTGGCGGCGGCGAGGAGGAGGAACGGGAGCGCGGCCGCGGAGAGCGCCGTGAGGGCGCGGTCGACGGGCGCGGCCGCCGAGCCGTCGAGGATCGCGCCGAGACCGCCGAGCGCCGCGAGCGCGCCTGCCGCGATCGCGACCACGAGCACGTAGTAGGCGACGCCGTGGGCGCCGACCGCGTCCGCTGCGAAGGCCGAGGCGGCGAGGGCGAAGGTCGCGAGGCGGAGCCGCACGCGCGCATGTTCGCCGCCGTGTCGGACGGTCCTCTATCGTCCGCGCATGACATCCAACGGCACTCTCACGTGGCTCGGGCATGCGGCGTTCAGGCTCGACACCCCGAGCGGCAAGCGCATCTACGTCGACCCGTTCCTGAAGGGGAACCCGAAGTGCCCGGAGGCGGAGCAGGAGCCGGAGCGCGTCGACGCGATCCTGATCACGCACGCCCACGGTGACCATGTGGGCGACACGCGTGAGCTCGTGGAGAGGTTCGGCTGCGGGGTCGTCGCGCCGGTCGAGCTCCACGACTGGTTCTGGCGCGAGGGGCTCCAGGAGGGCGTCCACGACCCGAACAAGGGCGGCACCGTGGAGATCGCGGGCGTGCGCGTCACGCTGACGCACGCGCAGCACTCGTCGAGCACGAACGACGGCACCTACGGCGGCGAGCCGTGCGGCCTCGTCGTCCGTGGCGAGGGCATGCCGACCGTCTACTTCGCCGGCGACACGAACGTCTTCGGCGACATGGCGCTGATCGCACGGCTGTACGAGCCCGAGATCGCGGTGCTCCCGATCGGCGGTCACTACACGATGGATCCGCGCGAGGCGGCCGTGGCGCTCGAGCTCCTGCGCGTGCGCCGCTGCGTGCCGTGCCACTACGGGACGTTCGGGCTCCTGACGGGGACGCCTGCGGCACTGCGGGAAGAGGCGAAGGCGCTCGGCCTCGACGTCGAGGTGCACGAGCCCGAGCCCGGGGGCTCCGTCGAGCTGTGAGGGAGCGCTGGTGGGGCGCGAGCGGCCGCCGCGTGCCGGAGCTCGCGCTCGACGGGACGCTCGACCTCGCGGACGCACTCGTCCTCGACGACGTGAGTGACGAGGCGCGGCTGCGCGAGGCGCACGGGGCGGGCACGCCGGTCGCCGTGCGCGCCGCGACGCCCGACGCCGTCAAGGCAGCCCTGGCGCGACCCGAGGTCGCGTGCGTGCTCGTGCCGGAGCCCGAGCTCCTGCGCCTCGACCTCACGGAGCTGACGTATGGGTGAGCCGGTCGTCGCGACCTACTCGATCGTCGCGTGCGACCTCGAGGCGGGGCAGTGGGGCGTCGCCGTCCAGTCGAAGTTCCTCGCCGTGGGGTCGGTGGTGCCGTGGGCGGAGCCGCACGTCGGCGCCGTGGCGACGCAGTCGTACGCGAACCCGCGGTACGGCCCGGACGGGCTCGCCCTCCTACGGCAGGGGCTCGCTGCGGACGAGGTCGTCCGCCGGCTCACCGAGGCCGACGAGGGGCGCGAGCAGCGGCAGCTCGGCATCGTCGACGGCGACGGGAGTGCGGCCACCTACACCGGCTCCGAGTGCCACGCGTGGGCGGGAGGCCGGACCGGCGCGTGCTACGCGGCGCAGGGGAACATCCTCGTCTCGGGCGAGACCGTCGATGCTCTCGCGGACACCTTCACCGGCACCGCCGGGTCGCTCGCCGAGCGCCTGCTCGCCGCCCTTGCCGCCGGCCAGGCCGCGGGAGGCGACAGCCGCGGTCAGCAGTCCGCGTCGCTCCTCGTCGTCGAGCGCGACGGCGGCTATGCCTCGCTCTCGGACGTCGTCGTCGACCTTCGCGTGGACGACCACCCGACGCCGATCGACGAGCTGCAGCGGCTCTACGGCCTCCACCAGGAGCTCTTCGGACGCACGTCGGAGTCGGAGTGGCTTGCGCTGGACGGCGAGCTGCGCACGGAGGTCGAGGAGCGGCTCACCCGCCTCGGGTTCGAGCGGCTCGAGGAGTGGGCCGGGGTCGAGAACCTCGAGGAGCGCGTGCAGGGGGACGACCGCATCGACCCCGTCGTGCTCGAGGCGCTGCGGAGGGCGTCGTCGTGAAGGGCTGGGAGGTGGCCGGTCTGGGCGAGGTCGAGTCGTACCCGGGGCCCGGCAGCCTGCGGTGGACGCCCTTACGGCGGCACTTCGGCGTCACCGCGTTCGGCATCAACGCGTACACCGCGGCCGAGGCCGGGAAGGACGTCGTCGAGGAGCACACGGAGGAGCGGCTCGGGCACGAGGAGCTGTACGTCGTCGTCAGCGGGAGCGCGACGTTCGTCCTCGACGGAGAGGAGATCGCCGTCCCGGCCGGTGCAGCGGTCTTCCTGCGCGACCCGAAGGTGAAGCGCTACGCGCGTGCCGACGAGCCCGGGACGACGGTGCTCGCCATCGGCGGCAAGCCGGGGCAGCACGAGGTATCGGCCTGGGAGTGGTTCTTCGCCGCGTACGCGCACGCCGACGCCGGCGACGTCGAGCGCGGGCTGCAGGAGCTGGACGCAGGGCTCGCGGAGCGCGGGGACCATCCGGCGCTCCACTACCACCGCGCCTGTCTGCTGTCTCGCCTCGGCCGGCTCGACGAGGCACGGACGGCGCTCGACCGCGCGATCGAGATCGACCCGTGGTTCGCCGAGCACGCGGCGACCGACGACGACCTCGCGCCGCTACGCGTCGCCGGGGATCCGGAGACCGGCGGCAGCGGCGCGTAGTCGATCCGCGACGCCGCCTGCGAGCGGCCGCGCCGCGAGCAGGAAGACGCCGTGCCGCTCGCCGACGAACGACTCGACGAGCCCCTGGAACCCGAGCGCGAGCGCGAACGCCTTGTGCGCCTGCTCGCCGCCGAACGGGACGACGTCCGCCGGTCGCGCCCGCCCCGCGAGGACGTCGCCGTGGGTGGCCTTCGCCATCGAGACGTCCGCGACGATCGGCTGCGGCCCCGGAAGCGCGATCGCGAGCGGGTTCGTGCCCACGACGGGATCGCGCTTCCGGGGCCGCAGCCGATCGTCGCGGACGTCTCGATGGCGAAGGCCACCTACGGCGACGTCGTCGCGGGGCGCGCGCGGCCGGCGGACGTCGTCCCGTTCGGCGGCGAGCAGGCGCACAAGGCGTTCGCGCTCGCGCTCGGGTTCCAGGGGCTCGTCGAGTCGTTCGTCGGCGAGCGGCACGGCGTCTTCCTGCTCGCGGCGCGGCCGCTCGC
>DATMJW010000110.1:0-5851 GCA_035553355.1 Gaiellaceae bacterium | reverse complement strand
GGCTTGACGGCGAACGCGCTCTACGCGGTCGCGCAGCTGGGTGCGGCCGAGGCCGCCGACATCAACCTCGACCAGGCCGTGCTGTCGCCGCTCACGGGGGGCGCGAGCGCGATCAACGTCTACGGCGCGATCGAGGGGCAGAACGTCTACCGGCCGAACGCGCTGACGGGCGATCCGAACCACCTGGGGATCGAGCTGATCGTCGCGCTGCTCGTGCTGACGCCGATCTACCTGCGGCTCGAGCGCGGGCACCGGCTGAAGGCGCCGCTCGCGGTGCTGCTCTCCTTCCTGCTCGTGATCGAACTCGCGACGCTTTCGCGGTCGGGGTTGCTCGGCCTCGGCGTCGGGTTCCTCGTGCTGGCGCTGCCGTACCGGCGCAAGCTCGGGTCGAAGGAGCTGCTCGTGCCGCTCGGTGCTGTCTCCGCGCTGTTGGCGGCCGTGCTCGCGGTTAGGTGGGAGTTCCTGGCGACGGTGCTCCGCTCCCGCGTCGACACGTCCGCGCGCGGGACGTCGACCCACTTCGACGTCTACGGCTTCATCCCGGACGTGCTCGTGTCGAACCCGCTCTTCGGGCTCGGCCTCAACAATTTCTCGGTCTACTACGAGTTCGTGACCGGGCGGAGCAACTTCGGGCCGCACTCGTTCTACGTCGCGACGCTCGTGGAGACCGGGCTCGTCGGGACGCTCCTCTTCGCCGCGTTCCTCGTGTATCTCTTCCGGCGTCTCGGGCGGCTGCGGGAGCTCGGGCGGCGGATGGCGGCTGCCGGCGACGTGCTCGCGGCGCGTGTGCGGCCGCTCGCGTGGGGGCTGACCGCGGCGCTCGCGGGCACGATCGCCTCGAACGCCTTCTACCTGACGATGCAGTTCTACTACTTCTTCGCGCTGGCGCTCCTGATCCTCGCGGCGCCGATCGTGTTCGCTCAGCGGGTCGTGCGGCTTTGACGACCTTCGAGGAGGCTGCAGCCAAAGTCCTCCCGCGCGAGGTGTACGACTTCTTCGCCGGCGGGTCGTGGGAGGAGCGCAGCCTCGCGGCGAACGCGCGTGCGTGGGGCGACGTCGTTCTCGCGCCGCGGGTGCTCCGTGACGTATCGGTCGTGTCGCTCGAAGTCGACCTGTTCAACGCCCGGCTGCCGCACCCCGTGATGGTCGCGCCGATGGCGTACCACGCTCTGCTGCACCCGGAGGCGGAGGCCGCGACCGCACGCGCCGCGGCCGCCGCCTCCGCAGTCAACGTGGTGTCCTCGCGATCGAGTCTTCCGCTCGAGGCGATCGCCGCCGAGGGCGGCAGCGGCCAGTGGTTCCAGGTGTACGTGCTGCGCGACCGCGGCCTGACACGCGAGATGGTCGCACGCGCCGCGGCCGCCGGGTATTCCGCGCTCGTGCTCACGGGCGACGCGCCTCTACTCGGCCCGAAGATGCGCGACCTGCGAAACGACTTCGTCATCCCGGAGGCGGCGGCGCGCGGGAACATCGACGTTCCTCGGCACTCGCCGCCCGCTCTCCAGGATCCGGCGACGACATGGGCGGATGTGGAGTGGCTGCGCGAGCTCACGGGGCTCCCGGTGCTCGTCAAGGGCGTGCTGCGACCCGACGACGCGCGCACAGCCGCCGCCGCCGGCGCCGCAGGCGTCATCGTCTCGAATCACGGCGGCCGTCAGCTCGATGGCGCGGTTGCGACGGCTGTGGCGCTGCCTCACGTCGTTGACGCGCTCGACGGCACGCTGCCGGTCCTCGTGGACGGCGGCATCCGTACCGGCGTCGACATTCTTCGCGCCGCCGCGCTCGGAGCGACGGCGGTTCTCGTCGGGCGGCCGGTGGCGTGGGCGCTTGCCGTCGACGGCGCCGCTGGTGTCGAGGCCGCGCTTCGAACGTTGGTCGCGGATTTCGCGCGCGCCATGGCACTTGCCGGCTGTAGCGCGATCGACGACTCCACGCGCGACTTGCTCGCGCGGTGAAGGTCGTGGTCGCGACGACGTCGTATCCGCGGGACGCGGGGGACGTGGCCGGCGCGTTCGTGCAGGACTCGGTGGAGGCGGCGCGGGCGGCGGGGATCGAGGTGGACGTCGTCTCGCCGGCGAACTTCCGGGACTTCGGAGTCGCGTACGGGCACGGCGTCGTCGGCAACCTGCGGCGGCGGCCGTGGCTCGCTCTGCTGCTGCCTGCGTTCGTCGCGGCGTACGCGCGCGCGGCGCGGCGGGCGGCGCGCGACGCCGACCTCGTGCACGCGCAGTGGCTCCCCTCCGCACTCGCCGCGCTCGCGACCGGGAAGCCGTTCGTCGTCCAGCTCTGGGGGACGGACGCCGAGCTGGCGCGGCGCGCACCCTGGGCGTTCCGATGGCTCGTGCGGCGCGCGCGCGCGGTGCTCGTCGCCTCGGAGTTCCTTGCGGCGGCGGCGCGGGAGCTGGGCGCGCGCGAGGTGCGCGTCGTGCCGCAGCCGATCGCGGTGCCGGAGGCGGTCGGCGAGCCGGCCGAACCGCCGCACGTGTTGTACGTGGGGCGCCTGTCGCCGGAGAAGGGGATCGAGGACTTCCTCGCGGCGACGGAGGGGCTGCCCCGCGTGATCGTCGGCGCAGGCCCCGTCGCCGTTCCGGATGCCAGGGGTTTCGTCCCGCGCGCGGAGCTCGGGCGCTACTACGAGCGTGCCGCCGTCGTCTGTGTCCCGAGCCGCCGCGAGGGCTATGGCGTCGTCGCGCGCGAGGCGATGGCGTGGGGGCGCCCCGTCGTCGCGACTCGTGTCGGCGGGCTCGCCGACGCGATCGAGGACGGCGTCACCGGGCTGCTCGTCCCACCCCGCGACCCCGCGGTGTTGAGAGCGGCGCTCGAACGCCTGCTCGCGGACACCGAGCTGCGCGCGCGACTCGGCGATCGCGCGCGCAGCACCGTCGCC
Source organism: Gaiellaceae bacterium (assembly GCA_035553355.1). GTDB lineage: Bacteria > Actinomycetota > Thermoleophilia > Gaiellales > Gaiellaceae > Gaiellasilicea. The sequence goes on along the minus strand of DATMJW010000110.1, from coordinate 2,964 downwards.
GATGTGGCGTCTGCCGGTGCCGCACTCGCCGCCGCGTACGAGGCTGCGACCGCGGCGGGCGTGGCACGATGATCGCGATGCGCGGCGACATCCGGGTGCTTCGCGTGATCGCGCGTCTCAACGTCGGCGGCCCGGCGCTCCACGTTGCGTACCTGACCCACGGGCTCGCCGAGCGCGGCTACGACACGACGCTCGTCACCGGTACGGTCGGCGAGGGCGAGGGGTCGATGGAGTACGTCGCGCGCGACTTCGGGGTCGAGCCAGTCTTCATCCCCGAGCTCCAGCGCGACATCTCCGCGCGTTCGGATGCGCGTGTGGTGCAGCGCCTCCGCGACCTCATCGTCGAGCTTCGGCCCGACGTCCTGCACACGCACACGGCAAAGGCAGGCGCCGTCGGCCGCGTCGCCGCTGCGATGGCGGGCCGCGCGCGGCCGAAGCTCGTCGTGCACACGTTCCACGGGCACGTCCTGCGTGGATACTTCGCGCCGGCAGTCGGCTCGGTCTTCCGGGCACTCGAGCGGGGTCTCGGGATGACGACCGACGTCCTCGTCGCCGTCAGCCCGGAGGTGCGTGACGACCTGGTGCGGCTCGGCGTGGCCGACCGCTCGCAGATCGCCGTCGTACGTCTCGGCCTCGACCTCGATGCGCGTGTGGCGACGACCCCGGACGCGCGCGCCGAGGTGCGCGCGGCGCTCGGTGTGCCGGAGGAGCGGTTCCTCGTCGGGTGGCTCGGGCGCGTCACGGAGATCAAGCGCGTCGACGACCTCCTGCGCTCCTTCGCGCACCTGCGACACTCGGGCGCCGACGCCGCGCTCGCGATCGTCGGCGACGGGCCGCAACTGGGCGACGCTCAGCGGCTCGCAGCCGCCCTCGGCGTCGCCGACCGGTGCCACTTCCTCGGGTACCAGCGCGACGTCGCGCGCTTTCTCGCCGCGTTCGACACCGTCGCACTGACCTCCGCGAACGAGGGAACCCCCGTCACGCTGATCGAGGCGCAGGCGGCCGGCGTCCCCGTTGTCTCGACAGACGTCGGAGGCGTCGCGGACGTCGTGGCGGACGGCGTCACGGGCTTCCTCACCGACGTCTCCGACACGCGCGCGTTCGCAGACCGTCTCGCGGCGCTGGCGGCGGACGAGGACGTTCGGCGCTCGTTCGGCGCCGCCGGACGGCAGCGCGTCGTCTCCCGCTACGGCGTCGACCGTCTGCTCGACGACGTCGACGACCTCTACCGCACGCTCCTCGACGCGAAGGAGCCGCGCGTCGGCCGGACGCTCGACGGCCGGGCCCGCACGCTGCCGCGCGCGCTGCCGCCGCGCGCGGGGGCGTGGGTGCGGCCGCCGCGCGACCGCCTGCGGGTCATCCTCCTGTCGCAGTACTTCCCGCCGGAGGTCGGGGCGACGCAGTCGCGGATGCAGTCGTTCGCGGAGCATCTCGCCGATCGCGGCCACCGCGTCTGCGTGATCTGCGAATTCCCGAACCACCCACACGGCGTGATCCCCCCGGAGTACAAAGGGATGCTCGTGGAGGACGACCTCTCGAACGCGTACCGCGTGCTGCGCGTTTGGGTGCGGGCCGAGCAGCGCAAGACGCAGTCGACGCGGATGGCGTTCTACCTGTCGTACATGGCCCTCGCCACCGCAGCGTCGGCGCGCGCCGGCCCGGCCGACGTCATCGTCGCGACCACCCCGCCGCTCTTCACCGCCGTCGCGGGCGCCGCGATCGCGAGAATGAAGCGCGCGCCGCTCGTGCTCGACGTCCGCGATCTGTGGCCTGCCGCTGCCGTGAGTCTCAATCAGATCGGACCGACCGCCGCCCGCGCGGGCGCGTGGCTCGAGCGGACGTTGTACAGCGAGGCAGCGGCCACCGTTGCCGTGACGAAGCCGTTCTGCAACCACATCGACGGCTTCAGGCGGAAGCCGCCACCGACCGCGTTGATTCCGAACGGGACGCTTGAGATGTTCTTCGACCTCGAGCCGGCAGAGCGTCGCGCACTGACGCCGAATCGCGACCGCTTCGTCGTCACGTTCGCGGGGACGCACGGGATCGCGCAGGGACTGCCGTCCGTCCTCGACGCCGCCGAGCGCGTCGACTCCGGCGCCGACTTCGTGTTTATCGGCGAGGGGCCGGTTCGCGAGGCGCTCGTCGCCGACAGCGCCGCACGCGGGCTCGCGAACGTCCACTTCCGGCCACAGGTGCCGCTGCACGACATGCCTCCGCTCGTCGCAGCGAGCGACGCCCTGCTGGTCCCGCTGTCGGCGCACCCGACCTTCGAGACGTTCGTGCCGTCGAAGCTGATCGACTTCATGGCCGTCGGCCGCCCGGTCATCCTCGCAGCGGCGGGCGAGGCCGCGCGCCTCGTTACGACGGCAGGTGCTGGCGTCGTCGTCGAACCGGAAAATCCGGCCGCGCTCGCGGATGCCGTGCGGTGGCTGCGCGAGCACCCGGCCGAGGCGGCGGCGATGGGCGCGCGCGGCCGCGAGTTCGCGCGAAAGCGCCTGCGGTCGGTCCAGGCGGAGCGCCTCGAGGAGCTGCTGCTGAGCCTGTGCCGCGACCGCGGGTAGCGTTCGCAAAGTGCGGCAGATCGTTCAGGACATCCGGACGGGCACCGTCGAAGTGGCCGACGTGCCCGCTCCTCGGCCGGCGGCGAAGACCGTCCTCGTCAGGACGACGTGGTCGCTCATCTCCCCCGGGACGGAGCAGGCGGTCACCGAGACGGCGTCGAAGGGGTGGATCGGCAAGGCACGCGACAGGCCGGACGACGTCCGCCGCGTCGTTGAAAAGGCGCGCGCCGACGGCGTGGGCGCGGCAGTCTCGGCGGTGCGCGCGCGTCTCGACGACCTGATGACGCCGGGCTACTCGAGCGCCGGCGTCGTCGAGGAGGTCGGCGACGGCGTCGAGGGGCTGGAGGTCGGTCAGCGCGTCGCGTGCGTCGGGCGGAACGCGGCCGTCCATGCGGAGCTCGCC
>DATMJW010000109.1:0-2808 GCA_035553355.1 Gaiellaceae bacterium | reverse complement strand
GGACGGGGTTCAGGTCGTCGTCGAGCTTGACCAGCGGATCCATGATGTTGAGCAGGATGTTCGCCGAGGTCGTGTCGCTCGCGAGGCCCGGGTCGAGGGACGGCGGCTCGGTGCCCCAGTTGACCGTTATGACCTGCTCGGCGGCTTCGGCGCCGCCTTCCTGCTGCTGCGTGTCACCGCCGGTGCCTGCAGCGTCACCCCCTTCGTCGCCGCCGCAGCCGGCAGCGACGAGGGCGAAGCTCGAAACCAGCGCTGCCAGGAGCAGCCAAAGGGTCTTCGTCCTCATCAAGTGTTTCCTTCCTCTCTTCGCGTTGACCGCGAGCATGACGACAGAGAGCGTCGCCCCTTCGTTGTCGCCGGAGTTTACCGGTCGAAAACCGTGCGACCGGTGCACTACACACGTTCTTAACGCGTGGCTGGCGACGATAACCGGCCTGAGCAGGTCGTTGTCGCAGTTCCACCCGCGCAGCGGGCCTGGGTTGCCGCGCCGCGCGGCTGCACGTGCTTGTGTTGAAACAACACAAAGTCCGTCGGCGGCTGGTGCGCGGCAGGAGCAGCTTGTGTTGAAACAACACAAGCCTCGCGGCGCTCGCCATGGCCGGGGCGCTTTCGGAAAGGAAGCGGGTGTGCGTGGTAGCGTCGCGCCGGGGTGCTCTTCCACCAGTTCCTGGACGACGATCTCGGGTGCGCGTCGTACCTCGTCGGTGACGAAGACGCGGGCGTCGCGGCCGTCGTGGACCCGCCGTACGCGGTCGAGCCGCTGCTCGAGCTCGCAGCGCGGCGCGGCGTCCGGATCGTGCGCGTCCTCGAGACGCACACGCACGCAGACCATCTGTCCGGCCACGGCCGGCTTGCGCTCGAGCTCGGCGTGCCGGTCTCGATTCATCCGGCGGCGGAGGTCGCGTACCCGCACGACCCGCTCGAGGACGGCACCGAGATCGAGCTCGGAGCTGTCGTGCTTCGCGCGATCCACACGCCCGGCCACCGCCCGGAGCACACGTGCCTCGCAGTGATCGACCGCTCGCGCGCCGACGAGCCGTGGCTCGTCCTCACCGGCGACTCGCTGTTCGTCGGCGACGCCGCACGCCCCGACCTCGCCGTCGACGCACGCGAAGGTGCCGCGGCGCTCCACGCGTCGCTGCGCCGCCTGCTCGAGCTTCCCGACGGCGTCGAGGTCTTCCCCGGCCACGTCGCGGGATCGCTCTGCGGGAGGGCGATGAGCTCGAAGGCGTCGTCGACGATCGGCTTCGAGCGGCGCTTCAACGCCGCGGCGCGAAGCGACGATCTCCAGGCGTTCGTCGCGGAAGCATCAGCCGTCGGTGCACCGAAGCCGCCGAACATGGCGCGCCTCGTCGAGCTGAACCGCGGCCGCTTCGTCGGCGCGCCCGCCGACGTTCCCGAGCTTCCCGCGCCGCCGCCCGGGAGCCTCGTCCTCGACGTGCGGCCGGTCGAATCGTTCGCGGCCGGCCACCTCGCCGGAGCGGTCAATGTCCCGGTCTCCGGTCGCTCCTTCGGGACGAAGGCCGGGTTCATGCTGGCGGAGGCGGAGAGCGTCGTGCTCGCCGCGGCGGACGAGGCGGAGGCGCGGAGCGCGATGCGGCGGCTCCAGGCCGTCGGGTTCCTCGACCTCGCCGGCTACGTGCTCGGCAGCGGCGAGGAGACGCTGCCCGTCGTCCGGGTCACCGACCTCGAGCGGCTGCTCGCGGAGGGCGCCGAGCTGATCGACGTTCGCGAGCGCAACGAACGCGACGAGGGCTACATCGCCGGAAGCCGGAACATCCCGTACCGCCTGCTGGCGCTCGCGGAAGCGGAGATCCCGACCGACCGGCCCGTGGTCACCATCTGTGCGACCGGGGCGCGAGCGGCGATCGCCGCGTCCGTCCTCGCCGCGCGGGGGATCGACGCGCGTCCCGTCGTCGACGGCGGCGTCCGCGACTGGATCGACGGCGGCGGCCGCACCGTCGAGTTCCGCCGCTGCGGCGGCAGCTAGGTCAGCGACTCGACCGGGTACCCCCGCGCGCCGAGGGCCGTCACGACGGCGGCGCAATGGTCGGGATCGCGCGTCGCGAGCGTCAGCTCGACCTCCGTCTCCCCCACCGGCAGCGCCATCCCCTCGCGGTGGTGCTCGATCGAGACGACGTTGGCGCGCGCCTCGGCCACGAGCTCGAGCAGCTTGATCAGCTCACCGGGGCGGTCGGCGATCCGGGTGCGCAGCACGACGTAGCGCCCCGCCTTCGTCAGCCCGTGCCGCATGACCTGGATCAACAGGGTGGGGTCGATGTTGCCGCCGGAGAGGAGCGCGCAGACGTCGCCGTCACCGCCGACGATCCCGGCCAGCAGCGCCGCGACCGACGCGGCACCTGCGCCCTCGACCAGGAGCTTCGTCCGCTCGAGCAGGAGGAGGATCGCCTGGCTGATCTCGTCGTCGCTGACGGTGACGAAGTCGTCGAAGTGCTCGCGCAGGACCGCAGCGGTGAGCGTCCCCGGCCGCTTCACGGCGATCCCCTCGGCGATCGTGAACCGGTGCTCGGTGCCCCCGACGAGCGGGCAGATCGCCTCGGCCTGCACGCCCACGAGCCGGACGTCGGGGCGCAGCGCGCGGAGCGCGATCGCGATGCCGGCGCCGAGGCCGCCGCCGCCGACCGGGATCACGAACGTGCCGACGTCCGGGAGCTGCTCCGCGAGCTCCAGCCCGATCGTCCCCTGCCCCGCGATCACGTGTGGATCCTCGAACGCGTGGACGAACGTCGCTCCGGTCTCCCCCATCCGCTCCTCCGCCGCAGCGACCGACTCGTCGAACCCCGCGCC
>DATMJW010000108.1:0-3744 GCA_035553355.1 Gaiellaceae bacterium | reverse complement strand
GGGTGTGGGCGGCGAGTACTGGGGCGTCCACGGCGGCGGCTTCTACCACTCGCAGAAGTACAAGGTCGCGCCGCCGAAGCTCCCGGAGCACCTGCACTGGTTCAAGTGGGAGGCCTACACCACGTGGCTCTCCGGGTTCGCGCTCCTGCTCGTCCTCTACTGGCTCGACGCGGACGCGCGGCTCGTCGATCCCGCCGTCGCGGATCTCGACCCGTGGCAGGCGGTGGCGGCGTCCGCCGCAGGACTCGCGCTGGCGTGGCTCGTCTACGACCTCGCCTGCCGCGCTCTCCGCCGCGACGGCCTCGTCGCCGCCGTCGTCGTCGCGCTCGTCGTCGCTTCGGCGTGGGGCGCCTCGCAGCTCTTCGCGCCGCGCGCGGCGGTACTCCAGGTGGGCGCGATGCTCGGGACGATCATGGCGGCGAACGTCTTCTTCTCGATCATCCCGGCGCACCGGGAGCTGATCCGCGCGAAGGAGGCGGGGCACGAGCCCGACCCGCAGCCGGGCATCGACGCGAAGCAGCGCTCGGTGCACAACAACTACCTCACGCTGCCGGTGGTGTTCACGATGCTCGCCGGGCACTTCCCGCTCGTCTACGGGAGCGGCCGACCGTGGCTCGTGCTCGTCGCGATCTTCGTGCTGCTCGCGCTGACGAGGCACTTCTTCAACCTCTGGCACCGCGAGCGGCGCGCGTGGTGGATTGCGGCGGCGGTGGCGGTGGGTGCTGTGGCGCTGGCGGTCGCGCTCGCGCCGGAGGACGCGGCCGCTCCGGCCGAGGCGGTTTCGGACGAGCGCGCCCTCGAGATCACGACGGCCCGCTGCCAGTCGTGCCACAGCGGCGCGTCGGCGCCGGCGGGCGTGCGGCTCGAGACGGTCGAGCAGCTGCGCGCCAACGCAGGCGGCATCCACCGCCAGGTGAGCGCGAACGCGATGCCGCCCGGGAACTCGACGGGGATGACCGACGACGAGCGCGCCGCAATCGTCGCGTGGGCCGCGGCGGCGCGCTAGGTTCCCCCACGTGCTCGAGATCGTGGCCGCCGGGATGCGCTTCGTGGCGCGTTGGGAGGAGGAGCTCGCGCCGCAGACGTGCGCGGCGTTCCGCGCGATCCTCCCGCTCGAGGACCGGATCATCCACTGCCGCTGGAGCGGCGAGTCGAACTGGATCCCCTGGGGCGACCGCGACCTCGGGATCGGCCCCGAGAACGCGACCATGTACCCGCACCCGGGCGAGCTCGCGCTCTACCCCGGCGGCGAGAGCGAGACGGAGCTCCTTTTCCCCTACGGCTACTGCCACTTCAAGAGCAAGGCGGGGGAGCTGTGGGCGAACCACTTCGCGACGCTCGTCGAGGGGCAGGAGCAGCTGAAGGAGCTCGGGCGGCTGACGCTCTGGGAGGGCGCGCAGTCGATCTCGTTCCGCGAGCTCTGACGCGGACGCGCAGCTGCGTGCGCCCGCGGTGACGGAGCCGTGACGGTTTCGCGCGCCTTCCGTTCGGGGCCTGTCCCCGGGCCTGTCCCCGCCCGAACTGTCCTGCACGCGCTCGAACTGGCGCGGACGCGCGCTCCCGAGCGACGGCGGTGACGGAGGCGTAACGGTTTAGTGCGCCTTTCGTTCGGGGCCTGGCCCCGGGCCTGTCCCCCACTCGATGCTTGCGACGTCGGGGGCGGCGGTGGGCTGCGGCGCTAGTCCTCGCCTTCCCAGTAGTCGAGCTCCGGCCCCGGGCGCGCGAGCATGATTCGCTCGCCGGCGACGCTGCGCGCGCCGATCTTCCCGGTGTCGAGGTACTCGACGATGTCGGGCTTCAGGAGCGTCGAGAGCATGAGCACGCGGATCGGCTCGTCGGTCGCGTTCCGCACCTGGTGCGCTCCCTCCTTCCCGCGGCGGAAGCAGACGACGTCGCCCTCCCGCAGCTCCTGCTCCCCCTCGTGCGTCCGGAGCGTCGGCCGCCCGCGCACGACGACGAGCCACTCCTCGTTCGCGTGGTGGGTGTGGTAGGGCCAGAGGCGTTCACCGGGCTCGAGCTCGTAGAGGCTGCCGCCGATCAGCTCGGAGCCGATCCGCGCGCCGACCCACGCGTCCTTCGACCGCCAGCCCGGCCGCTCCTCGGACCGGTCCCACTCGTCGCCGTGGAGGTTGAAGACCTGCACGCCGCGACTCTATGCCGTCCGCGCGCGGGTGCGCGAGCGGCGAGCGCCGATCCAGCCGCCGACGGCACCTTCGAGGGTGCCGAAGACTGCGCCCGCAGCAACGGCGACCGGCAGCCAGCTCCAGTCGTAGCCGTCGGCGCCCGCTGGGAGCCGCAGCGCCCAGCCGAGCAGCCACGCCGCGATCGCATCCGCGGCGCCGGCGGGTGCGCCGACGGCGGCGCCGGTGCGCGCTCGACCGGTCTCGCGCGCCGCCACGTACCCGAGGGCGATGACGAAGGCGACCGGCAACGGCCACGTCGAGGTGTAGTCGAAGCCGGCGAGACGCGCCGCAGCCGCCGTGACGGCTTCGAGCGCCGCGATCCCGGCGACCCCGGCGACAAGCCAGCGCCTCATGCGAGGCGGCGCAGCGTCCGCTCCAGTGCGTCGACGCCGAGCACCACGTCCTCGTCGGACGAGAGCTCGTCGGGCGAGTGGCTGACGCCGCCGTTCAGGCTGCGGACGAAGAGCATTGCCGCGCGCACGCCCGCGGCAGCCAGGATCCCTGCGTCATGCCCCGCCCCGGACGCGAGCTCGACGACCGGTAGCCCGAGCTCCTCCAGCGCCGCGCGTCCCGCCGCGATCACCTCGTCGTCCATCGCCACCGGCTCGACGCGAAGCGACGGCTCGAACCCGATCGCGCTCACGAGCCGGTCGAGCCGCTCGCGATCGGGCGCCCGGGCGTCGACGCTGAAGGTCACCGCCGCAGGGATCACGTTGACGCCTCCGGGCTCCACGCTCAGCTGCCCCACCGTGAAGACGGCATCGGGGATCTCGAGCGCCGCCTCGCGCAGCTCGAGGATGCGTCGCGCCGCCGTCACGAGCGCGTCGTCGCGATCCTCCATCGGCGTCGTCCCTGCGTGACCCGCGCGGCCCTCGCACCGGAACTCGCCGCGGACGTAGCCCACGATCGCCGGCACGACCGCGAGGGGCGCGCCGGCGCGCGCGAGCCGCGGCCCCTGCTCGACGTGCAGCTCGACGAAGAGCTCCGGGAGCGGCAGCCTCCGCTCGCAGCACGCGCGCGAGCCGAGACAGCCGACCTCCTCGCCGCGGAACGCGACGACGCCGAGCGTCCGCTCCTGCGGGCCGAGCCGCGCGACCGCCTCGATGCCCGCGACGACGCCGAGCGCGCCGTCGAAGCGGCCGCCCTGCGGCACCGAGTCGAGGTGGGATCCCGTCCAGAGCTCGCCGAGCTCCGGCTGCGTCCCGCGGAGCCGCCCGACCAGGTTCCCGGCCTCGTCCCACTCGGCCTCGAGCCCCGCCTCCCGCATCCACGCCGCGGCGAGCTCGTGCGCGGCGTCCTCTTCGGCGGAGTACGCAGCGCGGTTCGCGCCCGGCCCGTCGCCGATCGCGTACAGCTCGTCGAGGCGCTCGAGAACGCGCACGCGCGAGAACCTACCGCGGCGGCAGGCGCAGCCCGGCCGTCTCCAGCTCCGCCCGCACGAGCGCCTCGTAGCGCTCCGCCGCCAGGTCGCCGAGCGGATCGTCCGTGTAGCCGAGGAGCGTCCCGTACGGAAGCGAGAACGCGGCCCGCGACGCGAGCAGGCGCATCCGCTCCGGGTCGC
>DATMJW010000107.1:0-7878 GCA_035553355.1 Gaiellaceae bacterium | reverse complement strand
CGAGCGCTCGAGCGAGACGTGCGCACGCGCGAGCTCGCGGCGCAGCTCGTCGACGTCCGGTACGACGAGCTTCCCGGCCGCGGTCGGCGTCGAGGCACGTACGTCGGCGGCGAGGTCGCAGAGCGGCGTGTCCTGCTCGTGACCGACGGCCGACACGACGGGGACCGGGCACGCGGCGACCGCGCGAACGACACGCTCGTCGCTGAACGGGAGCAGGTCGTCGAAGCTGCCGCCGCCGCGGGTGAGGACGACGACGTCGACGCCGGGCGCCGACGCGACGGCGCGGAGCGCTTCGGCGATTCCTGCCGCCGCGCGCGGGCCCTGCACCACCGTCTCCGCGACGACGACGTCGGCGGCCGGGAACCGCGTCGTGATCGTCGTCAGGACGTCGCGCTTCGCCGCCGCGTCGTTCCCGGTCACGATGCCGATCCGGCGCGGGAACCGCGGCAGCGACCGCTTCCGCTCCTGCGCGAACAGCCCCTCGGCGGCGAGCGTCGCCTTCAGGCGCTCCAGCGCCGCGAGGTGCGCCCCGAGCCCGAAGCGCTCGATCGACAGCACGCGGAGCCGGAACTCCGCCTTCGCGGCGTACAGCTCCGGCCGGCCGTAGACGTGGACGCGCTCGCCGTCTGCGAGGTCGAGGCGCAGCGCGTCGAAGCGCGGGCGCGGCATCGACGCCGGCAGGCAGGCGCCGTCGGCGGGGTCCTTGAGGGTGAAGAAGACGCTGCCCCACGCCGCGCTCCGGCGCAGCTCCGTCACCTCGCCCTCGATCCACAGCGTCGGCAGCCGCGCCAGCCAGTCCGCGACCCCGCGGTTGAAGGCGGCGACGGTGTAGACCTTGCGGTCGCCGTACATGAGCGGCTCGACCTTCACCCTCGGCCGAGCGTAGATGATCCGTGCATGGCCGAGGCCGCCGCTCCCGAACACGTCGCGGCGCACGGCGTCGCGCGCTACCGCGCGCTCCTGCGCGTGCCGTACGCGCGGCGGCTCGTGCTGAGCGGCCTGCTCGCGCGCCTGCCGATGGGGATGGTGCCGCTCGCGCTGCTCCTCCTCGTCCGCGACGCGGGCGGCAGCTACGCCTCGGCGGGCGGCGTCTCCGGGGCGTACTTCGTCGCCGCGGCGGTCGGCCACCCGGTCGCAGGGCGGCTCGTCGACCGGCGCGGGCACGCCCGGATCCTGCTGCCGCGGGCGGTCGCCTACCCCGCGCTCCTGCTCGCGGTCGCGGTGCTCTCGCTCCTCGACGCGCCGCTCCCGCTCGTCGGGGTCGCCGCGGCGGCCGCGGGAGCCCTGCTCCCGCCGGTCGCCGCCTCGCTGCGCTCGCTCTGGCCGCGTCTCTTCCCGACGCCCGACCTGCGTGCGGCCGCCTACGCGCTCGAGGCGTCGCTGCAGGAGGTCTTCTTCGTCGTCGGGCCGCTGCTCGTCGCCGTGCTCGCCGCGCTCGCCTCACCCGTCGCGGCGCTGGCCGTCGCCGCGGCCGCCGGCGCCGTCGGGACGACGGTCGTCGCGCTCGCGCCGCCGGTGCGGTCGGCCCGGCCCGAGGAGGAGCCGCACGCCGTCTCCTTCCTCGGCGCGCTCGACTCCGCGGGTGTCCGCACCGTCGTCGTCCTCGCCGGCTGCCTCGGGCTCTCCTTCGGCGCGACCGAGGTGGCGATGCCGGCCTTCGCGGAGTCGCACGGCGGCCGCGAGCTCGGCAGCATCCCGCTCGCGCTCTTCGCGCTCGGCAGCCTCGTCGGCGGGCTCGTGGCCGGGGCGCGGGTGACGGGGCCGCCGCTCACCTTCCTGCGCATCTCGATGCTCGCGCTCGTCGTGGGGCTCGCGCTGCCGCTCGCGGCGACCTCGCTCGTGACGCTGTCGGTGCTGATCTTCGTCGCGGGGCTCCCGATCGCTCCGGCCGTGACCGCGGCGTACGGGATCATCGACAGCGCCGCACGCCGCGGGACGGCCGCCGAGGCGTTCGCCTGGATCGGCACGTCCGTCTCGATCGGCCTCGCCGCGGGGACGGCCGCGGGCGGCGCGCTCGTCGACGTCCACGGAGTGGACGCCGCGTTCGTCTTCGCCTGTGCCGCCGCGGCTGCGGGTGCGGCGGTCGCGGTCGTCGCGCCCGGCGTCGAGCGCCAGAGCGGCGTCGAGGGCTAGAGCAGGATCTCGGCGGCGGTGCGGGGGTCGCAGCCTTTGCCGACGAGCTCGACCGCCTCGTGCAGGTCGGCGTCGAGCGCTGCCGCCAGCTTCTCCGCGAGCGGCAGGGGATAGCCGGCCTCGATGAGGACGTGGAGCCGCCACGACTCCACCTTCGCTCGCTCGCTACCGGGTTCGGCGAGTTCGGTCGCCTCGTTCACGTTGCGTCGACCTTTCGTGCCCGTTGGGACGATCCCTGCCCGCGTTTGTTGGCGCTAGCGCCGGCCGTAGCCGGCGGCGGCGTCGTCGATCCGCCGCGCGAGCTCCGCGAGCCGGGCCTCGAGCACCACCCGCTCGGCCTCGGCCTCGGCGACGAGGGCGCCGAGCGTGCGGCGCAGGTCCGCGTCCGCCTGCGCGACGCGCTGCCCGAACGTCTCGACGAGCTCCTCGCGCTGCCGCTCGAACTGCGTCTGCGCCTGCCGCAGACGAGCCTCGAGCCGCTGCTGCGCCGAGTCGCTCACCTGCGTGAGCCGCTCGGCGAAGACCTGGTCGGACTGGCGGACGAACGTCTCGACGGCGCGGTCGAGCTCGCGCGAGAGCCGCGACGCCGCCTCCTCGCGCGCCGACCGGAGCGTCACGTCGAATTGCTGGCCGGCCGCCTCGGCGAACCGCTCCGCCTCGCGCGAGACCGCGCGCTGGAGCTTCTCGACCTGGCGACGCTCCACGTCGGCGAACGCGACCTCGATCCGCGCCATCGCGTCCGTCTCCGCCTGCGCGACCTGCTCCGAGAGCGCCTGCTCACGGCGGCGCAGCCGGTCCGCGATCTCCTCGATCACGCGCCGCCGCTCCGCCGTGTGCGCCTCGAGCTCGTCGAGCGCCTCGGCGACGGCCGCCTGCGCCGCCCGCTCGAGCTCCTCCCGCAGCCGGAGGACGGACGCCCGCTGCTCCTCCGAGGTCGCGACGAGCTCGCTCGCCTCGGCCTCGATCCGCGCCTCGGCCTCGGCGAGCAGCTGCTGCTGCCGCTGCTCGAGCCGTGCGAGCTGGACGCCGAGCGACGCCTGCGCCCGGTCGAGGTCGTCCGCCCACCCGCGAAGGCGTTCCTCGAGCCGCCGCTCCGCGTCCGCGAGCGACGCGGCGAGCGAGTCGCGGATCGCCTGCTCGCGCTCGGCGAGGTCGCGGCGCCGCTCCTCTGCAAGCCGCCGCTCCTCCTCTGCGAGCTGGGAGGCTGAGTCGGCCCGCATCCGCGCGACCCACTGCTGCAGCTCGGCCGCCCGCAGATCCGCCTCCTCGCGGACGGCGACCGAGATCTTCGCGCGAGCGTCGTCGAGGGCGCGCTCGGTGGCGCGCGACCGCCTGACGGCGCGGGCGAGCGCAGCGGCGCCCGCCTCCGCGGCGGCCGCAGCCGTGATCCCGCCGGCCGAGATCGCGAGCTCGCGCGACGGGTACAGGGCGACCGCGGCCCATGCGCCGGCGGCCGCCACGCCGATGAGCCCGGCGAGCAGCGCGAACGGGTGGGCGCGCCAGCGGCCGGTCGCGGCCGCGCCGAGCGAGGCGACCGCCGCGACTGCGGCGACCGCGAACCCGGCTGCGGCGGCGTCCTCGAGCATCGCGGCCATCGTAGTAGGGCATCCTGCGGGGATGGCGCTGGCGGAGGAGCTCGAGCGCATCGCGGCGCACGTGGCCGCCGGGACGCGCGCGGGCGAGCGGGTGGCGGCGGTGCTCGCGGCAGAGCCGCACGCCGGCCTTCGCGTCTACCTGTGCGCGGTCGAAGACGACGCGGCGAACGCGCGGACGTGGGTCGCCGTCGACGCCGCCGGTGCCGTCGTCACCGACCGCGGCGTCGTCCGCGACGCGGTCTCGATCCTCGCGACCTGCGAGCTCGCGGAGGAGAGCGCCGGCGGTGGGGATCTCGAGGAGCTGCAGCAGCAGCTCGTCGCGCTCCGCGTGACGGAGAACCCGGAGGGGATCGAGGAAGCCGAGGCCGCGGTGCTCGAGCTGCAGCGCGTGATCGGCGCGCCGCCGCACGTGGCGACGCCGCAGCGGCTCGACGCGATCGGCGTCGCGGCACGCGAGCTCGAGATCGCGCTCGGCGGCGGCCTTCAGCCCTCGCCGTTCGCCGAGGCGATGCGCGGCGGGCGCGACGTCGTCGACGCGTTCCTGCTCGAGGTCGAGGGCGCCTACCGCGCCGGCCTCCGCTAGCCTGCGCGCATGGAAGGCGGCTTCGGCTTCCCGTTCGGCGGCGACCCCGAGGAGCTCCTGCGGGGGCTGCAGGAGTTCGCCGCGCAACAGACGGAGTCGGTCAAGGAAGCGCAGCGGGAGCAGTTCGCCACGCTCACGCTCAACACGGCCGTGGAGCTCACGGCCGCCGCGTTGAAGCAGGTGCAGGCGGCGGGCAGCGTCGACGAGCAGGCGATCCAGCTGCGCGACGCGATGCGCGTCCTCTTCCCAGAGGCGGTCGCACTCGTCTCCGCCGCCCGGCAAGGCTTCATGCGCGAAGGCCGCTAGCGCCGACCCGCCCCGCCGCTCCACCTAGAATCGCGCCGCGTGTCGATCCTCGACAAGACGATCGTCCGGCTGCTGCCGGCGGTACCGAAGCCGGTCGTGCGCCGTCTCTCCGAGCGGTACATCGCGGGGTCGAGCCTCGACGACGCGCGCCGCGTCGTCGCGGAGCTGAACGCCGCCGGGAAGATGGCGACGATCGACGTGCTGGGCGAGGAGATCGTGAACCCGTCGGAGGCGCGGGCGATCGCGCGCGCGTACCTCGACGTGCTCGACGCGATCGACGAGGACGGCCTCGACGCGAACGTGAGCGTCAAGCTGACGGGCCTCGGCCTGAAGCTGGACCCCGAGCTCGCCCGCGAGAACGTGCGCGCGATCGCCGAGCGCGGGCGCTTCGTCCGCATCGACATGGAGGACTCGTCGACGACGGACGCGACGCTACGGCTGTACCGGGAGCTGCGCGCCGAGGGCGTCGAGAACGTCGGTGTCGTCCTGCAGGCGATGCTGAAGCGGACGGTCGCGGATGCGCGCGACCTCGCCGGGGCGAACGTCCGCCTCTGCAAGGGGATCTACATCGAGCCGCCGGAGATCGCGTTCACGGACTTCGACGCGGTCCGCGCGAACTTCGTCCGGGCGCTCGAGGTGCTGCTCGACGGCGGCTGCTACGTCGGGATCGCGACGCACGACGAGTGGCTCGTCGACCAGTCGCTGCGCCTGGTGCGCGAGCTCGCGCTCGAGCCGCACCAGTACGAGTTCCAGATGCTGCTCGGGGTGCAGACGTCGCTCGGCGACCGGCTCGTTGCGGTCGGGCACCGGCTGCGGATCTACGTCCCGTTCGGGGAGAAGTGGTACGAGTACTCGCTCCGGCGGCTGCAGGAGAACCCGAAGGTCGCCGGCTACGTCGCAGCCGACACGCTGAACCGGCTCGTCCCCGGGCGCTAGGCGCCGCTACGGGGGCGGGGGGCCCGGCGCGACGTCGTCTTCCTCCACGACCGTGGCGCGGCGCCGAGGCGCGGCCGGGGCGACGCCGTGGTCGACGTACGTCGCCGATCGGCGTGACCGGAACCCACCCCAGCTCGACCAGAAGATCATCGAGAGGACGAGACCCAGCAGGCCGACGATCATGAGGATGACGCCGATGGCGTCGATGTTCAGGCCCTCGGCGTCGGTTGTCACGCCCCACGTGAGGATGGCGCCAACGGCGATGAGGAGGATGCTGACCGCGACTCCCATTGAAGAAGAAGATCTCCGCGCGGAGGTTTTTCTAACCCTCCACCTACTCCTTCTCGGCAGCGAGGACGAGGTACGCCGGCACGCGCCCGTCGCGCCCCGGCCACTCCTCGAGCCCCCGCAGCGCGAGACCGGCTTCCGCGACCGCGGTCGTGAGCTCGCCCAGGCCGACGCCGGCGAAGTAGTCGCCGTTCCAGCGCCCGAAGGCATCCAGGCACGCCGACGCCGGGTGGTCGTCGTGCAGCAAGAGGACACCGCCAGCTCGCAGCGCGGCGGCGACGCCCGCGGCGAACGGCCGCGGGTCGCGCAGTCGGCGCAGCGATCCCGCTCCGCAGTAGACGAGATCCCAGCGCCCGAGCAGGAGCTCGGGCGGCAGCGCGTGCGGGTCGGCCTGCACCCAGGGCAGCTCGCTCGACCGTCGGCGCGCCGCGTCGAGCGACGGCCCGTCCGGATCGAGTCCCGTCGCGAGCGCGCCGAGCGCGGCCAGTTCGCTCGTCTCGCGGCCGCTCCCGCAGAAGAGATGGAGGACGCGGTTCCCGCCGATCCCGGACAGCCGCTCGCGGATCCGCGGCGGGATCCCCGGTGTCGCGACGACGTTCTCCGAGGTCCGGTGCGCCTCGTCGAACGCACGCCGGTTGTGCTCGGTCGGCTCCACGCGGGCATCTTGCCCCTCCGGCGGTACGGTGCGCGCGATGGCCGCCCGGATCTCGCTCGCCGTCGTCGTCCTCGGGGCGGTCGCCGTCGCCGTCGCGTGGGGCTGGCGTGCGCTCGTCGTCTACTGCTTCTTCGCCGGGATCGCGGCCGCGGTGTCGCTCGCCGCCGGTGCGGGCGGCGAGCTGCTGACGCGCGGGAGCCGGCGACGCTTCGACGACCGCGGGCGGCGCCGCTAGCTACGCGAGGAGGCTGTAGCCGCCGTCGACGACGACGGTCTGGCCGCGGATCATCTCCGCTTCGGGTGAGCAGAGGAACGTGACGATGCCGGCGACGTCCTCCGGCGTCACGAGCCGCCCGACGGGGTTGCGCGCGCCCATCGCGAGCATCTCCTCCCGGTTCGGGAAGTGCGCGAGCGCACCGGTCTCGACGACCCCCGCCGAGACCGCGTTCACGCGGATCCGCGGCGCGAGCTCGACCGCGAGGTAGCGGACGAGCGCCTCCAGCGCCGCCTTCGACGTCCCGACGAGGGTGTAGTTCTCGAGCACGCGCTGCGAGCCGAGGCTCGAGATGCCGACGATCGAGCTCCCGTCCGGCATCTGCGGGGCGGCCGCGCGCGTCAGCGCGAGGAGCGCCTTCGCGTTCGCGGCGAGCGTCCAGTCCCAGTGCTTGTCCTCCGTCTCGAGCGCCGGCCGGATGACGCCGCTCGCCGCGTTGTGGACGAGGACGTCGAGCGGTCCGAGCGCGCGCACCTCGGCCTGCACGCGCTCCGACGAGACGTTCCCGCGGACGAGCACGGCCTCGGCGCCGAGCGCGCGCAGCTCCTCGGCCGTCTGCTCGGCCGCTGCGTCCGAGCGGAGGTAGCCGATCGCGACCCGTGACGCCCCGAGTGCCGCGAAGCGGAGCGCGATCGCCTTGCCGATGCCGCGGGAGCCGCCGGTGACGAGCACCGACGCGCCGTTCAGGCTCATCCCCTGCGCGGGAGCGGGTCGGAGACCGGCGCCGAGCTCGGGACCTTGTCCCAGCCCGGCCTCGTGCGCGGCTCGCGGGGGCTGTCCTCGGCCCTCGTCGAGGAGTGGGCGAGCCGGTCGAGGAGCTCCATCTTCTCCTCGCCGAAGCGGCGCACCTCGTGGTCCGGCGGCAGGTCCTCGATCAGCTCCCGGACGCGTGCCCGCAGCTGGTATGCGAAGTGCGGCGTCGCCGGGCCCACGAGCACCTCGATGTCGCGAATCGTCGGTTCGGCCACGCGCGAAAGCCTAGTCGACCGCGGGACGGGGACGGCCGCGAGACGCCGCCAGTAGTGTCGAGGCGGTGCGGCCCGTTCACGCGACCCTGCTCTTCACCGTCGTCCTCTGGGCGCTCAACCTGACGGTGACGCGGTACATC
>DATMJW010000106.1:0-6110 GCA_035553355.1 Gaiellaceae bacterium | reverse complement strand
GACGGTGATCGTCGTGAACGGCGACGACCCGCAGGTCGGCGACCTCGGCCGCGACCGCGCGAACGTCGTCGCGTACGGGCTCGACGACCCGCGGCACGCGCGCTCGGAGCTCCAGCACGCGGCGGACTCCCGCTACTGCGTTCGGTGCGGGCGCCCCTACAGCTTCAGCGCCGCCTACGTCGGCCACCTCGGCGTCTACCACTGTCCGAACTGCGGACACGCGCCTCCGGAGCGGACCGTGCTCGCGCGCGAGATCGAGCTCCGCAGGCTCGCGAGCGCGGCGTTCGACCTCGTGACGCCTCAGGGCGAGACGCGTGTCGAGCTCTCGCTGCCGGGGCTCTACAACGTCTACAACGCCGTCGGTGCGGCGGCGCTCGCGCAGGCGCTCGGGGCGTCGCTCGACGAGATCCGCGAGGGGCTCGGCCGGTTCGGAGCGGCCTTCGGGCGGTTCGAGCGGATCGCCGCCGGCGACCGGTCGCTGCTCGTGCTCCTGATCAAGAACCCTGCCGGCGCGAACGAGGTCGTGCGCACGCTCGTGGAGGGCGGGACGCCGCCCGTGCTGCTGATCGCCCTCAACGACGCGATCGCCGACGGGCAGGACGTCTCGTGGATCTGGGACGTCGACCTCGAGCCGCTCCTCGAGCGCGCGTCGCACGTCGTCGCGTCGGGGACGCGGGCGGCTGAGCTCGCGCTCCGCCTCACGTACGGCGGCCTCGCCGAGGACGCGCTCGAGGTGGAGCCCGACCTCGGTTGCGCGCTCGCACGCGGTCTCGAGCTGACGGAGCCGGGCGGCGAGCTCGCCGTCCTCCCCACCTACACCGCGATGCTCGCGCTGCGCCGCATCGTCAGCGAGCAGGGGCTCGTGAAGCCGTACTGGGAGCGCACGTGAGGATCCGCGTCGCGCATCTCTACCCGGACTACCTGAACATCTACGCGGATCGCGGGAACATCGCCGTGCTCGCGCGCCGCGCCGCGCTGCGCGGCCACGAGCTCGACGTCGAGGCGGTGTCGGCCGGGGACCGGCTGCAGCCGGGCACGTACGACCTCCTCTACGTGGGCGGCGGCCAGGACCGGGAGCAGGCGCTGATCGCTCCTGACCTCGTCGCCAAGGGCGAGGCGATCAAGGAAGCGGTGGCGGGCGGGGCCGCCGCGCTCGCCGTCTGCGGCGGCTACCAACTCTTCGGTCGCGGCTATCGCGGCTTCCACGGCGTCGACATGCCCGGGATCGGGCTCTTCGGGCACGAGACGGTCGCCGGCGAGCGGCGCATGATCGGCGACGTCCTCCTCGAGTGCGAGCTCGTGCCGGGCGAGCGCCGGACGCTCGCGGGATTCGAGAACCATGCAGGGAGGACGCGGCTCGACCCCGACGCGCGCCCGCTCGGTCGTGTGCTCGCGGGCTTCGGCAACGACGGCCAGTCGGGGCACGAGGGCTGCGTCGTCGGCCGCGCCGTCGGGACGTACCTGCACGGGCCGCTGCTGCCGCGGAACCCGTGGCTCGCCGACTGGCTGCTCGCGCAGGCGCTCGCCCACGCGACGCGCGGCGAGCCGCCGGAGCTCGAGCCGCTCCCGGACCGGCTCGAGGCGGACGCCCACGCGGTGTCGGCGCAGCGCGCGCACGAGCGCGGCGGGCGCTTCTAGCGCAGCCGCGGCGCGGCCGTCAGCGGGCGGCGGCCGAGACCGCCGCGGCCGCGGCGAGGATCGCGTCCGCGCTCCGCTCGACGTCCTCGGCCGTCGTCCGCCAGCTCGAGACGCTGATCCGCATCGCGCCGCGCCCCTGCCAGACGGTGCCGGAGAGCCAGAGCGTTCCCTCCTCCTGCACGCGCCGCACGACCTCGTGTGTCGTCGCGTCGTCGTCGCCGAAGCGGACGAGGACCTGGTTCAGGACGACGTCGTTCAGGATCTCGACGCCGTCCGCCGCGCCGAGGCGGTCGGCGAACGTGCGGGCGTGCTCGCAGCAACGCTCGACGACGCCGGCGATCCCGCTCCGCCCGAGCGAGCGCAGCGCCGCGTAGACGGCGAACCCGCGCGCGCGGCGGGAGAACTCCGGTGTCCAGTCGACCTCGTCGCGACCGGCATCGAAGTCGAGCTGCTCGAGGTAGGCCGCGCGCACCGTCATCGCGGCCCGGTGCGACACGGGGTGTGCGCAGAACGCGATCCCGGAGTCGTACGGCACGTTCAGCCACTTGTGCGCATCCGTCGCCCACGAATCCGCGCGCTCGACGCCGGCGACCAGGTGGCGGTACCGCGGCGAGACAGCGGCCCAGAGCCCGAAGGCGCCGTCCACGTGGAGCCACGCGCCTGCGGCTGCAGCGGCGTCCGCGATCGGCTCGAGCGGATCGAACGCGCCGGTGTTGACGTTGCCGGACTGCGCGCAGACGATCGTCGGCGCGTCCGATGCGGCGAGGACGTCGGGCAGCAGCTCCGCGCGCATCCGCCCTTGCCGGTCGGCGGCGACCGTGTCGATCTGCGACGACCCGATCCCGAGGAAGCGCAGCGCACGGTCGACGGTGACGTGCCGCTCCTCGCCCACGACGACGCGAAGGCGCGGCGCGCCCTGCAGCCCGAGCGCGTTCACGTCGTGACCGGCCGCCGCGAGGACGTGATGCCGTGCGGCGGCGAGCGCTGTCACGTGCGCCAGCTGGCAGCCGGTGACGAACGCGGCGCTCGCGTCGTGCGGCAGCCCGAGCAGCTCGCGGAGCCACGCGATCGCGACCTCCTCCACGACGGCCGCGCTCGGCCCCGCTGCGACGAGTCCCGCGTTCTGATCCCACGTCGAGGTCAGCCAGTCCGCCGCCAGCGCCGCCGGCAGCGCGCCGCCGATCACGAATCCGAAGTAGCGGCTGCCGGCGCTCCCGACGAGGCCCGGCGCAGCAGCGTCGACGAGAGCGGCGACGACCTCCTCCGCCGGAACCGGCTCCTCGGGGAGCGGCCCGCCGAGCGCCTCCCGCAGCGACGCCACGTCCGCCTCGGGCCGCACCGGCTGTGCGTCGACGCCGCCGAGGTACTGCGCGGCGTAGTCGGCCGTGAGCCGCAGGAGGTCGTCTACGGCGTCCACAGGGCGCCAAGATATACCGCGGGGTCCCCCGGCTGCCAACGCGCGAGGAAGCGCCCGATCGGCGGGTGGAGGACGAGGCTCTCGAGCTCGTCGAGCCCGAAGAGACAGTGACCGCTCACGGCGTCGTCGACGGACGTCACGCCTTCCAGCGAGCCGTCGAGCTCACCGGCGAAGATGATGTGGACGACGTGCTTCGAGATCATCCGGTCGGGCGCGATCGAGTCGACGACGGCCACCGGCCCCTCGAACGACGGCGGCGCGATGCCGACCTCCTCCCGCATCTCGCGCTCGAGCGCGTCGATCAGGCTCTCGCCGGAGTGGACGCCGCCGCCCGGCAGCAGCCACGCCTCCTTCCCCCGCTTCTCGTGGCGGCAGAGGAGGATGCGTCCGTTCCAGCGCAGGATCGCCGAGACGCGGACGCGCGGCTCCGCGCGCATCAGTGGGCCGACGACCCGAAGCCGCGCACGCCGCGTTCGCTCGTGGGCAGCTCGTCGACCTCGACGAGCTCCACCTCGGGCAGCGCGAGCACGACGAGCTGCGCGATCCGCATCCCCGGCTCGACGACGAACGTCTCGCTCTCGTCCGTGTTCAGCAGGACGACGCGGATCTCGCCGCGGTAGCCGCTGTCGATCAGGCCGGGCGAGTTGACGACGGTGATCCCGTGCCGCGCGGCGAGCCCCGAGCGCGGCTGGACGAAGCCGGCGTGACCCTCCGGGATCGCGACGGCGAGGCCTGTCCCGACCGTCGCACGCTCACCCGGCGCGAGCACCGCCGGTTCGCAGGCGGCGAGGTCGAGCCCTGCGTCGCCGGCGTAGGCGCGTCGCGGCACGACGGCGTCGGGCCGAACGCGTGCGATCGGAAGCTCGATCACTTCGCCTCGGCCTCGCGCAGACGTTCCGCGTCCGCGACGAGGTACTCCGCGTAGCGCCGCACCTCCTTGCGCGGCAGCCGCGCGCGGACGAGAACGCCTTCCTCGAGATCCTCGCGACCGTCGATCGGCGCGCCGAGCGCGTACAACTCTGCGAGCGCCGCTCCGTGGTCGTACGGGACGAGGAGGCGCACCTCCTCGAACCGGTCGGAGAAGCGCGCAGCGATCCGCTCCCGCAGGTCGTCGACGCCGTCGCCGGTCGCCGCCGAGATCTGGAGCGCGTTCGGGAAGCGGTTGGCGAGCCGCCGGCGCCGGAGCGGATCGACGCGGTCGATCTTGTTCAACACGAGCTCGACCGGGAGCTCGTCGGCGTGGATCTCGCCGAGCACCGACTCCACCGCCGCGACCATCTCCTCGAGCTTCTCGTCGTCGGCGGACGCATCCGCCACGTGCAGGACGAGGTCCGCGACGAGCGTCTCCTCGAGCGTCGAGGCGAAGCCGGCGACGAGCTGCGTCGGCAGGCGCCTGATGAACCCGACGGTGTCGGTGACGAGGTACGTCCGGCCATCGTGCTCGAAGCTGCGCGTCGTCGGGTCGAGCGTCTCGAAGAGGCGATTCCGGACCGACACGTCCGCGCCCGTGAGCACGTTCAGGAGCGTCGACTTCCCCACGTTCGTGTAGCCGGCGAGCGCGACCGTCGGCGTCTCCGTCCGCCGGCGCTCCTTCCGCCGCAGTGCCCGCTGCCGGTCGAGCTCGCGCAGCCGGCGCCGCAGCAGCGTGATGCGGCGGTTGGCGAGCCGGCGGTCGGTCTCCAGCTGTGACTCGCCGGGGCCCCTCGTGCCGACTCCCGCGCCGACCACGCCGCGGCCGCCGCCGAGGCGCTCGAGGTGCTTCCACATGCCGCGCATGCGCGGGAGGTTGTACTCGAGCTGCGCGAGCTCGACCTGGAGCTTCCCCTCCGCGCTCGTCGCGTGCTGCGCGAAGATGTCGAGGATCAGCTGCGTGCGGTCGACGACGCGCGCGTCGACGCCGTTCTCGAGCGCCCGCTGCTGGACCGGGTCGAGCTCGTCGTCGACGAGCAGCACCTCCGCACCGGCCTCCGCGTAGGCCTGCTTCAGCTCCTCGAGCTTGCCCTTCCCCACGTACGTGCGCCGGTCGGGAGTCGCCCGCTGCTGCACCATCCGCCCGACCGGCTCGACCCCGGCGGTCCGCGCGAGCTCGACGAGCTCTGCGAGCTCCTCGTCCGCGTCCGCGCCCTTCGCCAGCACCGCGACCACGAACCCCCGCTCGGGCTCCGCGCCCGCGGCGGCGGGATTCGTCTGTCGCGTCGTCACACGCAGGATTGTGCCACGCTTGTGCGCATGCAGACGCTCGCGGAGCGGCTCGCGGCGCGGACGCTCGAGCTCGTCGACATCCCGTCCGAGAGCCGCCACGAGGAGGCCGTCGCGGCGCATGTCGTCGGCCTCGTGCCGCCGTCCTTCGCAGCGGAGTACGCAGCCGACGACGCGTTCCTCTTCGCGCGGCCGCGGCGCGCCGGCCGGGAGCTCGTCGTCCTCGCCGGCCACTGGGACACCGTCCCGGCGCAGGAGAACCTCCCGGGACGGATCGAGGACGGTTGGGTCGTCGGGCTCGGCGCGAGCGACATGAAGGGAGGTGTCGCGGTCGCGCTCGAGCTCGTACGCGACCTCGAGCGGGAAGGCTTCGAGCCGGAGGTCGACGTCGCGCTCCTCCTCTTCGGGAAGGAGGAGCTACCGGCCGAGTTCAGTCCGCTGCCGCGGCTCTTCGAGCGGTCGCGGCTCGTGCACGAGACCGCGCTCGCGATCCTGCTCGAGCCGACCGACGGGACGATCCAGGCGGGGTGCCTCGGCAACCTGAACGCGCGGATCCACTTCCACGGCACGAGCGGTCACTCGGCGCGCCCCTGGACGGCCGAGAACGCGATCGTGAAGGCGCTGGACGGGCTGCGGCCGTTCAGCACGATCCCGCCGCGGCCGGTGGAGGTCGGCGGGCTCACGTTCACCGAGGTCGCCTCCGTCACGCAGATCAACGGTGGGATCGCGGACAACGTGATCCCGGACGCCGTCACGGCACACGTCAACTTCCGCTACGCGCCCGATCGGACCTCCGCGGATGCCGAGGCGTACCTCCGCGCCCTCGTGCCCGAAGGCGCGACCTACGAGGCGGCCG
>DATMJW010000105.1:0-28468 GCA_035553355.1 Gaiellaceae bacterium | reverse complement strand
GTGCCGTTTGTGAACGTGATGCTGGTGGCGCTGCCGAAGTTGGTGCTGTTGACCGTCGGACTCGTCACCGGTGAGCTGGACGCTGTCGCGCCGCTGAAGGTGATCGTCTTCGCACCGGTGTAGCCCGTGGCGGTGTTGCCGAAGCTGTCCTGCGCAGTCAGCGTCACCGTCTGAGTCGTCCCCGCGGTCTGCGTTCCTGAGCCGCTCACGACAAGCTTTGCCGCCGTCGCCGGACTTACGTTGAAGCTCGCGCTGTCGGCGCTGGTGAGGGCGCCGCTGGTGAAACGGAGGGTTTTTGCGCCGGCGGTGTCGATGCGAAGGTTGCTGAACGTCGCGACGCCGTTCGAGGCCGTCGCGGTCGTCATGCCCAGCAGTGCGCCGGTCCCGCTGATGAGGCTCGCGGTGACCGCAGTGGAAGAGTCCGACGTGACAGTCGTCCCGAACTGGTCGCGGATCGCAACGGCCGGTTGCGTCCCGAAAGCTGCGCCGGCTGTCGCGCTGCCGGGCTGTTGCGTCACGACGAGTTGCTTCGGTGCGCCGGGCGACGTGCTCGACAACGACCCGAAGTTCGTCGTGCCGTTCGTGATACCGCTGATCGTCGCCGTCCCTGGATTGGCTGCTGTCCGGAGGATGTTTCCGGACGCAGAGGCTGCGCCCGTCGTCGGCTGGACCTGAAGGTTCGAGATGGTCAGGCGGTCGGTGCGGTTCGTCCCGTTGACGCAGAGAGTTACGGTGACGGTCGCAGCCACAACCGAGATCGCGGAACCCATCGCGTTTGTCTGCGTCCCCGTGCCTGTGAACGTGACGCTGCCGACCCCGGCGCGGAACTGGAACCCGGCAGGCGCCGTGAGAATCAGTGTCCGCAGGTTCGCGGTATCGCCGATCCCCGTGCATCCGGTGCTGGCGAAGTCCGCATTGTTACCCTCCGTGACGGTGATGCTGCCGAGGCTCGTCCAGCTGGGGCTGGCCGCGTTCGCCGCCGTATCAACCGAGATCCCCGTTCCGCCCGTCGCGGCGGTGACGGTCACCACGGCGGCCGCAGGCGGGACGAGCACGACGAGACTGACGACAGCGGTCGCGACGACAGCGCGAAGCGCGCGCGAGCCGTAGCTCCCGCGGCGCCTGCCGCTGCTCGTTGCCGACACTCTCACCTGCCTTACTCCGATCTAGCGTTCCGGTGCCCCTTGGTGAGCCACCGGTGCCGGACGCCACTCATTCCTCACGGGGATTTTTCGACAGGCTAACCCGAGTTCCGCAGGAAGATCACCCTTAAGGGGTACGGGCTTTACTCGTTATAAGCAGGATTAGCACGACTACGCGGTACATGCTAAACCTCAAGTCGAGCGTTAGGATTTCGCTGTTGGTCGAAGGAGGCGTATCTGGCACTCGAACGGCTGCGCGTACCTGATCCCTCCATTGAGGGTTTTTCTGTGCCGCTGGAGTGCGCGGGTGTAGAGTCTCGTCGATGTCCCTGCGGAAGTGAGGTGAGGCATGCGGCGGTCGTCGCTCCTTCTGTTTCTAATTGCCCTAACGGCGATGGCAGCGTTAAGCACATCGGGCGGCGCGACGATCGGTACCGGTGCCGTCTTGATCACCGCATGCGACAGGACGGAGACGAGCGTCAACCTCAAGATCGCCGGAACGGGCTTCGCGCCGTCGAGCCCAGTGAGCGTAGTGACCTACATGACCGCGTTCGACGAGGGGCCGCCGATCCCATATCCGCACCCGGAGACGGCGACGTCCGCGTCCGGCGCATTCACCACGCCCGCTCAGGTGAACAGCGGGACGTTTCCGATCACAATCGCAGTGACCGTGGCTGGCGTTACCGTGGAGCGAGTATTGACCGCTGAAGTGGGTTGTTCGTTCGCGGTCGACGCCGAGCCGATGCTGACTGGCGGCGGCGGTAATGGTGGCGGCGGCGTCGGCAGCGCTTGCAAGAAGGGTGGCTTCGCACGGTTCGAACCGCCGTACCGCAATCAGGGCCAATGCGTCCGGACCGAAGTCAGCCGGTAGAGGTCGTCACCTCGTAGGTGGTACGAGGTCCGCGGCGATCGTCGCGGCAGCCTCCGTGGACGGAGCGACGACTAGAACCGCGCGCGTCGCCACTTGCTCGAGCGCCGCGCTGCGAGTGCTGGTGACCCAGCAGAAGGCGACCGCGCACTGCGTGACCCTCGGCGTCGCGAACGCGGCCGCGACGTAGCGTCCTGCGATCTCCCGCCACTGCGCTGCGTCGGCCTCCGTGTCCCAGTCGAGCGCGATCGCGACCGCCGTCTCGCCACCCGGGCCGCGGTAGACGGCGCTCCGTCCGCCTCCCCAGCCGCTCGCGGCGCGGTCGATGCCGCCCACGCCGAAGGTCGCGAGGAGCGCCCGCACGTCGAGCTCGCCCCACGAGTCGTCGCTCACGAGCTGCATCCCGCCGGCGTCGACCGGGAGCACGATCGGGATGGGCCGCTCGCGCTCCAGGAACTTGTCGAGGTGGAAGAGCTGCTCGGTCGAGGCCGGGAAGGTGCGGAGCGACGTCCACACCCCGCGGTCGCCGCCGAGGTTGCGGAGGTTGGCGGCGAAGCGGACGCCGGTCGTCGCAGCGAACCGCTCCTCGAGCTGAAGGAACCGTGCGAGGCGCCCCCGCGCGGCGGGCGGCGGCCGCCGCGGCGCGACGAGCTCGGCGACGAGCCCGGCGTAGCCTTCCGTCGCGCCGCGCGCGGCGGCAAGGCGGTCGCGGTCGCCGCGGAGGCTCGATGCACGTCGGACGGCGAAGTGCTGGTCGAGCAGCGCGACGGCGGTGGCCTGCGCGAGCGCGTGCCGATCCGGCCGCGCGGTTCGCGGCACGACGACGCGGCGCGTCGCGGCGTCGTAGAACGGAGCGGCCGGCTTGCGAGCGCCGACAGCTGCAGCGGCCGCGGCCGGCGTCGCCGCGACGCCGAGCGCGTGCAGAACGATCGCGTCGTGGGCGCGCGCCGACGGCGGATACAGCGCGGCGTCGAGCACCGTCCGGCGGCGGCTCACCTCGTCGAGCGGCCGCTCCACCACCGCGACCGGCCGCTTCACGCGAAGCTTGGTGATCCCGCTCGCGAGCCGGACGAGCGTCTGCGCCTCGCGCGGGACGGTCGCACCGGCGACGGCGACGGCGGACGCCGCCGCGACGGCGACGAGGAGCAGGACGGAGACGAGGCGGAGGCGCATGGTCACGTATCGGCCAATGGTTGCAGCGCAACAGGCCGGCGGCTTGCAAACTAGACTCCACTCGTGGCAACGACCGAGGATCGCGGCTCGCTCGACGCCACGCGCGCGTGGCGCGAGGAGCTCTACGAGCGCACACCCGAGCGCACCGGCGAGCTCTTCTCGACGATCTCCGGGCTCGAGAACGAGCCGCTCTACACGCCGGAGACATCGCCGGTCGACTACGAGCGGGACCTCGGCTACCCCGGCGTCTATCCGTTCACCCGCGGCGTCTACCCGTCGATGTATCGCGGCAAGCTCTGGACGATGCGGCAGTTCGCCGGCTTCGGCACGGCCGAGGAGACGAACGAGCGCTTCCGGTACCTGCTCGACCACGGGCAGACGGGCCTCTCGACGGCGTTCGACATGCCGACGCTGATGGGGTACGACTCCGACCACCCGCGCTCGCTCGGCGAGGTCGGGCGCGAGGGCGTCGCGATCGACTCGCTCGCCGACATGGAGACGCTCTTCCGCGGCATCCCGCTCGGCGACGTCTCGACCTCCATGACGATCAACTCGCCGGCGGCGATCCTGCTCGCGTTCTACGTGGCGGTCGGGGAGCAGCAGGGAGTGCCGGCGCGCGAGCTCCGCGGGACGATCCAGACGGACATCCTCAAGGAGTACATCGCGCAGAAGGAGTACATCTTCCCGCCCGAGCCGTCGATGCGGCTCGTCACGGACATGGTCGAGTACTGCGCGCGGGAGCTCCCGAAGTGGCACCCGATCTCGATCAGCGGCTACCACATCCGTGAGGCCGGCTCGACGGCGGCGCAGGAGCTCGCCTTCACGCTCCAGGACGGCTTCACCTACGTCGAGTGGGCGATCGAGCGCGGGCTCGACGTCGACGACTTCGCGCCGCGGCTCTCCTTCTTCTTCAACGCGCACCTCGACTTCTTCGAGGAGATCGCGAAGTACCGCGCCGCACGCAGGATCTGGGCGCGCGAGCTGCGCGAGCGCTTCGGCGCGCGGAACCCGCGCTCGTGGCTGATGCGCTTCCACACGCAGACCGCCGGCGTCTCGCTCACGGCGCAGCAGCCGGAGGTGAACATCGTTCGAACCGCGATCGAGGCGCTCGCCGCCGTGCTCGGGGGGACGCAGAGCCTGCACACGAACTCGTTCGACGAGGCGCTCGCGCTGCCGACCGAGGACGCGGTGCGGATCGCGCTCCGGACGCAGCAGGTGATCGCGCACGAGACGGGCGTCGTGAACACGATCGACCCGCTCGGCGGCTCGTACTACGTGGAGGACCTGACCAATCGGATCGAGGCTGCCGCGTACGAGTACTTCGACCGGATCGAGAAGCTCGGCGGGATGGTCGAGGCGATCAAGCAGAACTTCCCGCAGCGCGAGATCGCGGACGCCGCCTTCCGCTACCAGGAGGAGGTGGAGCGCGGCGAGCGCGTCGTCGTCGGCGTCAACCGCTACCAGCTCGTCGACGAGAAGCCGCCCGAGATCCTGAAGATCGACGCGGCGCTCGAGACGAAGCAGGTCGAGCGGGTGAAGGCGCTGAAGGCGTCGCGCGACTCGGCGAAGGTCGAGGCGCGGCTCGCGGAGCTGAAGCGTGCAGCCTCGCGCGAGGACGTGAACCTGATGCCGGCGATTCTCGACGCTGCGCGCGACTACGTGACGATGGGCGAGATGTGCGACGCCTGGCGCGAGGTCTGGGGGACGTGGAGGGAGACCCCCGTCTTCTAGTGCCGAACGTCTTCGGCGACGGCTGGGAGCACGAGAGCGACGAGGAGTGGGCGGCGGGGCGCTCCGCGCGCGTCGCGCGCGGCGAGCAACTCGGCGCCACCGTCTACGAGATCGGCCCCGGGCGGACGAGCGGCTTCTACCACTTCCACCACGGAGCGGAGGAGCTGCTCGTCGTCCTCCGCGGGCGGCCGACGCTGCGGGAGCGCGAAGGGGAGCGGCAGCTCGAGGAGGGCGACGTCGTCCTCTTCTCCGTCGGGCCGGACGGCGCGCACCAGCTCCTGAACCGGACGGACGCGCCGGTGCGCTACCTCTTCGTGGCGACGCGCCCCTCGCCCGAGGCGGTGGAGTACCCGGACACGCGGCAGCTCTCGGTCATGGCGCTCACGGAGTCGCAGGACGGGCGTCCGCTCTGGGACGTCCGCACGCTCGGCCCGCCGTAGCGCCGTCCGCGACAGCGAACTTTTGGTGCTACAAGACTCCAATGCGGCGGCGGCGAGCATCGACGGCCTGGATCAGCATGCTCGTCGCGGTCGTCGCGCTCACCGGCACGCTCGCCACGGCCCACGGGAGCTCGGCGAAGCGGAAGCAAGCACCGCCGCCGGCGCTCTCGGGCCGCATCCAATCAGGCCCCTGGTACGACACGGCAGGGAACGCCTCGTGGGTGAAGCTGCGCGTCCCGGTGGAGCTCGTCGACGCGAACGGCGCCGTGCGTGGTCAGGTGACGCCGGATCAGTGGGGTGAGTGGCGGTTCGCCCACGTCGCGCCGGGCACCTATCGCGTGCGCTTCACGTACCCCGCCTACCACGATCTGACGCCGACGCGCACGTGGATCTCACCTCAGCTCACCTGGGGCCCACGCACGTCGTGGGAGATCCTCGTCGACATCGACCCATACACGAACAACCCGTCGTACGAGGTCATCACCAAGCGCACGAGATGCCCCGGTGTCGTACCGGCCGGCGTCGGTTGCAACCGCTGACCGCTACTTGCGGATGACGTGGAACCCGGTCTCGCGACGCGCGAGCCCGTAGACGACGCCGGCCGCTTCCAGGACCGCGAACACGGGAATCAACGCGACCTGTGCGACATAGAGCCCGGCGCGCTGCGCCCACGGCAATCGGGGCATGTTCTCGAGGTTGACCTTCAGGCCGACGACGTAGGTTGCGATGTAGGTCGCGAACGCGACATTGCCCGCCGCCTGCACCCACTCGGGGACGCGGAAGCCGACGACGAGGTTCACATAGAGGTAGAGGACGCCGATCCACGAGAGCGACCAGACGGTGGTCGAGACCGCGAGCGCCGCGCGGAAGCGCAGCGCCACAGGAGCGGCGACGGAGACGCTCTCGAGGCCGACGAACCACCGTCGCCGCTGCTTCACGAAGTCCGCGACCGACCGCGGCGCCTGCTCGGCGACGTAGCCGTCGACCCAGCGGCAGCGTCGGCCGGCTTCCATCTGGCGGAGTGCCCAGAAGGAGTCCTCCGTGATGGAGCCGGATTCGCCGAGGTCGAACCCCACCGCGCGCTCCACGTCGTTCCTGACGAGGATCCAAGACCCGTGGAGGCCGAAGATCGTGATGCCGAAACGGTGTTGGAGGTGGAAGCGCCCGACGTCGTCGCCCGTCCGAACCGAGTCGGCGAGGGTGAGGAACGGCCGCTCGCGAAGGTCGCGGTGGTAGAGGATCGCGCCCTGCCCGATCCTGCACGTGCCGGCCCGTTCCTCCTCCTCGATCGCGTTGCGGACGCCGACGACGAGCGACGGAGTGATGTGCGACTCCTCGTCGAGATGCACGATCCAGCCGTTGTCGGGGAGCGTCGACTGCTCGAGCGCGTACTGGAGTGCACGCGCCTTGAACCGGGACGCGCGGCGCGTGCGGTACCCCTGCGGGACGACGAAGTGTGAGAGATCGTTGCCGTTCCCGAGGTCGACCGGTAGATCGGTCACGACCTCGATCGAGTACGGGAAGAGTGGCAGCGCGGCCATCTCCGCGCGAATGCTCGACACCGTCGCACGAAGGCGGAACGCGTTTTCGCCCCGGGCAACGACGCGAAAGCAGACGGGGACGCCGAGGGGCGTGAGCTCCCGGGAGCGGAACTCGGGTTTCCGGTAGAGCGCGAATCCCGCTAGCGCGAACAGTGCCGGGATGATCGGGACGGCCCATACGTACCCGGCCGCCGCGACGAAGCGCTCCCATGTCTGGACCGGCGGGCGACCTTCGCCCCACAGGAACTCCTGCAGCGCGTACAGCGCCACGACGGCGGCGGCGACGCCGACGAGCACCGAGAGCCGAAGCGTCGTCGTCGCTACGCCCAGCTCGGGTGGCGTGACGAGCGTGACCGGACTCGATGCAGGCGCTCGCCGCCGCTCCGGTCGGTGCGGCGGAGGGTCGTGCCGGTAGACCGTGCGACGCAGCCGCTCGACCTCGCCTGCGGGCACGTCCACGCGCCGCAGCTCGCGGCCGGTCACCGCGCGGACGAGTGCGAGCCGCTCCTCGTCGCAGGTGGCCGCGGCGGCGAGGACGAGGACGTCGCCTTCTTCGCGGAGCGGGACGGTCGCGGTGTAGCGCGCGACCGACTCGGGCACGAGGCGCGCGACGCGTGCGTCGACGGGTCCGGCGCGGCCCGCTGCCACGCCTACTCGCCGGACGCGAGGGGCAGCGCGTCGACGTCGAGCGCGATCTGCGTGTCGGTCGCCTCGCGGACGTCGAGCAGGTACGGAACGTGGCTCGAGAGGTCGCGGAGGAGCATGCGACGCTCCCCGAGTGTCACGTCGATCAGCGCGCGCGGCGCGTCGAAGCTGCGGATGTAGACGTCGCGAACGGTCGGGAGGGCGCCGAGTGACCGCTCGAACGACGACAGCCCCGCGAAGTCGTCGAACGGCCCGACGTCGAGGCGGACGGCACGGGCGAAGACGCGGTCGACGTTCCCGTTCGCGCCGCGGATCGGCGTCACGGCTTCAGCGCGCGCAGGGGCATCACCGCTCGGCGCGAGCTGCGTCTGCAGCGCGGTCTGCGCTCTCGTGACGACGCCCGCGAGCTCGTCGAGAAGACGTTCGCGCGCACGGAGCAACTCGTCGAGGCGGGCCGTTGCGTCTGCTGCCTCGGCGCCGAGCCGCTTCCGGACGTCGAACGCCTGCTCCTCCGCCTGCGCCAGGATCCGCGCAGCCGTGGCACGGGCGTCTGCCTCGGCGCGTGCGACGCGAGCATGCTCGGTTGCGCGGAGCCGGTCGATCTCGGCGCGAGCATCGGAGAGTTCGCGCCGCAGTGCCTCCCGCTCGAGCCAGACGTGCTCGAGCGATGCGGCCATCCGCTCGAGCTGCATGCGCTGCAGCTCGAGAACGTGCTCGAGTTCGGCCCGTCGCCGCCCGCGACGGTCGCGCCGGAAGATCATGTGCCCCGATTCGCCTTTCGGTTGCGTCCGCAGTCCCTTGGGGAAGAGGTATACACGGTGGCCGCTCCGGTTAATCCCCCGCGTCCCGGCACGTCGCCGCTGTGGCTCGAGCGTGTGCCGGCGCGCTCGACGGTTCTCGTCGCCGCCGTACTCCTCGCGGCGGGATACGTCGGCTCGATCCTGCTCGCGGTGCGCGACGGTTGGTCTGCTCTCGCAGCTGCGGTCGTCGCGCTCGCAACGGTCGCCGTGTCGGTCGTCGTGCTCACGACCGCGCCGACCTTGGCGCTCGTCTTCGCGGCACTCGCCGTCGCGGTCGACGCTGCGCGCGAGGCCGGCATCGATTCCTTGACGGCCTTCTTGGCGCTGGTCCTCGGCGGTGCGCTCGTTGCAGGAGGCTACGTCCGGACGAGCGTCGAGCGGCGAGACGAGGAACTCGAGGTGGCGGCCGAGACGGTCGCTGCGCTCAACCGCGGGACGCGGCTCGCGCGGGCGCTCGCGCGCAACGCCGACCGAAGGTGGCTTCGAGCCGAACTCAGTCGCGCCGCGCGACACGGATACGTCGTCACGCTCCTGCTCGTCGCCGTGGACGGCGACGGGGAAGATCCGGAGGAGCTCGAGGTCGTTTCGGAAGTCGTCGTCTCGATGCTGCGCGCGAGCGACGCGGCCGTGGCCGAGGAGGAGGGGCGCATCGGCGTCGTCCTTCCGTACACGGACGCCGTCGGCGGGCGCCTCGTCGCCGAGCGCGTCCGTCTCGCGCTTGCAGGAACGGGGGAGCGAACCGTCTCCATCGGCGTCGCCGAGTATCCGGTGGATGCGGCGGACGCCGTCGCGCTGGTCCGCGTCGCCGGCCGCGCGGTCGCGCGCGCGCAGAGCGACGGTGGCAACCGCACGGTGTGCGTCTCTCTGCCGCTGCCGAGCCCTCCGGCGTGGGCCCTCACGTCGCGGGCGCCGCTCGCGCCGACGCCCGGCTAGACCGTCAGCTCGAGCCCGTCGCGGGCGAGCTCGAACCCAGGCGGGACCGCGCGCTCGACGGGCCGGTGCGTGAGCACGAGCCGACGCGCGCCCGCGCGGACCTGCGCCTCCCGCGCCTCCTCGGCCGTGAGGTGGCCCCGATCGTCGCCCTCCTCGGCCTGCTCGAGCGTCGCCTCGCAGAGGAGCAGGTCGCCGTCGCGTGCGAGCTCGACGAGCTCGTCGCACGGCCCCGTGTCGCCCGAGTAGGCGAGGACGGCGTCCGCGCCCTCGATCCTGAATCCGTACGCGTCGAGGTCGTAGTGCACGACCGGCAGAGCCGTGAGACGCAGGCCGGCGACGCCGAGCGGCGCACCGGCGTCGTACTCCTCCACCTCGAAGGCGCGCTCGAGCATCCGCTCGCCGCCGAGCCGAGCGAGCACGGGCCGAAGCGCGTCGGAGCTCCCACGCGGCAGGAGCAGTCGCGGCTTGGGGAGCTCGCCGCCGCTCCCGAAGATCGACCCCCACACCCAGGGGACGAGGTCGCCCCAGTGGTCGAGGTGGAGGTGCGTGATCGCGATCGCCTCGACCGTCGGCCACGGCTCGAGCTCGCGCAGCTTCGCGAGCACGCCCGGGCCGCAGTCGAGCAGCAGCCGCCCGTCGACGAGGTGTCCGGAGCAGGCGCTGCCGGGGTTCGGCCAGGCCGGGGAGGAGCCGACGATTCGCAGCTGCACGCCCGTATACTCGCCGACCGATGGCGCGGAAGATCCGAGTGGTGATCGCGAAGCCCGGGCTCGATGGCCACGACCGCGGCGCGAAGATCATCGCGCGGGCGCTGCGGGACGCGGGGATGGAGGTGATCTACACCGGCCTCCATCAGACGCCCGAGCAGATCGTCGAGACGGCCGTCCAGGAGGACGCCGACGCCGTCGGCATCTCGATCCTCTCCGGCGCGCACATGACGCTGGTGCCGCGGATCCTCGACGGGCTCCGCGAGAACGGCGTCGAGGACGTGCTCGTCGTCGTCGGCGGGACGATCCCGGCCGACGACGCCGCTGCGCTCAAGGAGCAGGGTGTCGCGGAGGTCTTCACCCCCGGCGCGCCGACGACCGAGATCGTCGAGTTCCTGCGCGCGAAGATCCCGGCCTAGCGGCTAGCGCCCGCTGCGCTTCAGCACCACGCGCTCCGCGGCGAGCGCGCCCGGCGACCCCGTCTGCGCCGCGAGCGTCACCTTCGCCGGTGCGGTCCACACCGTCACCGTGCTGCCGACCGCGAGCTGCTCGACCGTCGGCGCGGCCGCTGCGGCGACCCCGCCGCCCTCGAGGACGGCCGTGTCGGGCACGGTGACGGCCACCTTCTGACCCGCGCCCTGGACCTTCCGGCCGCCGGGCCACTGGCGGAGCTGCTCGAGCTGGAGTGCGAGCTGCCCCTCAGCCGCGGCCGCGACCCGTCCGGTCAGCGCGAGCGTGAACGTCGTCCCGGGCGTCGCAGCGAAGAGCAGCCGCTGCGCCTTCTTCAGGTGCG
Source organism: Gaiellaceae bacterium (assembly GCA_035553355.1). Classification (GTDB taxonomy): domain Bacteria; phylum Actinomycetota; class Thermoleophilia; order Gaiellales; family Gaiellaceae; genus Gaiellasilicea. Next base: position 17,695 of record DATMJW010000105.1, on the reverse strand, counting down.
CGTACGGGTTGATCGGCCCACCGTCACCCGGGCGCACCTCGAAGTGGAGGTGAGGGTTGATGCCGTCGGCGTCGCCGGAGTCGCCGTTGTAGGCGATGTGCTGGCCGGCCGCGACCCTGGCGCCGTTCTTCAGCCCGGGCGCGTACGCGACGCCGGGCATGCAGCTCCCCTTGTTGTCGTTGCCGTTGCCGAGGTCGTTGTTGAGGTGGATGTAGAGGTAGGTCGTGCCGCTCTTGCCGTAGAGGTAGAGCATGCAGCCGGCGCGGCTCGAGGTCGTCCAGAACTTGACCGTGCCGGCCTCGGCCGCCACGACGAGCGCCTTCCGCGGCGCCATGATGTCGTTCCCCTCGTGGCTCCCCTGGCCGCGCGCGTCGCCGAAATCGTTGATGAACGACGCCGCCCCGACGACCGGGAAGACGAAGCGCGGCACCTTCGCAGAGGCACCGCCGTGGGTCGCGGCCGCAGGCCCCGCCGACGCGCCGCCCACACCCACGAGAGAGAGGGCTGCGAGGATGAGGAAGAGGATCCCTCGGGCTATCGTCCGGTGGTTCGTCATGAGACGGGTGAGCTCCGGTGCGCGCTCGAAGGGCGGCAGGTTACCACGGACTGCGGCGAATGCTCGTCGAAAGTGGTAAAGCGTTATCGCGGGGCGTCCGCCGCGGCTGCGCGGCGAAGCGCCCCGGCCTCGAGCTCGACGTCCCCGATCAGGTCGGACACGAGCTCCTTCGCCCGCTCGAGCGTCGCCGCGAGCGACTCCGTCGCGGCAGCCGTGTCGCCTGCGCCGAGCTGGTACCGCGCGAGCGCGAGGCCTTGCACGACGGCGTCGTTCAGCTCGACGGCGCGCGCGCGCAGCTCCTGCTCGAGCGCGATCTCCGCCTGTGCCGCCGCGTAGGCCTCCTCGGCGGCGACGCGTTCGGTGACGTCGTGCGCGACACCCGCCATGCGGACCACCCCGCCGTCCTCGACGACGACGTCGCCCGCGGAGTCGATCACGCGCGTCCCGTCCGAACGCTGGATGCGGTGCCGAAACGCGAACGGAGCCTTCTCCTCGAACGCGCGCTGCACCGTCGCGGCGGCTATTTCGCGGTCTTCGTCGGTGAGGAGGTCGAGGTACCCGGCGAAGGTCGGCCGGAAGCTCTCGCGGTCGACGCCGAAGATGCGGAAGAGCTCGTCGGACCACGTGATCCGGTCGGCGCGGACGTCCCACTCCCAGCTGCCGACGTGCGCGATCCGCTGCGCCTCCGAAAGCCGTGCCTCGCTCGTCTGGAGCACGGCGTTCGCCTTGGTGACGCGCCGTGCGAGCGCGCCGACGACGGTGCCGAGGAAGATCAGCGCGAGGATCCGGTACGCCACCTGCGGCGGTGCGAACCCGCCCCCGTGATACCCGCCCGCGAAGCCGTAGAACGCGCCACCCGCGGCGCCGGCGGCAGCACCGGCGTACGGGCCGAAGCCGAGGGCGACGAGCGCAACCGGAATGGAGTACGCGACGGCGCTCGGCTCGAGCGGGTCGTCGATGAGGAGCCCGAGCCCGAACGTGCCGAGGAGCAGCACGATGCCGACGGGCCCGATGACACCGCGGTCGGTCATGCTGCCTCCGCCGCGACCTCGCGGACGGCTCGCGAGATCGCCTCGATCGCAGTTCCCTTCTCGATGTACCGGCGCGCGCCGCGCGCGAGCGCCGCCTCCTCGAGCTGGCGCGACGGGTAGCCCGAGAAGACGACGACGCGAGTGGCGGGCGCCGCGCTCTCCAGCGCCTCGAGCACCTCGAGGCCGTCGAGCTCGGGCAGCGAGAGGTCGAGCACGAGCACGTCGGGGCGGAGGCGCGCGACTTCAGCGATGGCCGTCCGCCCGTCCCCTGCCTCACCGACGACCGCGATCCCCTCCTCGAGCTCGAGGACCGTGCGCACGACGAGCCGCATCGCGGCGACGTCATCGCAGAGGTAGACGCTGATTGTGCCCATGGAGTGCCCGGTACGTGTTGCCCACCGAGGTTACTGCGCGCAGCGGCGGCCCCACAAGGCGCCGTTGATCCGGACTGCCCGCGGGGGCCGTGGTTAGAGTCTCGCGCGATGAAGATCGCGGTGTGCGTGAAGCAGGTTCCGGACGCGGCGGCGCCGAAGCGCATCGACCCCGCGACGAAGCGGCTCGACCGCTCCGGCGAGGGGACGCTGAACGCAGTGGACGCGAACGCCGTCGAGGAGGCGCTGCGGCTGAAGGAGGCCGCGGGCGACGGCGAGGTCGTCGTGTTCTCCCTCGGCCCGGAGAAGACGATGGACTCGCTGCGCAAGGCGCTCGCGATGGGCGCGGACCGCGCGGTTCTCGTCTCCGACGAGGCTGCGGCGGGGTCGGATCTCGTGGCGACGAGCTACGTCCTCGCGCGCGTCCTCGAGCGGGAGGCCGCAGACCTCGTCCTCTTCGGGCAGCAGTCGGCCGATTCCGACGGTGCCGTGCTCTGGGCCGCAGTCGCCGAGCGGCTGCGCCGCCCCATGGTCTCGCAGGTCGCGGAGCTGAAGGTCGACGGCGGCTCGCTCACGGGGAAGCGGCAGACCGAGTTCGGCTACGACGTCATCCGCGCGAGCCTCCCCGCTGTCGTGGCGGTCGCCGACTCGATCAACGAGCCGCGGTACCCGTCCCTCAAGGGGATCATGGGCGCCAAGAAGAAGCCCCAGGAGGTGCTGACGCTCGGGGATGCGGGGGTCGAGCCGGAGCGGGCGGGTGAGCCCGGCTCGCGCACCGAGGTGCTCGCGCTGAACGACCCGCCCTCACGCGGGGACACGCGCATGATCGAGGACGACGGGAGCGCGGCAGAGCAGGTCGTCGCGTTCCTCGCCGAGCGGAGGCTCCTGTGAGCACGCTCGTCTTCCTCGAGCACCACGGCGCGGAGCTCCAGAAGCCCGCGCTCGGCGTCCTCTCGAAGGCGGCGCAGCTCGGGCTCGGAGACGTCGCAGGCGTCGTCGTCGGCTCCGGCGTCGCCGGGCTCGCGGAGGCCGCCGGCAAGTTCGGCGCCGCGACGGTGTACGCCGCCGACGACCCGCGCCTCGAGGCGCCGCTGCCGCAGCCGCGGGTGGACGCGATCGCGCACCTGGTGGAGCGGCACGGCTTCGAGAACGTGCTCTTCGCGCAGTCGATCCTGACGGCGGACATCGCGGCGGCGCTGTCGGCGCGGCTCGACGCCGGCCTCAACTGGCAGCTGCTCGACGTGGTCGCGCAGGACGGCGCTCTCGTCGGCAAGCAGTCCGCGCTCGGCGACGCCGTCGTCGTGGACGTCGGCTGGCGCTCGACCCCGCGGCTCGCCCTCTTCCGGGCAGGCGCCTTCGACCCCGTCGCGCACGGCGGCAGCGCGAACGTCGAGCGCTTCGACTTCGAGCTGCAGGAGCACTCGCTCGCGGCGGAGATGCTCGAGCAGGCGCACGAGGAGTCGACGGGGCCGTCGATCGAGGACGCGGACGTGATCGTGGCCGGCGGCCGCGGGCTCGGCGATCCCGAGAAGTTCGCGCTCCTCGAGGAGCTCGCGCGCGCGCTGGGAGGTGCCGTTGCCGCGACCCGTGCGGTCGTCGACGCGGGCTGGTACCCGTACGCGACGCAGGTCGGGCAGACCGGCAAGACGGTCTCGCCGACGCTCTACATCGCCTGCGGGATCTCGGGCGCGATCCAGCACAAGGTCGGCATGCAGGGGTCGAAGACGATCGTCGCGATCAACAAGGACGCGAACGCACCGATCTTCGAGTTCGCCGACCTAGGCGTCGTCGGCGACCTGCACCAGATCCTCCCGAAGCTCACCGAGCTCGTGCGGCAGCGCAGGTCGTGAAGGTCCGTCCGGCCGACTACCCGCCGCCGTTCGACCCGCTCGAGGTCGTGGCGGCACCGACGGATCCCGTCGACGAGCGGATCGAGGTCGGTGTGTTGATCGTCGGCGCAGGCCCCGCCGGTCTCGCCTGCGCGATCCGCCTCGGCCAGCTGCTCGAGGAGTCGCCGGAGACGGCCGAGCGCCTCGGTGACGTGCCGGTGGCGGTCGTCGAGAAGGGGAAGCAGCCCGGCTCGCACCTCGTCTCCGGCGCGGTGATGAACCCGCGGGCGTTGCGCCGCCTCTTCCGCGGGCGCCCCGAGGCGAGCGCCTTCCCGAGCTACGGCGACGTGCACGGCGAGGCCGTCTACCTGCTCTCGCGGCGCGCCGCGACGCGCATCCCGCCGCCGCCGACGATGCGGAACCACGGCAACGTGATCGTCTCGCTCTCGCAGCTCGGGCGCTGGCTCGGCGAGCGCGCCGAGGAGGGCGGCGCGACGGTCCTCCCGGAGACCGACGCGCAGAAGCTTCTCGTCTCCGACGGCCGCGTCCAGGGGATCCGGACCGGCGACAAGGGCCGTGGCCGGGACGGCCAGGAGCTCGGCAACTTCGAGGCGGGTGCGGACATCACGGCGCGCGTGACGGTTCTCGCGGAGGGAACCCAGGGCCACCTCACCGGCGCCGCGATCCGCCGCTTCGGCCTCGAGGCCGATCACCCTCAGGTGTGGGCGCTCGGGGTGAAGGAGGTGTGGAAGGTCGCAAAGCCGCTCCACCACATCGTTCACACGATGGGGTGGCCGCTCCGGAAGAGCCGCAAGTACGGCGAGTTCGGCGGCTCGTTCATCTACCCGATGGGCGCTGACACCGTCACCGTCGGCTTCGTCGCGGGGCTCGAGTACCGCGACGTCGAGTTCTCCGTCCACGACGTCCTCCAGGAGTTCAAGACGCACCGTCTCGTGCGGCGGATCCTCGCCGGCGGCGAGCGCGTCGGCTGGGGCGCGAAGACGATCACCGAGGGCGGGTACCACGCGCTCCCGACGCGCTTCAACGCGCCGGGACTCCTGCTCGTCGGCGAGAGCGCAGGCCTCGTCAACGTCCCGTCGCTGAAGGGCATCCACTACGCGATCGAAAGCGGGATCCTCGCCGCCGAGGCCGCCTTCCGCTCGCTGCAGCGGGGCGAGAACCCGGCGCGACCGGGCGCGCTCGACGCCTACGACGACGCGCTGCGCGAGAGCTACGTGATGCGCGAGCTGCGCGCGGTGCGGAACATGCGCCAGGTGTTCGACAAGGGGTTCTTCATGGGCGGCGCGCTCGCGAGCGCGATGACCGTGACGAGGGGGAAGCTGCCGCCGAAGGACTACCGGAGCGAGCCGAACGCATCGCACGCGCTCCTCCGCACCGATCGCGCCAAGCGCTACCCGGCACCCGACGGGAAGCTGACGTTCGACAAGCTCTCGTCCGTCTACCTCTCCGGCAACCGGACGCGGGACGACCAGCCGAACCACCTTCGCGTCCAGCGCCATGTGCCGCGTGACCTCGCCGAGCTGTGGGCCCGGATGTGCCCGGCGCACGTGTACGAGGTGGGGGAGGCCAACGGCGACGGCACCGTCACGGTCGAGCTCGCGCCGTCGAACTGCGTCCAGTGCGGCGCGATCACGGCGAAGGGCGGCCGGTTCATCCCGCCCGAGGGCGGCTCCGGGCCCGAGTACACGCTCACGTAGGGCGGTAGTCGCGCGCCCACGGTGGCGGGCTGTACGGCTGCCCGGGGACGCCGCCGACGAGGAAGAGCAGCGTCGGGGTCTCGAGCGCGACCGCCTCCCGCACGACCTCCGGTGTCGCGTAGACGAGCTCTCCCGGGCCGAGCTCGACCTCCTTGCCGTCGCACGTGAACCGCGCGCGACCCTTGACGACGAGGAATATCTCTTCCTGGCCGTAGGGAACCTCGTCGTGCTCCGGAACGAGCAGGTGTCCGGCGGGAGCCTCCCAGGCGTTGCAGCCGAACGAGCGAATCCCGAGGTAGCGGCGGACTGCGTGCACCTTCCGGTCGAGCCGCCCCGCGTGCCGCTCCCGCGCCCGCGCCCACGTCTCGGCGGCACGTGGCGCGCGAGCCGCCATCGCCTCCCGCTCCTCCTCTTCCGTCAGGTCCGGCCCGCGGACGGGGATCTCGGCGCTCGAAGGAATGTCCTCGAGCGCGACCGCCACCCACTTCCGCGTCTCCACGTCGCGATCATCGGGCTGACGCAGCCGGCGGTCAACTACAGTCGCCTCGTGACGGTGACGCGCGACGACGTCCTCGCCGCATCGGAGCGGATCCGGGGGCGCGTGCACCGCACGCCGACGTTCACGGCGGCGACGCTCGGCCCCGGCGTCCGGCTGAAGGCGGAGCTCTTCCAGAAGACGGGGTCGTTCAAGGTGCGCGGCGTGCTCAACAAGCTCGCCGCGCTCTCGCCGGAGGAGAAGGCGCGCGGCGTGATCGGGATCTCCGCGGGGAACCACGCGCAGGCGCTCGCGTGGGGGGCCGCGGCGGAGGGGGTCGACGCGCTCGTCGTGATGTACCGGGGCGCGAGCGTCCAGAAGGTGACGGCGACGCGCGCCTACGGTGCGGACACCGATCTCGAGGCTGCCGACGCCGTCGACGCGTTCGCGCGCCTCGACGCGCACATCGCGCGCACCGGCCGGACGCTCGTGCACCCGTTCGACGATCCCGTCGTCCAGGCGGGAGCGGGCACGGTCGCGCTCGAGCTCGTGGAGGACGCGCCCGACGTCGACACGATCCTCGTCGCCGCGGGCGGCGGCGGGCTCGTCGCCGGCATCGCGGCCGCTGTCCCCGGCCGTCGGGTGATCGCCGTCGAGCCCGAGCGGTCGCAGGCGGTGCGTGCCGGCCTCGAGGCGGGCGAGCCGGTCGACGTGCGGCCGGACTCGGTCGCCGACGGGCTCTCCGCGCCCTTCGCGGGGCGCAACGCGCTGGCCGCGTTGCATGCGAACGGCGCCGAGAGCATGCTCGTGACGGAGGAGGAGATCGAGGAGGCGTTCCGCTTCCTCTACGCCCGCGCGAAGCTCGCCGTGGAGCCCGCGGCGGCCGTCGCGCTCGTGCCGGTGCTCCGCGGAGACGTGCGCGGAAACGTCGCCGTCGTTCTCTCGGGAGGCAACGTAGCGCCCGAAACGGCCTCTGCTATCCTGGCCCGAGCATGAAGGCCGACATCCATCCCGAGTACGTCCTCACCCACGTCCGCTGCTCCTGCGGGAACGAGTTCACGACCCGCTCGACCAAGGACGAGCTCCACGTCGAGATCTGCTCCGCCTGCCACCCGTTCTACACGGGGAAGCAGAAGCTGATGGACACGGGTGGGCGCGTCGAGCGCTTCCAGCGCCGGCTCGAGAAGGCCGGCGGCGCCCGCCGCGGCTAGTCGGCTTTTGGCCAACAACATCGGAGGGCAGGCGGTCCTCGAGGGCGTGATGATGCGCAGCCCGTCGAACTGGGCCGTCGCAGTCCGAAAGCCGGACGGGGAGATCGCGGAGGTCGTCAAGTCGATCCGCTCGCCGATGGCGCGGAACCGTGCCTTCCGGCTGCCGGTCGTCCGCGGCGTCGTCGCGCTCGGCGAGTCGCTCGCGATCGGCTTCCGCGCGCTCGCGATCTCGGCGAACTACGCCGCCCAGGACCCCAACGCCGAGGAGGGCGAGGTCCAGACGGAGATCACGCGCGGCCAGATCATCTTCTCCTTCGCGATCGCGATCGGGTTCGCGCTGATGCTCTTCAAGGTGACGCCCGCGCTGATCACGAACTGGCTGCCGATCGACACGACCGGCGCGTTCGTGGTGATCGAGGGGCTGATCCGCGTCCTCATCTTCCTGCTGTACCTCGTGCTCATCTCGTTCCTGCCCGACCTCAGGCGCGTCTTCCAGTACCACGCGGCCGAGCACAAGGCGATCAACGCGTACGAGGCGGGCGAGGAGCTGACGCCCGAGCGCGTGCAGACGTTCAGCTTGATCCACCCGCGGTGCGGGACGGCGTTCCTGCTCTGGGTGATGGTGATCGGGATCTTCGTCTTCGCGTTCGTCGGTCAGCCGGCGTGGTACTGGCTGATCCTGAGCCGCGTCCTGCTCCTGCCGGTGATCGCCGGGATCGCGTACGAGCTGATCCGCTTCGCCGGCAAGCACCAGGGCAACACCGTCCTGATGACGCTGCTCGCGCCCGGACTCTGGCTGCAGCGGCTGACGACGCGCGAGCCGACGCTCGACCAGATCGAGGTCGGGATCCGCGCGCTGCAGGAGGTGCTCCGCCGGGAGGGGGCACTCGACGCGACCGAGCGGAAGGTCGAGGTGATGGCCTAGTGCCGCGCATCGAGCGTTCGGCCGCGATCTCCTGGGAGGGAAACGTCGCGCGCGGTGTGGGCCTTGTCTCCGGCGACACCGGCTCGTTCGCCGAGCTCCCGTTCTCGCTGCCGAGCCGGCTGAACGCCGAGAACGGCAAGACGAGCCCGGAGGAGCTCCTCGCGGCGGCGCACGGCGGCTGCCTGGCGATGTCGCTCGCCTCCGAGCTGACGCAGGCGGGGTCTCCGCCCGAGCGGCTCGACGTCCATGTGCGGATCGTGATGGACGAGGTGCCGGGGCAGGGGCATCTCGTCGTGGGCTCGGAGGTCGAGATCGCCGCTCGCGTCGACGGCGTCGAGCAGGATCGCTTCGACGCGCTCGTTGCGGAGGCGGACGCGAGCTGCCCGTTCTCCCACCTCATCCGGGCGACGGCGTCCGTTACGGTGCGCGCTCGTCTGAACGCGACCTAGAGGAGGCAGCATGGCGGCGGAGCGGCGCGCAGAGGTGACGTGGAACGGCGACCTGATGAGCGGGTCGGGCACGATCGACAGCGTCGGTTCCGGCGCGTTCGCGCCGCTCGACGTCAGCTGGCCGGCGCGGTCGGAGGAGCGGTCGGGCGCGAAGACGAGCCCAGAGGAGCTGATCGCAGCGGCGCATGCGTCGTGCTTCTCGATGGCGCTCGCGCACGGGCTCGCGCAGGCTGGGAACGCGCCGGAGCGGCTCGCGACGAGCGCGACCGTCACGTTCGTCCCCGGCACGGGGATCACGAAGATCGCGCTGGCGGTCGAGGGGTCGGTTCCGGGGCTCGACGACGCGGGCTTCCGCGAAGCGGCCGAGGGCGCCAAGGCGAACTGTCCGGTCTCGCAGGCGCTCGCGGGCGTGGGCGAGATCACGGTCGACGCGCGGCTCGCGAGCGGCGGCTAAGCCGCCGGCTGCCGTGAGGGCGGCGCCGACGGCTCCACTACCCTTGCGCCGTGGCGATCGACCAGCTGATCGAGGATCTCGAGCGCTCGTACGAAGAGGTGCGCGAGCGGATGTCCGACCCGTCGGTCTACAACGACCACAAGGAAGCAGCGGACGTCGGGAGGCGCCTGAAGGAGCTCGAGGGCGCGTACAAGCTCGCGCAAGAGTGGCGCCAGGCGCGCGACGACCTCGACGCCGCCCGGGCGGACAGCGAGCTCGCCGCGCTCGCGGGCGACCTCGAGCTGGACGTGGCGCGGCTCGAGGAGGAGCTGAAGCTCGCGCTCGTCGAACGCGACCCGGCGGACGCGAAGGACGTGATCGTCGAGATCCGCCAAGGCGTCGGCGGCGACGAGGCCGCGCTCTGGGCGAGCGACGTCTACCGCATGCTCACGCGCTACGCCGAGCGCCGCGGCTTCAAGACGGAGCTCCTGTCGGCGAACGAGAACGAGGCCGGCGGCTTCAAGGAGATCGTCTTCGGCGTCAAGGGCGACGGGGCGTACTCCGTCTTCAAATACGAGGGCGGCACGCATCGTGTGCAGCGCGTGCCGGAGACGGAGTCGCAAGGGCGGATCCACACGTCGACGGCGACCGTCGCGGTCATGCCCGAGGTCGAGGAGATCGAGGTGGAGCTGCACGAGAACGACCTCAAGATCGACGTCTACCGCTCGACCGGCCCCGGCGGGCAGAGCGTCAACACGACCGACTCCGCGGTCAGGATCACGCACCTCCCGACGGGGATCGTCGTCGCGATGCAGGACGAGAAGTCGCAGCTCCAGAACAAGACGAAGGCGCTCCGCGTCCTCCGTGCACGCCTCTACGAGGCAGAGCGGGAGCGGCAGCAGGCCGAGCTCTCGGCGACGCGGCGGTCGCAGGTCGGCAGCGGCGAGCGCGCGGAGAAGATCCGGACGTACAACTACCCCGACAGCCGCGTCACCGACCACCGCGTGAAGGTGACGCTCAACCTGGAGAAGGTGCTGCCCGGCGGGCTCGACGAGTTCACGGACGCGCTGCAGGCGGAGGAGCGCCGGCGCGCGCTCGAGGTCGCGGCGACGTGACGCTCGGCGAGGTCCTCCGACGGGCGAACGCGCACCTCGCAGAGCGCGGCTCCGAGACGCCGAGGCTCGACGCCGAGCTGCTCCTGGCGCACGCGCTCGGCAGAAGCCGCATCGAGCTGTACACGGACCTCGACCGACCGCTGAACGGGGACGAGCTCGCGCAGTTCCGCGAGCTCGTCGCCCGTCGCTCACGGCACGAGCCGGTCGCGTACATCCTCGGGGAGTGGGGGTTCCGGCGGCTCACCCTGAAGGTCGACCGGCGGGCGCTGATCCCCCGGCCGGAGACGGAGATGGTGGTCGAGCGGTGCCTGGCGCGGCTGCGCGGGCTGGCGGTGCCCGCGGTGATCGACGTCGGCACGGGGAGCGGCGCGATCGCGCTCGCGATCGCGGACGAGCATCCCGGCGCCCGGGTGACCGCGATCGACATCTCGACCGACGCGCTCGCCCTGGCGCGCGAGAACGCCGCCGCGGTCGCCGCCGAGGTCACCGTTCTCCACCACGACCTCCGCACGGGGCTCCCCGGCGGCCCCTACGACCTCGTCGTCTCGAACCCGCCGTACGTCGCCGCCGAGGAGCTGGCACAGCTGATGCCGGACGTGCGCGACTTCGAGCCGCACATCGCGCTCGTCGGCGAAGGGGTGACGGAGGCGGTCGCGACGGAGGCGCGGGAAGTGCTTCGTCCCGGAGGGTGGATCGTGCTCGAGGTCGGCGACGGCCAGGCGCCGGCCGCGGCCGCGCTGCTCGCGGAGCTCGGCTACACCGAGACGCTCGTCACGCGGGACCTCGCGGCGCGCGAACGTGTCGTCGAAGCATGCTGGGGGGCGAGCGATGTCGGTTGACGCCGCCGTCGCCGCTCTCCGGAGCGGAAAGCTCGCGGTCGTCCCGACCGACACCGTCTACGGGCTTGCGGCGAACCCGTATCTGGAGGCGCCGGTGCGGCGGCTCTACCGCGCGAAGAGCCGTGACGAGTCGCAGCCGACGGCGCTCGTCGCCTCCGACCTGACGATGCTCTTCGAGTGCGTGCCGGAGCTCCGAGGACGTGCCGGAGTGATCGCGCGCGCGCTTCTCCCCGGCCCGTACACGCTCGTGCTCCCGAACCCGGCGCGCCGGTACCGCTGGCTGACGGGGTCGACGCCCGACGCGATCGGCGTCCGGGTCCCGGACGTCACCGGCCCCGCGTGGGAGGTGCTCGACCGCGTCGGCGCCTACGCCGCGTCGAGCGCGAACGCGCGCGGCGGCCCCGACCCCAGGTCGCTCGCCGACGTTCCCGAGGAGATCCGCGCCGCGGCCGAGGCGCTCGTCGACGCGGGCGAGCTGCCGGGGACGGCATCGACCGTGCTCGACTTCACCGGTCCCGAACCGCGCGTGATCCGCGAAGGCGCCGCGCCGTCGGCGGAAGCGCTCGAGCGCGTCCGCGGCGCCCTCGAGTAGCGCCCTCCCGGGGAGGTGGCGAAGCCGCCGGAGCGGGTACGCGTCGTCGAGTCACGCCAGTACGATCGAGCGGACGTCCCGAAGGAGGAGCCCATGGCAGTCGCCCAGCACTCGCTCGACCAGCTCCGCGCCGGCGGCCTCGCGGACGTCGACCCCGAGATCGCCGACCTCCTCGGCCGCGAGCTCGAGCGCCAGCGCAACCAGATCGAGCTGATCGCGTCGGAGAACTTCACGTGGCCGTCGGTGCTCGAGGCCGTCGGCTCGGTCCCGACCAACAAGTACGCCGAGGGGTACCCCGGCCGGCGGTACTACGGCGGCTGCGAGATCGTCGACGAGATCGAGCAGCTCGCGATCGATCGCGCGAAAGCGCTCTTCGGCGCGGAGCACGCGAACGTGCAGCCGCATGCCGGCGCGCAGGCCAACATGGCCGCGTACTTCGCGCTCCTCCAGCCCGGCGACACGATCCTCTCCCTGCGCCTCGACCACGGCGGGCACCTGACGCACGGGCTCAAGGTCAACTTCTCCGGCCGGCTCTACACGATCGTCCACTACGGCGTCTCACGTGAGACGAACCTCGTCGACTACGACGAGGTGCTCGCGCTCGCGAAGGAGCACCGGCCGAAGCTGATCGTGTGCGGCGGCTCGGCGTATCCGCGCACCGTCGAGACGTGGGAGTTCCGGCGCATCGCGGACGAGGTCGGCGCGCTCCTGATGTGCGACATGGCGCACTTCTCGGGGCTCGTCGCCGCGGGGCTGCACCCGAACCCCGTCGAGCACTGCGACGTCGTCACCTCGACCGCGCACAAGACGCTCGCCGGGCCTCGCTCCGGGTTCGTCCTCTGCCGCGCCGAGCACGCGCAGGCGATCGACCGCGCCGTCTTCCCCGGGATGCAGGGGGGGCCGCTCGTCCATTCGATCGCAGGGAAGGCGGCGTGCTTCGCGATCGCGGCGACCGACGCGTTCCGCGAGTACCAGACGCAGGTGCGCGCGAACGCCGACGCGCTCGCGGACGAGCTGATCCGCAACGGCCTCGACGTCCTCACCGGCGGCACCGACACGCACGTCCTGCAGCTCGACCTCCGGCGGACGGAGTGGACGGGGAAGGACGCCGAGGAGCGCCTGCACGAGGTGAAGCTCACGGTCAACCGGAACACGGTCCCGTTCGACGAGCGGCCGCCGACGGTCGCGTCGGGCGTCCGCATCGGGACGCCTGCCGCCACGATGCGCGGCTTCGACGAGGAGGACTTCCGCGAGGTCGGTCGCGTCATCGCGGGCGCGCTCGACGAGGGGGCGGAGCTCGGCCCGCTGGCGGAGCGGGCGGTCGCGCTGTGCGAGCGGCGGCCGCTCTATCCCGGCTTCCGCGGCTACACGAGCTACGCCTGATGCAGGACAACGTCACGCACGTCACGCACCCGCTCGTGCAGCACAAGCTCGGGCTGCTTCGCGACGTCGACACCGACACGCACCGGTTCCGCCAGCTCGTCAACGAGCTGACGCTGCTCCTGACGTACGAGGCGACGAAGGATCTCGCCACCGAGGCCGCGGAGATCGCGACGCCGCTCGAGCGGACGACGGCGCAGCGGATCTCCGGGAAGAAGGTCGCGGTCTGCCCGATCCTGCGGGCCGGTATGGGGATGCTCGACGGGGTGCTCTCGCTCATCCCGGTCGCACGCGTCGGCTTCATCGGGCTCTACCGCGACGAGGAGACGCTGCAGCCGGTCGAGTACTACGTGAAGCTGCCCGACGACCTCTCCGAGCGCGACGTGATCCTGCTCGACCCGATGCTCGCGACCGGGAACTCGACGGCCGCGGCGGTCGCGACGGTGAAGGCGGCCGGTGCGAGCTCGATCCGGCTGATCGCGCTGATCGCGGCTCCCGCGGGGATCGAGCGCATCCACCGCGAGCATCCGGAGGTCGCGATCGTCGTCGCCGGGATCGACCGCGAGCTGAACGAGAAGGGGTACATCGTCCCCGGCCTCGGCGACGCAGGCGACCGCCTCTACGGCACGAAGTAGGACGCGACGATGCCGCGCGAGCTCGCGGACAACCCGGAGGTGCTGTACGGCGCCGCTGCGGCGCTCCTGATCGTGATCCTGCTCACGCCCGCGGTGGGTGGGATGGCGCGGCTCCTCGGCGTCGTCGACGTCCCGGACCGGCGACGGCTCAACCTGAACCCGATCCCGCGGCTCGGCGGGCTCGCGATCTTCTTCGCGATCTTCGTCCCCGCCCTCGCGTTCCTCGACCTGAGCGGGCCGTGGCGGGGCGTCCTCCTCGGCGCCGCGATCGCGACGGTCGTCGGGGCCGTCGACGACTTCCGGGCGCTCGGGCCGTGGCCGAAGCTCGCCGGGCAGCTCGTCGCCGCGGGTGTCGCCGTCTCGTTCGACGTGTGGATCGACCGCTTCACCTTCCCCGTGATCGGGATCCAGGAGCTCTCGCCGTGGGTGGGGATCCCGCTCACGATCGTCTGGATCGTGGCGCTGATGAACATGGTCAACTTCCTCGACGGGCTCGACGGCCTCGCCGCCGGCGTATGTGCCATCTCGGGGACGACGTTCGCCGTGATCGCGCTCTCCGTCGGCAAGCCGCAGCCGGCGATCCTCGCCGCGATCGTCGCCGGCGCGTGCGTCGGCTTCCTGCGCCACAACTTCTACCCGGCGCGGATCTTCATGGGCGACTCGGGCGCGCTCTGCCTCGGCTTCCTGCTCGCCGCCCTCTCGGTGCAGGGGCTCCTGAAGACGGCGTCGACCGTCGTCCTCTTCTGGCCGCTCCTCGTGCTCGCGGTGCCGATCGTCGACACGACGTTCGTCGTCGCGCGGCGGCTGAAGCACGGCGAGCGCGTCTTCGTGGCCGACCAGGCACACCTGCACCACCGCTTCCTCCGCCGGGGCTTCACGCAGCGGCGCGCGGCGCTGACGATGTGGGCGTGGTGCGGGACGCTCGCCGCAGCGGCGCTCGCGACGCGCTTCATCCCCTTCCGCGAGGGCGGCGTCTGGCACCCGCTCGAGACCGCGGCGGCCGCCGCGATCGGCCTCGTGGCGCTCGCGTTCTCGATCTACGTCGTCTACCTGCTCGAGATCGTGAAGCTCGCGAACCCGCGCGTCCGCAAGATCGAGGAGGCGCCGAAGCCGCGCCACCGGCGCACGGCCTAGCGGCGGGCGTCTTCGGCGCGCGCGACGAAGTCGAGCACGACGTCGTCGAAGCCAGGCGCCGACTGCACGACGTGCCCGCCGCCGGGGAGCACCGCGCGCTCGGCGGCGAGCTCCCGCTCGAGGACGTCGCAGACGGCGTCGAACGCCGCGTGGTGCGCGCCGGAGACGACGAGCTTCGGGAACGGGAGCGCGCGGAGCGCCGCGACCGGCACCGCCGCCTCCCACGGCGGCCGCTCGACCATCAGCGTCCGCGCCCCCTGCGCCAGCTCCGGTGGGAGCGGCGAGGGTGGATCGAACGGCGAGCCGACGAGCCGCAGGAACGCGCGCAGGAACGGCTCCGGCTCCCGCGGCCCGTCCCGCCACAGAGTCGACGCCGACTGCACGAAGCGCTCGACGGCCGGATGCCCGCGCGCCACCCCGAACGCGGGCGGCTCGACGACCGCGAGCGACCCGAGCCACGGCGCCGTCGCAGCGGTCAGGAGCGCGACGAGACCGCCGTAGGAGTGCCCGATCAGGTGGTCACCGGACTCGACGCGCTCCGCGAGCCACAGGGCCTCGTCCTCGAAATCCACCCGCTCGACCTCACCTCCGGGTGGGAACCCGCGGCGGTTCACGACCACGAGCTCGTGACACGCGGCGAGCCGCGGCAGGCCGCTCCACGTGCGCGCGCCGTTCGACACGCTGCCGTGGACGAGCACGAGACGTGGCATCGCGAGATCGTACAAAGTCGGCTGTTTCCCGCTGAAAACCGCGATTTCCACTGTCACGATCTCAGGGGTCGCTACTGGTATGCTCCGCCGCGGATGGAGCCTGCCGCCCACAAGTCCGATCCGCGGGCGAACGTCAGCCTCGCAGGCGCCGGCTCCGTCCTCGTCGCCACCACCGGCGCCGGCACGGGGATCGGCGCCGCGATCGGCTGGGCCGCCGGATCGTGGCCCCTCGGCGCCCTCGCCGGGGTCGTCGTCGGCATCCCCGCGGGCGTCTTCGCCGTCTACCGCCGCTACCGGGACGCGCTCTCGTGAGTGCGAAGGACGCGCTGACGACACCGCGGCCGCTGCCCAACCGCGTCGCTCCGGCCGTCGCGGGAACCGCCGCCGCCCTGCTCGCGCTCCCGGTGTTCCTGCTCGTCGGCGCGCCCGTGCGCGGCTGGCTGCTCGGGATCGCGCTCTGGGCGGTCGGCCAGAGCGTCGGCGCGGCGCTCGCGCGGCTGCCGCTCGGCGCCGTCCACGCGAAGGCCTCGGGCGTCGTCGGCTTCGGGATGATGGTCCGCGCCGGCGCGATCATGGCCGTCCTGATCGCGATCGCGACGGTCGCGCCGTCGCTCGCGCTCGCGGCCGCGCTCGTCTACGCGCTCGGCTACACCGTCGAGCTCGCGCTCGCACTCACGCTCTACTTCAGCGGAGACGCGCTCGCATGAAGCTCCTGCGCGCGCTGCCCCTCACGCTCGTCCTCGCGCTCGCGCTGCCCGCGGTCGCGCTCGCCGCCACGGAGCACGGCGCCGAGGAGTTCGACCCCGAGCACGAGTTCGAGCTCCCCGCCTGGATCCCGATCCACATCGGGCCGCTCGACCTCTCGATCAACAAGGCGGTCGCCTACCTGATGCTCGGTTCGGTCGTCGCGATGGCGCTCGGCATCTTCCTGATGCGCTTCCGCTTCGGCGGCGACCCGACGACGCGCCAGACGATCGGCGAGCAGATCTACGAGATCATCCAGACGCAGATCGCGGAGGGCGGGCTGCCGTCGAAGGCGATCAGCCGCTGGTTCCCGTACGTCGCGACGCTCTTCCTCTTCATCTGGTCGATCAACATGCTCGGCTTCGTCCCGCTCCCGTTCACGAACCGCGACCAGCACTTCGAGCTCTTCGGCGTGACGGTGCCGGCGCTCGGCATCTACGCCGCGACCGCGCAGATCTCGGTGACGCTCGTGCTGGCGCTGATGAGCGTCGCCTTCACGCACGTCGAGGGCGTGCGCTGGAACGGCGCCGGCCCCTACTTCAAGAGCTGGGTCCCGGCGGGGGTGCCGAAGGCGATGATGGCGCCGCTCTTCTTCATCGAGTTCCTCTCCCACGCGGTCCGGATCATCTCGCTCTCGCTGAGGCTCTACGCGAACATGCTCGCGGGCCACATGCTGATCCTGGTCATGCTCGGCCTCATCATCGTGCTCGAGAGCGCCTTCCTCGCGATCGCCTCCGTGCCGATCGCGACGATCTTCTACCTCTTCGAGGTCGTCATCGTCGTCAACATCCAGGCATTCATCTTCGCCACCCTGTCCGCCATCTACATCGGCTCGGCGATCGAGCCCGAACACTAAGGAGACACCTGCATGACCACTGCGTTCGTGCTCGCACAGATCGAGGGGAACATCACCGATGCCGCCAAGGCGATCGCCTTCGCGCTCGGCATCGGCCTCGGCTCCCTCGGCGCCGGCATCGGCCTCGGCCACGTCTTCGGCTCGATGATCCAGTCCGTCGCGCGTCAGCCGGAGCTCCGCGGCGAGCTGCAGGGGATCATGTGGATCGCCTTCGCGCTCGTCGAGGCGCTCGTCTTCTACGGCCTGCTCGGCGGCCTCCTCGCCTACGTCCTCGTCTAGCCGATGATCCTGCTCGAGGTCTCGCCGCTGATCCGCCCCGTCCCGGGGCTGATGATCTGGACGCTCATCTGCTTCGCGATCACGTTCTACGTGCTGAAGCGGTTCGCGTTCGCGCCGATCCAGAAGACGATCGACGAACGGCGCGAGCGGATCCGCTCGTCGCTGGAGGAGGCGGAGCGCGCCCGCGCGGAGGCGCGCGAGCTGCTCGAGGAGCATCGCTCGCTGATCGGGCAGGCGAAGAGCGAAGCGGGGGAGATCCTGGCGGAAGCACGTCGTACCGCCGACGCCCAGCGCGAGCGTGTGAAGGAGGAGGCCGAGGAGGATCGTCAGCGGCGCCTCGAGGACACGCGACGGCAGATCGAGGCGGAGACGACGCGGGCGCTCGAGCAGATCCGGGCCGAGGTCGCCGACCT
>DATMJW010000104.1:0-2290 GCA_035553355.1 Gaiellaceae bacterium | reverse complement strand
GCGGGCGTCGTTCGCGAGCACCGCCGGGAACGTGAGCCGTCCCGCGCGCTCGAGCGCGCGCAGCCGCGCGATCCCGGTCGTCGTCTCCTCCGTCACGCCCGCGAACCGCTCGAGCAGGTGCGGGCGGTGCTCGACGATCCTGGCCGTGAGCTCGAGGCCGTCGTCGACGACGATCTCGGGCTCCGTATCCGCCACCGCCAGCAGGTCGGCGTCGAACTGCTCCCGGGTCGCGCCGTGCCGGGCGTGCACCTCGATGCCGCGGGCGACGAGCGCCGCGCAGATCGCGTCCTGCGTCGACCCGGGGTTCGAGCCGGAGGCGACGACCTCGGCTCCCGCGTCCGCGAGAACCGTGGCGAGGTACGCGGTCTTCGCCTCGAGGTGGACGACGACGGCGACGCGGCGCCCGCGCAGCGCGCCGTCAGCGAGCCGCTCGCGCGCGAGCCGGTTCAGAACGGGGGAGTGGCGTGCGACCCACTGGATTCGCTGCTCGCCCTGCGGCGCGAGCGACGGGTCGGCGATCGAGGAGCGGCTCGCGGCGTCGGACACGCCGCGAGCCTACCCCGACGGCTGAGCGCGTTCCTTCTAGATCTTGCGGCGGGGCCGGCTCGGGCCCCACTTCGAGTTGCGCCGCTTCGACGCGTAGACGAGGCGCGGCGGGGCGACCTTCATCCCCTGCTCGCTGAACTCGTCGGTGCGGCCGACCATGCGCGCCACGTGGCTCACGTCGGCCTGCTGCTCGGGGAGGACGAGAGTGACGCCCGTGCCGCTGCGACCTGCGCGGCCGGTGCGGCCGACCCGGTGCACGTAGCCCTTGTTGTCCTCGGGCGGGTCGAAGTTGATCACGTGCGTGATGTCGTCGAGGTCGAGGCCGCGCGCCGCTACGTCGGTGGCGACGAGCGTCGAGACCTTGCCGGACTCGAAGCGCGAGAGCGCACGCTCCCGCGCTCCCTGCGTCATGTCGCCGTGCATCGCGACCGCCTGCACGTCGTGCCGCGCGAGCTTGTGCACGAGGCGCTCGGCGCCCCGCTTCGTGCGCACGAAGACGAGCGCGAGGCCGCGCTCCTCGGCGAGGAGCTGCGCGAGCATCTCGACCTTGTTGTCGGCCGTGACCGCGAGGAAGCGGTGCTCGACCTCGCCCTGGCGCTGCTCGACCGGCAGCTCGCCCTCGTAGCGGGCGGCGTTCGTCGTGTAGTCGCGGGCGAGCTCGCCGACGGCGCCGTCGAGCGTCGCGGAGAAGAACATCGTCTGGCGCGTGCGCGGCAGGCGCTTGACGATCCGGTCGACCTGCGGCTGGAAGCCCATGTCGAGCATGCGGTCGGCCTCGTCGAGGACGAGGATGCGGACGCCGGCGAGCGACACCGCCTTCCGCTCGAGCAGGTCCTGCAGGCGACCCGGGGTCGCGACGAGCACGTGCGCGTCGCGCGCCTTCTGCGCCTGGGTGGAGATCGTGACGCCGCCGTAGACCGCGGCGACCTTCAGATCGCGCGCCGGGGCGATCGTCTCGAGCTCGGCGGCGACCTGCGCCGCGAGCTCCCGCGTCGGGACGAGCACGAGCGCCGACGGGCGGGCGTCCGAGGCGGCGAGCGCCTCGACGATCGGGATCGCGAAAGCGAGTGTCTTCCCCGAGCCCGTCGGCGACTTCGCGAGCACGTCGCGGCCGTCGAGCAGGTCGGGGAGGACGAGCGTCTGGATGCGGAACGGCGCGTGGATGTCGCGCTCGGCGAGTGCCTGCGCGACGGCGGGCGAAACGCCCAGGTCCAGAAAAGACTGCATTCGGTTCGACTCCTTCGTGTTCGGTCGAGATCCGCCTACCTCGACCACCCGATCCCAGACCGGGACGAACCGAAGAAGAACAAACCTCACGGGACGACCCCATGCCGTCCGTGCACACACCGTAGCAAGAGGGTCGGCGGACGGCCTCGCTAGGGTGGCCGGCGTGATCTCGTTCGCCCGCGGCGCACCGGCTCCGGAGTGTCTCGCCGTCGAGCTCCTCGCGGACTGCGCGCGCGCGGCGGTCGAGAGCGACCCCGGCGTGCTCGCGTACGGCCCGGGCGGCGGATACGCCCCGCTGCGCGAGCGGCTCGCCGCGCGGCACGGCGTCGAGCCGGGGCGGGTCGTCCTCACCACCGGCGGGCTGCAGGGGATCGCCTTCCTGTTCGAGGAGCTGCTCGCGCTCCGTCCCGGCCGGGTGCTCGTGGAGGGGCCGAGCTACGACCGGCCGCTGAAGCTGCTCGCGCGGCTCGGCGCCCACGTCGTCCCGCTTCCGCTCGACGACGAGGGGCTCGACCCC
>DATMJW010000103.1:0-11664 GCA_035553355.1 Gaiellaceae bacterium | reverse complement strand
GTCGTAGCGCATCGACCGGCCCGCGAGGAGCGCCTCGAGGCGCTCCTCGCGGGCCGGTCGATGCGCTACGACGACGCCGGGCGCGCCCTCGGCGTCGACCCCAACAGCCTCCGTTACGCCGCGCTGACCGGTCGCTTCGCGATCCGCTGGGAAGGCGCGCGGCGGCCGACGATCTGGTCGGTGCCGGCGCCCGAGATCACGCCGGCCGAGGCGACTCTCGAGCTCGCGCGACGGTTCCTGCACGTCTTCGGCCCGTCGCGCCGGGCGGCGTTCGCGAAGTGGGCGGGGGTCAGCGCACCGCAGGCGGCGCAGGCGTTCTCGTCGCTTCAAGGCGAGCTGGTCCCGGTGGCGACGCCGATCGGCGACGCGCTGCTGCTCGCGCGCGACGAGCGGGCGCTCCGTGCCGCGCCCGCGCCCGCGGCCGCTGTGCGGCTCCTCCCGAGCGGCGATGCCTACACCCTCCACGGCACCGAGGAGGAACGCGCGCTCCTCGTCCCGGACGCGGCGCAGCGCGCGGAGCTGTGGACGCCGCGCGTGTGGCCGGGCGCGCTCCTCGTCGGCGGCGAGATCGTCGGCACCTGGCGCCGCAGCAGGCGGACTTTCACGGTCGACGCCTGGGGCCGCCTCACCGGCGACGAGCGCGACGCAGTGCAGGGGGAGGCCGAGTCGCTGCCGCTTCCCGACGGCGGAGCGACGGTCGTCCACTGGAACTGACGGCTCCCGCCGACGGGCGGAGAGCGACGTCGAACCGGCGCCGCTTCGCCGCACCGCTTCTCTGCTCTCGCGCGTGATCGGCGTCTTCGGCGGCTCAGGGCTCTACTCGCTGCTCGAGACCGCCGAGCAGATCGACGTGGAGACTCCCTTCGGTGCGCCGTGTTGCGCTTTCTGCTCCGGCCGCCGCGGCAGTGCGGCCTCCGGTCGCGCGCAGCCAGCTAGTTCCAGGTGAGCTGCCGCAGCCGGTCGAGGTTGACGTTGCCGCCGCTCAGGACGCACGCGACCCGAGCGCCGGTGGGCGCGTCGACGAGCCCCGCGAGCAGCGCGGCGACCGGAGCGGCGGCCGCCCCCTCGACGAGCACCTTGCAGTGGTGGAGCATCCACACGACGGCGTCGAACATCTCGCGGTCCGGCAGCGTGACGATGTCGTCGACGTGGTCGCGGACGATCGAGAAGGTGGTGTTCCCGACGCGCTTCACCTTGAGGCCGTCGATCACCGAATCGACGCTCTCGAGCGGCACGACGCGCCCCGCCCGGACGCTCTGCTGCATCGCCGGCGCCCCCGACGACTCGACGCCGACCACGCGCGTCTGCGGGCTCTCCTGCTTCACCGCGAGCGCGACGCCGGAGATGAGCCCGCCGCCCCCGATCGGGACGACGACGACGTCCAGCTCGGGGAAGTCCTCCGTGATCTCGAGGCCTACGGTTCCCTGCCCGGCGATCAGGTCGAGGTCGTCGAACGGATGCACCGGCGTCAGCCCGCGCTCGGCGGCGAGCTCGCGAGCGACGTCGTTCGCCTCGTCCCACATCGTCCCGGCGAGGACGACCTCGGCGCCGTAGGCGCGCGTCGCCTCCACCTTCGACGGCGTGGCGTTCTCGGCCATCACCACGACGGCCGGAACGCCGTAGATCGCCGCCGCGAGAGCGACCCCCTGCGCATGGTTGCCCGCCGACGAGCAGATGATCCCGCGCGCCCGCTCCTCCTCGGTCAGCTGCAGCAGCTTGTTCAGCGGCCCGCGGAACTTGTACGAGCCCGTTCGCTGGAACATCTCCGCCTTCAGCCCGACGTCGAACCCGCTCCGTCGGTTGAGCGTCGCCGACGTCAGCATCGGCGTGCGGTGCGCGTGCTTCGCGACGCGTTCACGCGCCTGCGCGAACGCGCTCGGGGAGACGGGTGTCATCGTGGGGGCCTCTTTTCTGGCGGTGGGGTCGGGCAGCGGCGTTCGTACTGTGGAGCGCGTCCGGCGCTCGGGAAGTTCGTAGGCAGCGCCGTCGCGGCGCGGCTGATCTCACTGCGAGCAGCTCGAGGCGACTGAGGCACGACGCCCACTGCGTGCAGTCTCGCAGGCGGCGTGCACAGGTCGAGCGCGGGTATATCTAGAGCGAGGCACGTGCACCCGCAGGCTCGCGACCACATCGAGTTTCGCCTCCTCGGTCCGGTCGAGGCGGTGCAGAACGGCGCCGCGATCGCGCTTGGCGGACGCCGCCAGGAATCTCTGCTCGCGCTTCTGCTGCTCGAGCCTGGAGCGCCCGTCTCGGCCGAGCGTCTCGCGGAGGAGCTGTGGGACGGGGTACCGCCGCCGGGTGCTGCGACGACGATCCGGTCGTACGTGTCGCGCCTGCGGAGTGGGCTCGGAGGAACCACTCCGATCGTGGCGGCCGGACGCGGGTACTCGCTGCAGACCTCTCCCGAGTCGATCGATGCGAAGCGATTCGAGCGGCTCGTGCGGCAGGGCGGAGACGCGCTGGAGCGACGCTCGCCGCGGCGCGCGGCCGAGAACCTCCGTGCCGCGCTCGCGCTGTGGCGCGGCCCGCCGTTCTTCGGCCTCACCGGATCGCCGGCACTCGCAGTGGAGGCGGAGCGTCTCACAGAGCTCCGGGTGCTCGCGCTCGAGGGGCGGATCGAGGCCGAGCTCAAGCTCGGCGCCCACGGCGAGCTCGTGCCCGACCTGGAGGCACTCGTTCGCGAGCACCCGTACCGCGAGCGCCTCTGGCGGCACCTCATGCTGGCCCTCTACCGCGCAGGGCGGCAGGCGGACGCGCTGACGGCGTACCGGCAGGCCCGGGAGGTGCTCGACCGCGAGCTCGGGATCGAGCCGAGCGACGAGCTCCGGCGGCTCGAGCGCGCAATCCTCCTCCACGAGGTGCAGTCCCCGCATCCGCCCGAGGGGCGATCGGCGCTTCCAGCGCCCTTGGCGAGCTTCGTCGGCCGCGCGGCGGACGTGGCGGAGCTCGAGCGGCTGCTCGTCGAGCGGCGGCTCGTCACCCTCACCGGCGTCGGCGGCGTCGGGAAGACACGGCTCGCGCTCGAGGTGGCCGCGCGGTCGGCGACCCGCGCTCGTGACGGTGTCGTCTTCGTCGACTTCGCCGCACTACGAGACCCTCCCCTCGTGCCGGCCCACGTCGCGCGCGCTCTCGACCTGCGGGAGGAGGCCGGTCGCGACGCGCTCGAGCAGCTCGTCGAGCGCCTCCGCGACGCCGAGCTCCTGCTCGTCCTGGACAACTGCGAGCACCTGCGTGCCGCGTGTGCCGCCCTCGTCCGGCGGCTGCTGGCTGCATGCGCGCGGCTGCGTGTGCTCGCGACGAGCCGCGAGGTGCTCGGCACGCCGGGCGAGGTCGACTATGCGGTGCCGCCGCTCGCCGTGCCGCCGCCGGACGCCGACCCGGACCGCGTCGGCTCGTCGGATGCCGTCCGGCTGTTCCTCGCCCGTGCGCGTGACGTGCGGCCGCACCTCTCGGACGACGAGGCGACGACGGCCGCGGCCGCGCGCATCTGCCGCGAGCTCGACGGGCTCCCGCTCGCGATCGAGCTTGCTGCCGCGCGCGCGAAGGCGCTCTCGCTCGCCGAGATCGCGGACCACCTGACAGACCGCTTCGCGTTCCTCGTCTCACCGCGGCGCGCCACAGCCGCCCGACACCAGACGCTCGAGGAGGCGATGGCGTGGAGCTACGAGCTGCTGCCCGCCGACGAGCAGCGCCTGCTCGCCCGCCTGTCCGTCTTCGTCGGTGGGTTCACGCTCGACGCGGCAGCGGCGGTCTGCCTTCCTGATTCGAAGGAGCGGGCGCTCCCGCTCGTCGAGCACCTCGTCGACGCGTCGCTCGTCCTGCCCGAGGAGCGGGACGGCGAGATGCGGTACCGGCTGCTCGAGACCGTCCGCCGCTACGCCGCGGAGCGGCTTGCGGAGGCTGGCGAGACGCCGGAGCTGCGGCGTCGGCACGCTGAGTACGTCGCGGCGCTCGCCGAGGCCGCGGAGGACGTGCTGCGCCGGCGCCACTCCCTCGAGTCACGCTGGGGCGCGCGGCTCCACGCCGAGTTCGGCAACCTGACGGCCGCGCTCGCATGGAGCGCGGAGGACGGCACGGTCGAGACCGGTCTGCGGATCGTCTCCGCGCTCGCGCGTTTCTGGATCGAGCGGGACTACGCGGCGGAGGCCGACCGCTGGCTCGAGCTCCTGCTGCAGCGCAGCGACGAGACGTCCACAGCTCTCCGCGCGAAAGCCTCGATCGCCGCGTGGAACGTCGCCTCTGTCCGCGGCGACACCGACCGCGCCGAGCGCCACGCGCGGTGCGCGGTCGACCTTTACGCCGCAGCGCCCGAGGACGCCGGCGCGGCCTGGGCGTTCCTCGCGCTGGGTGCGATGCACGAGCAGCGCGGCGAATGGGCGGAGGGGCGGCAGCGGCTGGAGCAGGCGCTCGAGCGCCACCGCGCGTCCGGCGACGAGTTCGGGATCCGGCGCTCGCTGCACCTGCTCGGCAACATCGCGCGTGAGACACGCGACATCGAACGCGCGCGGGCACTCCTCGGCGAGGCGCTGGCGCACGCACGAGCGTCGGGCGACCCCTTCCACGAAGCCGCCGTCCTCCACAGCCTCGGCGATGCGGAGCTGGACGCCGGCGAGGGCGACGCGGCCGACGCCTTCTATGCGACGGCACTCGAGATCGCGCGCCGCATCGGCGGCCGACGGATCGCGACCTACTCCATCGGCGGCCTCGCCGCCTCCGCCACCGCCCGCGGCGACGATGCGGTGGCCGCGCAACTGTGGTCGGCTGCGCAGCTCCTGGAACGCGAGGTCGGCTTCCGCATGCGTGCAACGGCGCGGAATCGCTACGAACGCGCCTTGACCGGCGTCCGCGAGAACGGCGGCGTCTTCGCCGACCTCCGCGGGCCGGATGCCGTCATCGACGCCGCAGCACACGCCGCGCGTCGCTCCGTCACCGCGTAGCAACCGCGCTGCAACGGTCACGCAACGCCCCGCGTCGACGCTCCAGGCGGACGCGCTGCCGTGCCGGCGGCGCCGCGAACGAAAGGAGGAACATGAAGAAGCTGCTCGTCGCCACCGCGTCGATCCTCGCCGCCGCCGCCGGTGTCTCAACCGCCGCGCCCGGCGAACACGCCCAGCACCAGCAGGAACTCGCGGAGGTACGCCGTGCGACCGCGCCGTACCACGACGTCCAGCACGCGGTCGCCGACGGCTACCACCGTCTCTCCGGCTGCGTCGCCGTTCCGGGGCTCGGCGGCATGGGACTTCACTACGCCAAGCCCTCGCTCTTCGCGGCGCCGCTCGACCCCCGCCGGCCCGCGGTGCTCCTCTATGCGCCCTCGGGCGGCCGCCTGCGCCTCGTCGCCGTCGAGTACTTCAAGGTCGACGCCGACCAGGACGTCACGACAGACGACGACCGGCCGAGCCTGTTCGGCGTGCCGTTCGACGGCCCGATGGAGGGCCACGAGGAGGGGATGCCCGTGCACTACGACCTCCACGTGTGGCTCTGGCAGGCCAACCCGAACGGCCTCTTCGCGCAGTTCAACCCGAACGTCCGCTGCTAGCGGAGAGAAAGGAGACACGATGACCATCAGCACAACGCCGGCCGTCACGGTCGAAGAGGACGGAATCTGGTGGCAGGGCGGGCTGTACCGGATGAAGGCGCGCGCCGCGGACACCGGCGGAGCGATGGCCCTCGTCGAGGCGACCCTCTACCGCGGGTTCGGCCCGCCGCTGCACATCCACTGGCGGGAGGACGAGGGGTTCTACGTGCTCGAGGGCGAGGTTCGCTTCCGCCAGGGCGAGCAGGAGGCGGTCGCCGGCCCGGGCACCTGGGTCTGGGGCCCGCGCGGGGTGCCGCACACGTTCAAGGTCGAATCGGAGAGCGCTCGGATGCTCATCCTCATCAGCCCCGGGGGCTTCGAGGCCATGTTTGAGGAAGGCGGTATCCCGGTCGCCGAGGCGGCGGAGCCGCCCGTGCAGGCGTACGACCCGGAGGAGGCGATCGCGATGTCGAAGCGCTTCGGCTTCGACGTGGTCGGGCCACAGCTCGCCTAGCCAACCCGCCGAGTCGCAGCCGGCGCCGCTGCGGCGGCGCCGGCTGCGACCGGTCTCAGATGCGGGCGCGAACCGCGAAGGGATTAGGGTCCGCCCGATGACGTCGACCCGTCAACCGTTGCGTCGCCGCTGATGGACGAGCAACTGCTGCGGCGGGTCGCCGCCGAGATCGCCGAGTACCACGATCGTCTGCCGGAGAGGCGGGGGACGCCCGCGCAGCGGCGGGCAGAGGTCAGAGCCGCGCTCGACCGGCCGGTACCGGATGAGGGCTCCCCGCCCGCGGAGGTGCTGGACGAGTTCCTCCTCGCCGCGCAGCCGGGGCTGATGGCCTCCGCCGGCCCGCGGTACTTCGGCTTCGTCGTCGGCGGCGCGCTCGAGGCGGCGCTGCTCGCCGACCTCGTCGCCGTCGGATGGGATCAGCTCGCGTTCAACGAGGCGACATCGCCGGCCGCGATCGCCTTCGAAGACGTCGCCGGCCGGTGGCTGAAGGAGTTGCTCGGACTTCCCGCCACGGCTTCGACCGGGTTCGTGACGGGTGCGCAGGGAGCGAACACCGTCGGACTCGCCGCCGCACGGTGGAAGGTGCTCGCCGACGCCGGCTGGGACGTCGGCAGGAAGGGCCTCCGGGGCGCACCGGAGGTGAAGGTCTATGCGGGCGCGGAGCGGCACGCGACGATCGACCGAGCGCTGCGGTTGCTCGGCCTCGGCGAGGACTCGCTCGTCGAGGTTCCCGCGACCGCGAACGGCGCGATGGACGCGCGAGCGCTCGCCACCGCGCTCGCCGCCGCCGCCGGTCCAACGATCGTCTGTGCGCAGGCGGGGAACGTCAACACGGGTGCCTGCGACGACCTCGAAGCCGTCGTCGCGGCCGCGCGCGCGACCGGCGCCTGGGTTCACGTCGACGGCGCCTTCGGGCTCTGGGCTGCGGCGAGCCCGGAGACGTCGCACCTCCTCCGCGGGCTCGAGGGCGCCGACTCGTGGGCGTGCGACGGCCACAAGTGGCTGAACGTCCCGTACGACTCCGGCTATGCATTCTGCGCCGATCCCGACGTCCACGCGACCGCGCTCGCCTACACCGCGTCGTACCTCACCGGCCAGACAGCCACGCGCGAGTTCGGCGGCGGCGACTTCGTCGCCGAGTCCTCGCGGCGCGCGCGCGGGTTCGCGACCTGGGCGGCACTCCGGCAGCTCGGGCGCGCCGGGATCACCGAGCTCGTCGCGCGCTGCTGCGCCCTCGCGCGCGACCTGGCGGCAGAGCTCGAGGCCGACGAGCGGATCGAGGTCGTGAACGACGTCGTCCTCAACCAGATCCTCGTTCGCGT
The DNA here is from genome assembly GCA_035553355.1 of Gaiellaceae bacterium. Classification (GTDB taxonomy): domain Bacteria; phylum Actinomycetota; class Thermoleophilia; order Gaiellales; family Gaiellaceae; genus Gaiellasilicea. The sequence continues at coordinate 4,310 of DATMJW010000103.1, read as the reverse complement.
CGGCGACGCCGCACGCACCGAGCGCGTCGAGCGCGCGATCCAGGAGGAAGGCACCGTCTGGCTCGGCGCGACGACCTGGCGCGGCGAGCGGCTGCTGCGCATCTCGATCTCGAACGCCGCGACCCGCGAGCAGGACACCGCAGCGTGCGCCGCCGCGATCTTCCGCGCGCTCGACCGAAGCTGACGCGCGCACGACGACGCCGCGTCGCGTGCGGGCGCCGGAGAGGCCGACGGGCTCCTGCGCTAGTAGGAGGTCAGGCCGCGGCAGCGTACGTGCGCGCACCGTGCTCGCCGTCTTCCTACTCCGATAGTAGTAGGAGCAGGTCACCCGGGTGCCGCGGCTATCGCGGTGTCTACAGAGCGGCAGCTCGCACGAACCGCCGGTCTATCCGCTTACGGTACCGCGGTCCGACAGCAGTGCAATAACGCTGTCCACGACCCGTCTCAACACCGGTGGGGGCTCGTCCGTCGCCGCGAGTGCTTCCGCGAGAAGCCGCGCGTCGACTGGCACTCCAACCGTCTGTGCGAGCTGATCCTTCAGATTCACGCGCCGGCGCGCGGCAGCATCGGAAACCTCGTCCCACGATGTGAACATCGCACCCCCGAACCTGAGTGCTGCTTGAGCGACGGCCTGAGCCGGTAGCGCCGCGATGATGTCCTGAAGGCCGTGCGAAGCCAGGTCGACCGTAACGTTCGGGTCGTGTAGAAATGCCCGCAGCTTGAACCACTGCTTCTCCTCGGCCGTGGCGTCGGCCGGGAGTCGAGGGCGCTCGACCTGTTCCTTGCGGATGTTGTCCAACAGCAGAACGATGGGGAGCTGGAGCCTCGCGAGATACTCGAGTTCTGCTAGAGCGAGGGCCTCGTACGCGCCACGCAAACGAAGGATCAGCGCCCGAGCAGCTGTTAGCTCGGCGCCGAAGAAGTGGTTGAGAACCACCGCGTCGTGCTCGCCTTCCACGACCAGGACACCGCGGGCAACTCGCAAGTAGTCGCTCGGCAGCACGCCGAGGGCGTCGCCGCGCTCCTGGAGCTCACGCAGCAGCGTGTCGCTGACGCGCCGCGCCTGTGACGTCTCACCTGGCTGTCGCTCGACGAAGAAGATGTCTGTGCTCTCGCGAGGGAGGTTAAGCAGCTCGAGAGCATGCGTGGCTACGACGATGCCCACGCCATCCGAGTTCCGTTTCACGAGCCACTCGCCGACGGATCGAATCGCGCCCGGGTGCAGATGAGACTCAGGCTCATCGCGTACGTACAAGGCGATCCGGGATCCTCCTGCGAGCTCGTCTCCGTCGACACGATGAAGGTGTTGTGTTCGCAGATCCGCGGCTGCGGAATGAGCCGCGATGGACAACCAGCGCGCAGCACCGGCACCAAGGTCACCGTACTCCCTGAGGTCGCCGTTGTTCTCCTGAAAGTGAAGAGTCGCTCTATTGGCGAGGCCGACGACAACACTGCCCTCGGCGCGGAGGAATGTCGGGAGTAGTTCGTTAGCCCGGTCCTCGAGTCGCTGTCTCAGTCGCTCGAGCTCGGTTGGAAGTGTCGCCCGCGCATCCTCGACGACTGCGTTGAGCGCGGCTTCGGCGCGGGACTGAGACCCGTCGATAACCGTGATGCCGGCGACGAGTTGTTGGAGCTCTTCGCGTGCTTCATCGCCTAACTCCGGTAGCGTCGAGATCTCCAGAGACGCCTTGGTTGGAGCAAGAGCCGTGGTCGTAGAGGCTATTTCCTCCGCAACCTCGCGTACCGGATCGTCCCGGTAGCGCGACGTATCGTTCCGCTGTGCGGCATCGAGGATCGCCGTAGCGGCCGCTCGTGCTGCGTCCGAAAAGGCACGAGGGCTTACGTAAGGGAACCCCTCCGGAAGCTGAAAGATCGCCTGTGCAAGCGCTTCGTGCGCGACCGCGTACCGCTCGTCGAACGTCCCATCATCGAACTGATGTGCCGCGGCTTGCGCCCAAGTGGCAATAGCGGCCTCTACTTCGCGCCTGCCCGGGCTCGGGTCGCCTGACTGCGCGAAGAGCGCGTCGAGTGCCGCCTCGGCGTCAGCGGGCAAGCGAGCTGCATCTTCGTAGCTCAGGAGAACATCGCGCGCGCGCTCGTTCGTAAGGAAGCGCCACAAGAGCGCTTGATCGAGAGTTGAGTCTTCGCGCCACCGATCGAGCTCTACCACGAGGCTGCCGGGGTATGCGGGGCCTTCGACGGCGGTGCCTGGCTTGCGGAGAACGCCCGTTAGCCCGGCGGTACCGCCAGTCCACTCGAACAGGTGCGCCAGCGCCTCGAGGATGTTCGTCTTTCCAGAGCCATTCTTCCCATAGAGGATCGTTATCGCGCCGAGGTCGAAGCCGTCGTCGGGAAGCGTGAAGATCCCGACGGATCGATATTCGCCGAGGAAGAGGCGTCTCACGCGCATTTCGAGATGATGCCGTTGATGGAAGTGTTGGGCAGAGACGGCACGTGTCGGCGCCAGTCCCCGATACACATCAGCTAGCCGCGGCCTTCGGCGCTCTGCCACGCGGGGAGCACCTGATGCGAACTTTGGCCTCCGCGCCGCTTCCTCCTCGGGTGATCGTGAGTCAGCGGAGGCTTCGCGGCTTCTTGCGTCCGGAGGGATGCGGTCGTTGCAGCGCTACCTTGGTTCAGTGAGCGTCTCTCTCCAACCGGTCTTCGTGCTCGAGAACTCGTTCGTCCGCGAGCTGGACGGCCTGTACGTGCCATGGCAGGCCGCACCCGCCCCGGCGCCGCGGCTGCTCGCGCTGAACGAGGAGCTGGCGGAGGATCTCGGGCGCGACGCAGCCGCGCTCGCCTCGCCCGAGGGAATTGACGTTCTGGTCGGGAACGTTGTGCCCGATGGCGCCACGCCGGTCGCGCAGGCCTACGCGGGCCATCAGTTCGGCGGCTACTCGCCGGTTCTCGGCGACGGGCGGGCGCTCCTGCTCGGCGAGGTCGTCGACCGCCACGGCCGCCGCCGCGACCTGCATCTGAAGGGTTCCGGGCGCACGCCCTTCGCGCGCGGCGGTGACGGGAAGGCCGCCGTCGGGCCCATGCTGCGCGAGTACCTGATCGGCGAGGCGATGCACGCACTCGGCATCCCGACGACCCGCGCGCTTGCGGTCGTGGCGACCGGTGAGCCGGTGCGGCGAGAGGCTGTTCTCCCCGGCGCCGTGCTCGTCCGCGTGGCGGCCAGTCACATCCGCGTCGGGACGTTCCAGTTCGCCGCCGCGCGCGACCCGGAGTTCGTCCGCCGCCTCGCCGACTACGCGATCGCGCGCCACCATCCTCACGCGCTCGAGGCCGAGAACCCGTACTTCGCGTTCTACGAGGCCGTCGTCGACGCACAGGCGTCGCTCGTCGCGCGCTGGATGCTCGTCGGCTTCGTCCACGGCGTCATGAACACGGACAACATGACGATCTCCGGCGAGACGATCGACTACGGCCCGTGCGCATTCATGGAGGCGTACGACCCTGCGACGGTGTTCAGCTCGATCGACCACGGCGGCCGCTACGCGTACGGCAACCAGCCGGGGATCGCTCAGTGGAACCTCGCGCGGCTCGGGGAAACGTTGCTGCCACTGCTCGACCCGGACCCGGACGCCGCGGTCGCAGCGGCGACGCGAGTGCTCGACTCCTTCGCCGATCGGTACCAGGCCTACTGGCTCGACGGCATGCGCGCGAAGCTCGGCATCGCCAAGGGCCGCGATGACGACCACACGCTGGTCGACAACCTGCTGCAGCTGCTGCGCACGCACAGCGTCGACTTCACCTCGTTCTTCCGGAGCCTCTCATCGTGTGTCCTCGCCGACCTCGAGCCGGCACGCTCGCTGCTCGCTGAGCCGGAAGCGCTGGACGCGTGGGGCGGACGGTGGCGTGCACGGCTGGCGTCGGAAGGGGCGGACCTGCCGGCGGTCGCGGCGGCAATGGATCGCGTCAACCCGGCCTACATCCCGCGCAACCAGAAGGTCGAAGAGGCGCTGGCGGCGGCGACAGCGGGCGACATGGAGCCGTTCGAGACCCTGCTTGACGTGATCCGCCACCCGTTCGACGAGCGGTCGGGTCTCGAGGAGTTCGCCGCCCCCGCGCCGTCCAGCTTCGCCGGCTCGTACTGCACCTTCTGCGGTACCTGAGCCGACGGCCTCTCTCCGGTGGTAGGAGAGCACTCGCGGACAGGACGTCGGACGCTGCCGAACTGTCGCTTCACAGCGACTCGAGCGACGCGGGAGGCTGTCCGGAGCTACTCGACTCCGAGGAAACACGCGGGAAACGCAGGTGCAGCGGAGGTTTGACATAACGTCCACGTTGTATAACGTAGATAT
>DATMJW010000102.1:0-6758 GCA_035553355.1 Gaiellaceae bacterium | reverse complement strand
ACGAGCGGCCGTCCGAGCGACAGCGCGGCGAGCGTCGTGCCGGAGCCGCCGTGGGTGACGACGGCCGCGGCGCGCGGCAGCACGTGCGCCTGGGGGACGTAGCGCTCCGCGCGCACGTTCGGCGGCAGCGGCCCGAGGTCGGCGGGGTCGACGTCGCGGCCCGTCGTGACGAGCGCCGCCACGGGCTCACCGCCCAGCGCCTCCACGAGCGGCCGGAAGAGATGCGGGTGGTTGAACGCCGTCCCGAGCGTGACGTACACGAGCGGTTCCGCGAGCTCGTCGAGCCAGCGTGGTGTCTCCCCGTCGGCCGCCACCGGCAGGCGGATCCGCGTGCTCGGCCCGAGCGGCCGGTCCGCGTCGTCGAGGCACGGCGGCACGACGTCCACGTACAGGCCCATGAACGCGCCGGCGTACGGATCCGGCTCGAGACCCTGCGAGCGCCACAACGGCGCGACCGTCCGCGCCCCGAACCGAAGCAGCGCGTGCGACGGCATCGTCCCGAAGCCGTGGTGGACGGCCGGGATCCCAGCGGCCGCGGCCGCGACCGGCGACGCGAGGTCGCTCGTCTCGTAGACCAGGACGTCCGGCTTCCACCGCCGCACGTGCTCGAGCAGGTGCGGCAGCTTCGGCGGCGCATGTCCCTCGCCGAAGAGGACTGCGAACGCGTACGGCCGCCGCTCGAGCGGCGGTAGCGCCGCAACGTCGGCCACGATCGCCTCCCACCCCGATCCGCGAGCAGCCGCGTGATCGACCCCTGCGTCGAAGGCCGCGAAACCGGCCGCGGCGACGTGTGCGTGCCACGAGCGGTGCGTCGCGAACGCGACCTCGTGCCCCCGCGCCTCGAGAGCGCGCGCGAGCGGCACGAGCGGACGGAAGTGGCCCTCGAGCGGCGTCGTGCTGAAGAGAACGCGCACCGTCGTATCCTCGCGCGCCGCGCGCGCGGACGCCAGAGTGAGCCGCGTCGGGCCTGACGATCGCTATCCTGAGTGAAGTAATGGCGACGTACCGCGAGCTCCTGCAGCAGGTCAAGTCCGAGATCGACGAGGTCGGCGCTGCGGACGCGCGCGCTCGCCTCGGCGACGCGCTGTTCCTCGACGTCCGGGAGCAGGACGAGTGGCAGGAGGGCGCTCTGCCCGGCGCGGTGCACGTCCCGCGCGGCCAACTCGAATCGCGAATCGAGGGCCTCGTGCCCGACCGGTCGCGCGAGATCGTCGTCTACTGCGCCGGCGGCTCCCGCTCCGCGTTCGCCGCCAAGTCGCTCGCGGAGCTCGGCTACGAGCAGGTGACGAGCCTCGCCGGCGGGTTCACGGACTGGAAGCGGAACGGCTACGAGATCGACGTGCCGCGCGCGCTCTCGCCGGAGCAGCGCGCGCGCTACTCGCGCCACCTCCTCATCCCGGAGGTGGGCGAGGCGGGCCAGCAGAAGCTGCTCGCGTCGCGCGTCCTCCTCATCGGCGCCGGCGGGCTCGGCTCGCCCGCGTCGCTCTACCTCGCGGCAGCCGGCGTCGGCACGCTCGGGATCGTCGACGCGGACGTCGTCGACGATTCGAACCTCCAGCGCCAGATCGTGCACTCGACCGAGCGCCTCGGCGAGCCGAAGGTCGCGTCCGCGCAGCGGACGATCGAGGCGCTCAACCCCGACGTCGAGGTGAAGGCGTACGAGGAGCGGCTCACCTCCGAGAACGTCGAGCGGATCCTGGGCGACGGCTGGGACGTGATCGTGGACGGCGCCGACAACTTCCCGACGCGGTACCTCGTGAACGACGCTTCCGTCTGGCACGGGATCCCGGTCGTGCACGGCTCGATCTACCGCTTCGAGGGGCAGGCGACCGTCTTCAACCCGGGCGCCGGCCCGTGCTACCGCTGCCTCTTCCCCACCCCGCCGCCGCCCGAGCTCGCGCCGAGCTGCGCGGAGGGAGGCGTCCTCGGCGTGCTGCCGGGCATCATCGGCTCGCTCCAGGCGAACGAGGCGCTCAAGCTCCTGCTCGGGATCGGCGACACGCTGCAGGGCCGCCTGCTGCTCTTCGACGCGCTCGCCGCCACCTTCGACGAGGTGACGGTGAAGCGCGACCCGAGCTGCCCCGTCTGCGGCGAGCAGCCGACGATCACGGAGTACGTCGACTACGTCGAGTTCTGCCAGGCGGTCCGCCCGTGACCGCCGTCCGGATCCCGCCCACCCTTCGCGCCGAGGTCGGAGGCGAGCGACAGGTCGAGGCGCACGGCGCGACGGTGCGTGACGTCCTCCAAGATCTCGCGCGCCGCTACCCCGCGCTCGAGACGCACCTCTTCGAGGACGGCGAGATCGCGCCGTTCGTGAACGTCTACGTCGGCGGCGAGGACGTGCGCACGCTCGACGGCCTCGACACCCCCGTCGACGGCCTGCCGATGATCCTGCTGCCCGCGATGGCGGGCGGATGCTGACGACGGCGCGGTCGCTCCTCTCGCTCGTCGGCAACACCCCCCTCGTCGAGCTCTCGCGGTTCTCGCCGGGGCCGGTCCGTCTGTACGCGAAGCTCGAGGGCCAGAACCCGACCGGATCGATCAAGGACCGCGTGGCGAAGGCGATGATCGAGGCAGCCGACGCCGCGGGCGAGCTCGAGCCCGGCCGCCGGCTGCTCGAGCCGACGAGCGGCAACACGGGGATCTCGCTCGCGCTCGTCGCGAAGCTGAAGGGGTACCCGCTGACGTGCGTGATGCCCGCGAACGCGACACCGGAGCGCCGGCGGCTGCTCGAGCTCTACGGCGCAGAGATCGTCGAGTCGCCGGGCGAGGAGGGCTCGAACGGCGCTGTCCGGATGGCGCTCGCGCTGGCGGAGGACGATCCGACGTACTTCATGCCGTTCCAGTACGGGAACGCCGCCAACCCGCGCGCGCACTACGAGGGCACGGGAGCCGAGATCGCCGAGGCGCTCGACCGCGTCGACGTCCTGGTGGCGGGCCTCGGCACCGGCGGCACGCTGATGGGGACCGGCGACCGGCTCCGCGAGACGTTCCCCGACGTCGTCGTCGCGGCCGCCGAGCCGCTGCCGGGCGACCCGGTGATGGGCCTCCGCTCGCTCGCGGACGGCTACGTGCCTCCGATCCTCGACGTCTCGAAGCTCGACCGGAAGCTGCTCGTCTCGAACGCCGAGTCGGTGGCCGCGGTGCGGGAGCTGCTCGCGACGGAGGGGATCTTCGGCGGCGTCTCGGCAGGCGCGGTCGTCCACGTCGCCCGGCGGCTCGCGCAGGAGCTCGAGGAGGGGGTCGTCGTCTGCGTCCTCGCGGACGCGGGCTGGAAGTACCTCTCTGCGGAGTTCTGGGACGCGCCGGACGTGGAGGAGTCGATGGAGCGGACGGTGTGGTGGTAGTCCCGGACGCGATCCGCGCGGAGCTCGTGGCGCACGCGCAGGCGGAGGCGCCGAACGAAGCGTGCGGGTTGATCGCCTTCCGCGACGGGGTCGCCGAGCGCTACATCCCCGCGATCAACGCCGCGCCGAGCCCCTACTGCTTCGAGCTCCAGCCGCGCGACCCGGACGACTTCTTCCTGGAGGACGAGGGGTACGAGCTCGCGGTCTTCCACTCGCACCTCTTCTCCCCGCCCCGCCCGTCGCGGACGGACGTGGAGAACATCGGCCTCTGGCTCGGCAAGCCGTACCTCATCCTGTCGGTCGCGCGCGACGAGCTCGCGGGCTGGCGGATCACAGAGCGAGGGATCGAACCGCTCGCGCTCCGCAGCGCGGCGTAGGGGACGCGCGGCGAGGCCGCGCGTGTCCCCTGCGGCCACGTCCGGTGCTTAAAGCATCGGACGTGGCCGCAACGGACGGGGGTACGCGTTTAGAGGACGCGGATCGTGCGGCGCATCGCGATCTCGTGCGGATCGCACAGGATCGTGTAGCGGCCCGGCTTCAGGACGATACGAAACGTGCGCGTCCCGGTCGCGTCGACGCTCGTGCGGACGTTGACGCCCTTGCCGACGAGGTGGAAGTTGTGGTCGTCGGAGCGGTCGCTGACGACGAGCGTGTACGTCCCGCGCTTGAGCGTCGTCACGTTCTTGAGCCCCTTCTTGAGCGTGATCGTGAACCCCGGGCCGACGGTGCCGGTCAGCTTCGGGAGCGCGGCGTCGGCGGGCTTCGCCGCGACGAGGGCGGCGAACGCCGTCAGCAGCGCGGCGGCGGCGAGAGCGGCGAAAGCAGTGGCATGCGTGCGGGTCATGGAGTCTCCTCGGAGTTGGTGACCTCCTCTGATACGCCGACCGCACGGGATCGGTTTGGTCACCCGAGCAGCTCGAGCTCCGCGGGCGTGAGCCGGAGGTCGCGCGCCGCCATGTTCTCCTCGAGGTGGGCGAGCGACGAGGTGCCGGGGATCGGGATCGTGACGGGCGAGCGCGCGAGCAGCCACGCGAGGGCGACCTGCGCATGCGTCGCCTCGTGCGCCTGCGCGACGGCCTCGACGGGGCCGCCTGCGCGCGCGAGCGCGCCGGCGTCGAGCGGGTACCACGGCAGGAACGCGATCCCGGCTCGGTCGCACGCCTCGAGGACGGGCTCCGACTCGCGGTTGCCGAGGTTGTACTCGTTCTGGACGGACGCGATCTCGATGATCGACCGCGCCTCCTCGAGCTGCGCCACATCGACGTTCGAGAGGCCGACGAAGCGGATCTTCCCCTCGTCGCGGAGCTCGCGAAGCGCCCCGACGGACTCGGCGAACGGGACGGCCGGATCCGGGCGGTGCAGCTGGTAGAGCGGGATCACGTCGAGCCGGAGCCGCCGGAGCGACGCCTCGCACGCGGCGCGCAGGTGCTCGGGCCGACCGTCCTTCGGCCACTCGCCGGGCTCGGCCGTGCGCACGAGGCCGCCCTTCGTCGCCACGGTGACGCCGTCGTACGGCCACAGCGCCTCCGCGACCTGCAGCTCGTTCACCTCCGGCCCGTACGCGTCCGCGGTGTCGACGAAGTCGACGCCGAGCTCCACGGCGCGTCGAAGCACCCGCAGCGCGTTCTCCCGATCGCCCGGCCAGCCGCTGACGCGCGGGCCGCACAGGCGCATCGCGCCGAAGCCGAGCCGGTTGACCTCGAGCTCGCCTCCGATCCTGAACGTGTCCACGTCGCGACGCTATAGCCTCTCGTGCCCGTGGAGGTGCAGGAACTCGCGAACGGCCTGTGGCGGTGGACGGCCGCGCATCCCGCGTGGCGGGAGGGCGCGGACTGGGACCGCGACGTCGGCTGCGTCTACTTCGAGAGTGCCGCAGCGACCGTGCTCGTCGATCCGCTCGTCCCGGACGAGCGCGGCCGGTTCTTCGACGCGCTCGACCGCGACGTCGAGCGCCGGGCACTCCCCGTCACGATCCTGCTCACGTGCGACTGGCACCGCCGCAGCACCGACGAGCTCGTCGAGCGGTACGGCGCAGCGGTGGCCGCGCCGCCGGAGGACGTCGTCGCGCTGCCGGTCGACGTCGCGCACGAGACCCTGTACTGGATCCCGCGCCACGAGGCGCTCGTCGTCGGCGACGCGCTGCTCGCGGACGGCGACGGCGGCGTCCGCCTCCCCCCGGACACGTGGCTCGACGGCGACGCGCCGGCCCAGCTCCGCCGCGACCTGCACGCGCTCCTCGACCTCCCGATCCGGCGCCTCCTCGTCTCCCACGGCGCACCGGTCCTCGAGGACGGACACGCGGCGCTGACGCGCGCGCTCCTCGCGGAGACATGACCGAGCTCGAGCACGAGGTCCTGACGCCCGAGGCGGTCGCGCTCCTGACCGAGCTCGAACGGCGCTTCGGGCCGCGGCGGCGCGATCTGCTCGCGGCCCGGCGGGAGCGCGTCGCACGGCTGCGCGACGGGGAGCTCCCGGACTTCTCACCGGCGACGCGCGACATCCGGGAGAGCGACTGGCGGGTCGCGCCGGTGCCGGCGGAGCTGCAGGACCGCCGCGTCGAGATCACCGGGCCGGTCGACCGGAAGATGGTGATCAACGCACTCAACTCCGGCGCGCGGATCTTCATGGCCGACTTCGAGGACGCGAACTCGCCCACGTGGCGGAACTGCCTCGAGGGCCAGGTGAACCTCAGCGACGCGCTCGCGCGGACGATCTCGCTCGACACCGGCGAGAAGCGGTACCGGCTGGACGACGACGTGGCGACGCTCCTCGTCCGGCCGCGCGGCTGGCACCTCGAGGAGCGCCACTTCGTCGTCGACGGCCGGCCGATCTCCGCCGCGCTCTTCGACTTCGGCCTCTTCTTCCTGCGCAACCACGACCGCGGCGGGACGTTCTTCTACCTCCCGAAGCTCGAGAGCCACCTCGAGGCGCGCCTCTGGAACGACGTCTTCACGTGGACGCAGGAGCAGCTCGGCGTCCCGCACGGGACGATCAAGGCAACCGTCCTGATCGAGACGATCCTCGCCGCGTTCGAGATGGACGAGATCCTCTGGGAGCTGCGCGACCACGCCGCCGGCCTGAACGCCGGGCGGTGGGACTACATCTTCAGCGTGATCAAGAACCTCGGGCACCGCCCGGAGTTCGTGCTGCCCGACCGCGCGCAGGTGACGATGGCGGTCCCCTTCATGCGGTCGTACAGCGAGCTCCTCGTGAAGACGTGCCACCGCCGCGGCGCGCACGCGATCGGCGGGATGGCCGCGTTCATCCCGTCGCGGCGGGACCCGGAGGTGAACCGGAACGCGCTCGCGAAGGTGCGCGAGGACAAGGAGCGGGAGGCGTCGCAGGGGTTCGACGGCACGTGGGTCGCGCACCCCGATCTCGTGCCGGTCGCGCGGGAGGCGTTCGACCGCG
>DATMJW010000101.1:0-4277 GCA_035553355.1 Gaiellaceae bacterium | reverse complement strand
CGTCCCCCAGGACCGGCTCTAGTGGACGACGAGCGGCTGCTCGAGCGCACGCACGAGGATCTCGCGAACGACGTCGCGGTGATCGCGGCCGAGTTCCTGAACGGCTTCCAGACGGTGCTCGAGATCAACCGCCCCGCCGTGTCCATCTTCGGCTCGGCACGGACGCCGCCGGGCTCGCGGCCCTACGAGGACGCGCGCGAGACGGCTCGGCGGTTCGCGCAGGCGGGCTTCGCCGTCGTCACGGGCGGCGGCCCGGGCGTGATGGAGGGTGCGAACCGCGGCTGCAAGGAGGCCGGGGGGCTCTCGGTCGGCTTCAACATCGCGCTCCCGCACGAGCAGGGGCTGAACCCGTACTGCGACATCTCGATGACGTTCAAGCACTTCTACGCCCGCAAGACGATGTTCGTGAAGGCGGCGGAGGGCTTCGTCATCTTCCCGGGCGGCTTCGGCACCCTCGACGAGCTCTTCGAGTCGCTGACGCTGATCCAGACCGGCAAGGTGCACAACTTCCCGGTCGTCCTCTTCGACGACGGCTTCTGGGCCGACGGCCTCACGTGGATCCGGGAGCAGCTGCTCGAGCAGGGGATGATCTCGCCCGACGACGTCGACCTCCTGCACCTCACGAGCGACCCCCAGGAGGCCGTCGACATCGTCGTGCGGTGCTACGACGAGCGGTGCGCCGTCGATCCCGCCTCGCCCGAGAAGGGCGACGCGCAGTAGCCGCCTAGACCAGCCGCCTGGACGAGTCGCCTAGACCCGGGGCAGCACGAAGTACGGGCCCGGGATCGCCGAGCCGGGGCCGTAGATCCGCGTCGGGCCGACGGCGACGTAGTGGCTCGTCACCGAGTCCTCGCGCAGCAGCTCTCCGTCCTCGTACACCTTCCGGAAGACGGTGACGTCGAAGCCGCTCTGGTTCGAGCCGGAGACGGTGCGGACGGAGCCCCGCGGCGCGTACGGGTCGAGCGCGTAGGTCGTCTGCGGCGAGCGCCAGTTCGTCTTCGGCCCCTCCGTCGTGACGACCTTCCGCTTCGGGTCGGTGCCCCAGAAGTCGAACGTGAGCGTGTCGTTCGTGTAGCGCGCGGTGATCAGGATCCCCGTCTTCAGGTCGTTCCGGAACGCGAAGTCGGGGCCGCCCCACGAGACGGCCGCGTCGCGCCCGAGCGGGTAGTGCGAGATGTAGAAGCTGTGGTTCTGGCGCGCCAGGATCGGCAGGCCGAGCTCCCAGGCGTTGTTGAAGAGCGTCGTCGCGGTCTGGCAGACGCCGCCGCCGATCGAGGGCACGAGCAGCGACCCGATGATCATCTGGCCCTCGCGGAAGCCGCGCTCGACGGTGCGGGGGCCGACGCGGTCGTTGAAGGAGAACGTGTCGCCGGGGGCGATGACGGTGCCGTCGATGTAATCGGCCATCAGGTGCACGTTGTGGATGCGGTTCGCCGACGACGGGCCCATCTCCGTCGTGAAGGTCGAGATCCGCTCGCGGATCCCGAGCGCCTCCGCCTCGGCGGTGGTGAGGTCCGCGCGCGTCTCGCGCAGCCGGAGCTCGGCGACGCGCAGGTCGGAGTACGCGGCCGCGGTGACGGCGTCGACGGCGAGCGTGTCCGCATCGCGCGCTCGCCGTCGACGACGAAGCGTGCGTTCGTGGCCCGCCGCCGCCACGGGTCGAGCGACGGCTGCACCGCCTTCGCGACGCGCTCGCGGTCGAACCCGACGACGAAGTGCGCCGCGGCGGGCTCGATCCGGAGCAACCGGGCGAGCCGCTCCGGGCCGAGCTCGCCGATGCGCTTGCCGCGGAAGCTGAGCGCGACCGGCTGGCGCAGGATGCGGCGGATCGTCCGGGCGCCCTCCTCGGCCGCCTCCGTGTCGAGCTGCGGCCGCACGTCCGCGAGCGGCGCCACGAGCTCTGCCTCGCCGGCGCGGAGCGCGGCCTCGAGCGCCGCGGCGAAGCGGTCGCGGTCGATCACGCGCCCCGGCTTCGCCGGCGTCACGACCGGCTCGGCGCCCTTCACGGCGAGCCGTGCGGGAGCCGGCGCGGGCAGCCGTGCGTCCCGCTCGAGCTCGTCGACGAGCGCGGCGAGCCGCGCCGTCGGCCGCAGCACCGGCTCGACTCGGAGCTCGGGCGGCGAGGGCAGCGCGAGCTGGCGGACGCGCGACCAGAACGTGTCGCGACCCGCCGCGTAGGCGAGGCCGGCGGTCCGCTCGGCGTCGATCTCGAAGGCTCCGGTCGCGTCGACCTCGAGCACGCGGTCGCCGACGGCGACGGCGACGGTGCCGTCGAGCGCCACGTCTGCGACGTGCACTCCCGGCAGCGGGTCGTTCACGTAGAGCGCGTCGCGGGCTGCGACGCCGCCCACGGAGAGGGTGGAGACCGCGACGACGACCCCCACGAGCGCGATCACGAGCCTACGGCGCACGGCGACGTCCATTGAAGCAGCCGTCGCGGCGCGTCAGGGAGGCGGGCTCAGGGCGGCGGTGCCGGAATCACGACGCGGAAACGCGCGCCCGCACGGCCGTCGTCGTAGAAGATCGCGCCGCCGTGCGCCTGCGCGAACGACTGCGCGATCGCGAGCCCGAGTCCCGTTCCCTCGCCGGTGCCGCCGGCGAAGCGGTCGAAGAGCCGCTCGCGCAGCTCGACCGGCACGCCCTCGCCGTGATCCTCGACCTCGAGGCGGAAGTGCCGGTCCGTCTGCTGGGCCGTGACGCGGACGGGTGCGGCCCCGTGCCGCAGCGCGTTCGTGACGAGGTTCCCGAGGATGCGGTCGAGCGCCGTCGGGTCGAGTCGGGCGCGGAGGTCGCGCGGGACGACGACGGCGACGTCGTCCGCGCGCTCGCCCGCGACCTGCTCGACCAGCTGCTCGACGTGCTCCCGCACCGGCAGCACGCTCGGCTCGATCTCGATCGCGCCCGCGTCGAGCCGCGAGAGGTCGAGCAGCTGGTCGAGCAGCCGCACGAGCTTCGCGGTGTGGTTGTGGAGGAGCTCGACGAGGGTCGCGCCGGTGTCGCCGGCGAGCTCGTCCGGCCGTGCGTGAAGGGTCGCCGCGATGCCGTGGATCACGGTCGCGGGCGCGCGCAGCTCGTGCGCGGCGAGCGCCACGTACCCCTCGAGCGCACGCGTGCGCGCGCGCAGCTCCGCCAGCTCGCCTCGTTCCCCCACGGTGTGGCGGCTTTCCGGGCCTCGCTCGCCTAAACCTCCCGCCTAGACTCGGGGCATGCGCCTGCGCGACCTGCCGTCGGTCGACGTGCTCCTCCGGGACGAGCGGCTCGCCGCCGAGCCGCGGGGCCGTGCGCGGGAGGCCGTGCGGGCGGCGCTCGAGCGCGCGCGGGAGGAGATCCGCGCCGGTCACGATCCCGGCGACCTCGTCGAGCGCGCGCTCGCCGAGCTCGCGCGGGAGCGCCGGCGGTCGCTCCGGCGCGTGCTCAACGCGACGGGAGTCGTCGTGCACACGAACCTCGGGCGCGCGCCGCTCGCCGCCGCGGCCGTCGAGCACGTCGCGGCCGCGGCCGGCTACTCGAACCTCGAGCTCGATCTCGCGACGGGGGCGCGGGGGTCGCGCCAGGACCACCTCGCTCCGCTCCTGCGCCGTCTCACGGGCGCCGAGGCCGCGCTCGTCGTCAACAACAACGCGGCGGCGCTCCTGCTCGCGCTCGCGGCCCTCGCGGAGGGCCGCGAGGTCGTCGTCTCGCGCGGCGAGCTGATCGAGATCGGCGACGGCTTCCGGATCCCGGAGGTGCTCGCGCGCTCGGGCGCGCGGCTCGTCGAGGTCGGCACGACGAACCGGACGCGCGCGTCGGACTACGAGTCGGCGGTGGGCCCCGGGACGGCGCTCCTCCTCCGCGTGCACCAGTCGAACTTCCGCGTCGTCGGCTTCACCGAGCAGCCGACCGTGCGCGAGCTCGCCGGCGTCGCCCGCCGCGGCGGCGTCCCGCTCGTCGACGACCTCGGCTCCGGCGCGCTCGCCGACGTCGAGGGCGAGCCGACGCCCCGCTCGTCGCTCGCGGCGGGGGCGGACCTCGTCTGCTTCTCCGGGGACAAGCTGCTCGGCGGCCCGCAGGCGGGGATCGTCGTCGGCCGCGCCGACCTCGTGGAGCGGCTGCGGCGCCACCCCCTCGCGCGCGCGGTCCGCGCCGACAAGCTCTCGCTCGCGGCGCTCGAGGCGACGCTCGCGCTCGCGCTCGAGCGGCCGGAGGAGGTGCCGGTGCTGCGGATGCTGCGCGAGCCGGCGGAGGCGGTGCGGGCACGCGCCGAGCGGCTCGCGGACGCCGTCGGCGCGTGCCCGCAC
>DATMJW010000100.1:0-3356 GCA_035553355.1 Gaiellaceae bacterium | reverse complement strand
CGGTCCTCGAGCACGTAGCTGCGGATCCAGCGGATGTCGTCGCTCATCCGCTCGCCCTCCGCGGTCGAGCGGGCGGCCGCCTCCTGCAGTTCCTCGCCCGAACGCCAGCCGTTCCGGCGGAGGATGACGTACGTGTCCATGGAGCACCTCCTGGTCGATGACCTCTCGACCGTACGAGCGCCGGCTCGCGGCGACATCGGCGGGACTACCGATGTTGGGCGGCGCCGTTACCGATCTTGGAGGACGCCGAGATCGGCAGCGGCCGCGGCGGCCTCGCCTCGGGTGCGGACGCCGAGCTTGCGCAGGATCGACGAGACGTGGTGGTCGACCGTTCGGCGCGAGACGACGAGCTCGCCCGCCACCTCGGCGTTCCGCAGCCCGCGGGCGACGAGCCGCAGCACCTCGACCTCGCGCTCGGTCAGCTCCGCCGGGTTCGCCCGGGTCGTCGGGCGCGGCCCGCGCGGTACCGCCGCCCCGAGCTCACGGAGCCGCTCGCGGGCTGCGCGGACGAGCGGCGCCGCGCCGAGCGTCTCGAGATCCACGAGCGCCGCGCCGACGGCGTCGGCGTCCTCCGCCTCCAGGAGTGCGCGTGCAGCCTCGTACGGGCAGCCGCGCGCGCGCCAAGCGGCGGCGGCTGCGGCGGCGTCGCCCTCGAGCTGCAGCCGCCACGGCTCCGCCAGCCAGCTCGGCCACTCGTCGAGCTCCCCGGCCTGCCGCTGCCACCACGCGAGCTCGCCCGCGAACCAGAGGTGGCGCTTCTCGAGCGCGAGCTCGTAGGCCGCGCGGGCCTCCGCAGCGCTGCGAGCTGCGTCGCCGGCCAGCGCGGCCGCTTCTGCGCGGGCGGCGCGGATGTGGCCGAGCCGCTGCAGGTGGCCGCCGGGCTCTGCGAGTGCGAGCGCCTCGTCGAGCGGCTCCCACGCGCCGGGGTCACCGCGCCGCGCGCGGAGCCTGCCGAGGCCGAGAAGCGCGGTCATCCGCGCGATCGGGTCGGCCGGACCGGTGCGGACGCGATGGATACGCGACGCGGCGTCGTCCCAGCGCCCGGTGTACAGCTCGACGAGCGCGAGCCACGCGTGGTGGTACCAGTCGGTGAGCTCCTGCGCCTCGGCGAACGCGATCAGCTCGTGCAGGTAGCGCTCCGCGCGCTCGAGCTCGACCATCTCCGCCAGGCCCGTGCCGAGCATCCCGAGCGCGGTCCAGACACGTCCGGGGAGGTCGTGTGCGCGCCCGAGAGCGAGGCTGCGCTCGAGCTCGGTCGCGCCGCGGTCGATGTCTCCGGCCATCATCCGCGACGTCCCGATCATGCACAGCGCGTTCGCGATCGCGTCCTGATCCTCGAGCTCGGTCGCGAGCGCGAGCGCCCGCTCCCCCCATTCGACGCCGGCCGCGTTGTCCCGGGCGAGCATGCGCATGAAGGCTTGAACCGCGTACGCGTCCGCCAGCTCGCGGCCCGGTGGCAGCGTCTCGAGCACCTCGATCGCCCGCATGCTCGCCGCCTCTCCCGCGTCGTTCGCGCCGGCGCGCATCCGCGGCAGCGCCGTTCTCGCGAGAAGGACGCCCTCGCGCAGGCGATCGCCGAGCTGCCGGCTCAGCTCGAGCGCCTCCGCCAGCGCCTCCGACGCCTCGACGTAGAGGCCGGTCGCAGAGGCGAGCGTGGCGAACGACTCGAGCAGCGCGAGCCGCTCGTCGGGAGGGAGGTCGCCACCGTGCCGCAGCGCGCGGGCGTACTGGCGCGTCGCCTCCCGACGTGCACCCCGGGCCGCCGCCTCGCGCGCAGCCGCCGTCGCGTGCTCGAGCACGGCTGCCGCGTCGCCGGCGGCCTCCGCGTGATGCGCGAGGCGCGCGGAGCTGGAGGTGCCGCTCGGAGGCCGCGCGAGCGCGTCCAGCGTTGCCGCGTGGAGCTCGCGTCGCCGGTGCGGCGACAGTGCGCTCTCGACCGCCAGTACGCCCGCGCGCTGCGGGCGTACTGGCGCGTCGCCTCCCGCCGTGCACCCCGGGCCGCCGCCTCGCGCGCAGCCGCCGTCGCGTGCTCGAGCACGGCTGCCGCGTCGCCGGCAGCCTCCGCGTGATGCGCGAGGCGCGCGGAGCTGGGGGTGCCGCTCGGAGGCCGCGCGAGCGCGTGCAGCGTCGCGGCGTGGAGCTCGCGTCGGCGGTGCGGCGACAGTGCGCTCTCGACCGCCAACCGTGCGAGCTCGTGGCGGAAGGCGAGGGCGGCCGGCTCGGGTCGCAGGACGCCTGCGCGCAAGCACTCGTCTGCGGCGGAGAGTGCGTCCGCGGCAATCGCCTCGAGGAGCCAGAGCTCCGCTGCCGTCGGCACCACGGAGACGGCGTCGATCAGCCGCCTCGCCGTCGGCGAGAGGCGCGCGACACGCGCCAGCACCGCATCCCGCACCGTCTCCGGGAGCGTCGCGGCCCCCGCCGCGAGCGCCTCCGTGACGTAGAAGGCGTTGCCGAGCGTGAGCCGGTGGAGCTCGGCGGCGTCGACGCCGAACGGGAGCGCGAGCTGTCGCACGCCGTCCTCCGTGAGGCGCGGCACAGCCACACGCGCGACCGCGGGCGCGGTCGCGAGCTCCCCCAGCACCACTCTGAGCGGGTGCTCTCCGACCGCCTCGTCGTCGCGGTACGTCGCGACGACGAGGGAGGGCGACGCCTCGATGCGCCGCCCGAGGACGCGGAGGACGTCGAGCGTGGCCTCGTCCGCCCAGTGGACGTCCTCCAGCACGAGCGTCGTCGGCTCGCGCAGTCGGTCGAGCAGCGCGTGCGCGACGAGGCGCGGCTCGCCGGCAGCCGTCACGTCGAGGCCCAGGTCGAGCAGCGGCCCGTACGGCGTCGGCGTCGTCAGGCTCTCGCAGCCGCCGACGAGCACGCGGCCGCCGGCGCGCCGTGCGAACGCCCGGAGCAGCGACGACTTGCCGGCGCCCGCCTCCCCGCCGACGAAGACGAGGTGCCCCCCGGCGCGGCGCAGTTCTTCCAGCTGCGCGAGCAGCTCGTCGCGCTCGAGGAGCTCGGCCACCTCGTGATCCTGCCGTCTACGCTCCCGCGATGCCACAGCGACGGATCCGCGTCCGCCCCGCCGTCGCGACCGACGTGGCCGCTGCCTTCGCCGATCTGCGGGAGAGCCTCGGCGTGTCGCTCGCGTTTCCGGAAGACGTGCGGGCGGAGGCGCGAGAGGCCGCACGCGCACCGCGGCTGCCGGCCGCCGACGAGACGGCGATCCCGTTCGTCACGATCGACCCGCCGGAGTCGCTCGACCTCGATCAGGCGCTCCATCTCGAACGGACGCAGGGCGGGTACACGGTCAGGTACGCGATCGCGGACGTCGCCGCGTTCGTCGCAGCCGGAGGCGCCGTCGACCG
>DATMJW010000099.1:0-3080 GCA_035553355.1 Gaiellaceae bacterium | reverse complement strand
GCCGGGACCTCCTTCAGCCCGTCGAAGACGCCGTACGCCCGCGCCGCGGCACCGTGCGGCCAGAAGTCCGAGGCGAGCGTGTAGGTGAGGCCGAGCTGGCGCTTCCACGCCTGGCGGGCGGCCGAGGTGTCGCACGAGACGAGAACGACCTCCGTCTCGGCGTTCTCGAACGCCGGAAGGTTCTCCTGGAGATCGAGCGCCTCCTCCTCGCAGACGGGCGTGAACGCGAGCGGGTGGAAGACGAGCAGGACGTTCCGGCGGCCGCGGAAGTCGGAGAGGCGGACGCGCTCGGCGCGGTCGACCTCGAGGTCGAACTCGGGCGCCGACGCGCCAGCCGGGATCGTCGTCTCGCTCACGGCGTGAGCCTAGAGCAGGTGCCGGAGACCGAGCTGGTCGAGCATCGTCGCGCGGTCGTAGTAGTCGCGGTACGCGACGATCTTCCCGCCTTCGACGCGAGCGACCGCGCACCCGCGGCGGTGGAACGCTCGGCCGTTCGGCTTCTCGCCGCGGAACTCGCCGCGGAGAGTCCCTCCCGAGCTCCACTCGACGGCGACGGTGTCGTCGCTCGCGACGAGTGCCGTGATCTCGACGTGCCAGTCCGGGAAGGCGGTCGCGAACTGCCGCAGCCCGTTCACGATCGGCTGCGAGCCGGTGTGCACCGTCTCCGCGGCGACGCTCTCCCAGCGGCAGCTCTCGGCGACGGCACCCGCGGCTCGCTCGAAATCGCGCTCGTTCAGCGCGGCGAAGAGGCGCCTGACGGTGCCTTCCGGGGTCAGCTCCTCGGGCGTCACGCGCGCTCCTCGCCGTTCCCGCTCGGGACGTAGTAGGTGCGGCCGCGGAGCTCCTCCGGCAGGTACTCGACGTCGCTGGCGCGCGGATCCGTGTGCGGATCCACGTACCCGGCGCCGTGCCCGAGCTTCTTCGCGCCGGCGTAGTGGGCGTCGCGGAGCATCGCCGGCGGCCGCACGTTCCCACCCTCGCGGACGTCCCGCCGCGCCGACCAGATCGCGTTCGCGCTCGCCTTCGACTTCGGGGCGCGCGCGAGGTAGATCGCCGCCTGCGCGAGGTTGAGCTGGGCCTCGGGCAGCCCGACGAAGTCGAGGGCGTGCGCCGCGGCGACGGCGACCTGCAGCGCGCGCGGGTCGGCGTTTCCGACGTCCTCCGACGCGAAGATCGCCATCCGCCGCGCCACGAACCGCGGGTCCTCGCCGCCCTCGAGCATCGCTGCGAGGTAGTAGACGGCCGCGTCCGCGTCGGAGCCACGCATCGACTTGATGAAGGCCGAGACGAAGTCGTAGTGCTGATCGGCGCCCTTGTCGTACCGGAGCGGCCGCTTCCGGCCCGCGTCCTCGACGTGACGCTCGGAGAGCGGCTCGCCGGCGGCGTCTGCCGTCTCCCATGCGACTTCGAGCGTGTTCAGCGCGGTGCGCGCGTCGCCGCCTGCCCTCCGTGCGACGAGCGCCGCGACCTCGTCGGGGACGTCGGCGCCGAGCGTGGCCGCGCCGCGCGCGACGACCTCGCGCAGTTCCTCTTCTCCGAGCGCCTCGAGCTCGACGACCTGGCAGCGGGAGAGGAGCGCGGAGTTGACCTCGAAGTACGGGTTCTCCGTCGTCGCGCCGATGAGCGTCACGAGCCCCTCCTCGACCGCCGGAAGCAGCGCGTCCTGCTGGGCCTTGTTGAAGCGGTGGATCTCGTCGATGAAGAGGATCGTCCGCTGTGCGTTCCCGCCGAGGCGGTCGCGCGCCGTCGCGAGGACGCGCCGGACGTCGTCGACGCGAGCCGACACCGCGGACAGCTCCTCGAACGCCGCGCCGGTCGTCTCGGCGACGATGCGGGCGAGCGTGGTCTTCCCGACGCCGGGCGGCCCGTAGAGGATGAGCGAGCGGAGCCGGTCCTCCTCGATCGAGCGCCGGAGCGCCGATCCGGGGCCGAGGACGTGCCGCTGGCCGACGAGGTCGTCGAGCGAGCGCGGTCGCACCCGCTGCGCGAGCGGTGCGTGCGCGGCCGTGCGCTCGCGCGCGGCATCGGCGAAGAGGTCGCTCATCCCCCTCAGTATGCTCCGGCCGTGGCCACCCACGAAGCGCCGCCACAGGCAGACGACTACTCGCAGCCGATCCTTCCGGGCACGGCGGGAAGCGACTACGAGCGGTACCTGCGCACGGACGAGCTGCTCGCCCTCCAGAAGGGGCCGGACGAGTGGGTCCACCGCGACGAGCTTCTGTTCCAGACGGTGCACCAGTCGTCGGAGCTGTGGCTGAAGCTCGCCTGGAACGAGGTCGAGACGGCCGCGGCGCACGTCGCCGCCGGTGAGCTGGCGCACGCGCTGCGGCTGCTCCGCCGCGCGGCGCGGTGCGTCGTCTACGCGACCGAGCAGCTCGACATGCTCGAGCAGATGTCGCCGTGGGAGTACCAGGAGATCCGCAAGGTGCTCGGTCACGGCAGCGGCTTCGACTCGCCCGGCTGGCGCGAGGTGCGCCGCGTGACGCCGCTGCTCGGGCAGGCGTTCGCGCGCGCGCGCGAGGCGGGCGGGCTCTCGCTCGTCGAGCTCTACGTCCACGGCCGGGAGCACGAGGAGCTCTACGGGTTGGCGGAGGCGCTCGTCGAGTGGGACGAGCGGATCACGACGTGGCGCATCCGCCACTACAAGGTCGTCGCGCGCATCATCGGGGACTCGGTCGTCGGCACACAGGGAACGCCCGTCGAAGTGCTCGGGCGCCTGATCCACCACTCCTTCTTCCCGGAACTGTGGCGCGTTCGCAACGAGCTGACGGCTCTGTCTCAGCAGGGGCAGCCATGAGCGCGACCGACACCCTGCGCGACGAAGCCGCAGCGCTGCTGCAGCAGCTGATCCGGCTCAACACGGTCAACCCGCCGGGGAACGAGACGCTCGCCGCCGAGTGCCTTCGCGACTACCTCGAGCCGCACGGCCTCGAGGTGCAGCTGCTCGGCCGGACTCCCGAACGCATGAACCTCGTCGCGCGGCTGCGCGGTGGCGACGGGCCCGCGCTCTGCTTCCTCTCCCACACGGACACCGTGGTCGCGGATCCGAACGAGTGGGCTCGCGATCCGTGGTCGGGCGA
>DATMJW010000098.1:0-10434 GCA_035553355.1 Gaiellaceae bacterium | reverse complement strand
GAGGCGATCGGCGTGCTCGAGAAGGTCTTCGGGAAGTCGCTCCTCCGCTCGACGTGGCGCATCCGCGGCCCGCACGACGAGGTGGTCGCGGTTGCCCAGGAGCGGTCGCTGCCGATCGCGCTCCTGCGGCGCGCGATCGACCTCGTCCCCTACGGCGAGCTCGTGCCGATCCTCTTCCACTTCACGATCGACGGCGACGAACCGGAGCGGCCCCATCTCGGCGACTTCACGCGCGCGTGGGGGCTGCGCGACCGCTACACGCTCGACCTGTCGGCGGACACGGACGGGCGGCTCGACCGCAGGCTGGCGATCGCGCTCGCGATCGCGCTCGACGCGCTCCAGTCGCGCTAGCTACGCGCCGGTCGACGACGGGCTGCTCGACGTCGACCCGCTCCTCGTCCTCGCGCTTCAGCAGCGCCACCATCACCGCGATGCCGAGGACGAAGAAGACGGCGCCGCCGAAGAACGCGCCGTGGAAGCCGGTCACGAGTGCCTCGGCCTGGTCGACCGGCGTCGGCTGCCCCGGCAGGCCGCCGAGGTGGCCCTGCGTGCGGTCGACGGCGATCGTCGAGAGGATCGCGAGCCCGAGCGCCCCGCCGACCTGCTGCGAGGTGTTGAAGAGACCCGAGGCGAGCCCGGCGTCCTCTCCCTCGATCCCGCTCGTCGCGAGGAGCGTCACCGGCACGAACGTGAGCCCCATGCCGATCGAGATCGGGATCAGGCCGGGGAGCACGTCGGCGAGGTAGCTGCCGTCCGCGGACGTCGTGAGCAGGATCAGCATCCCGACGGTCGCGATCGTCATGCCGCCGATGGCCGTCGCCCGGATCCCGATGTGCTTCACGAGCTGCTGCGAGGCGCCCGCCCCGATGCCGATCCCGACCGTCACCGGCAGGAACGCGAGCCCCGCCTCGAGCGGCGAGAACCCGAGCACGCGTTGCACGTAGAGCGTGTTGAAGAAGAACATCGCGAAGAGGCCGGAGGCGACGAGGAGCATCGAGACGTTCGCGGCGCGGAGCGTCCTGATCCGGAAGACGCCGAGGCGGACGAGCGGCGCCCGCTGTCGCAGCTCGATGAGGACGAACGCCGTCAGCAGCACGACCGCGGCGACGCCGAAGCCGATCGTGCTCGCGGACGTCCAGCCCGACTCCTGCACCTTCACGATCCCGTAGACGAGCGCGATCAGGCCGGCGGTCACGGTCAGCGCGCCGGGGACGTCGAAGATCCGATCCGCCGTCTCGGCGCGCGATTCCGGCACGAGGCGGAGCGAGGCGACGAAGGCGCCGATTCCGACCGGGACGTTGACGAAGAAGATCCATGGCCAGGAGAGGAACTCGGTCAGCACGCCGCCGAGCAGGAGGCCCACGGCGGCGCCGCCGGTGGCGATACCGGCCCAGACGGCCATCGCCTTCGCGCGCTCGGCGCCTTCGGCGAACGTCGTCGTGAGGATCGAGAGGGCGGCGGGTGCGATGAACGCGGCGCCGAGGCCCTGCAGCCCGCGGGCCACGATCAGCACCTCCGACGACTGGGCGAGGCCGCACGCGAGCGACGCCCCCGTGAAGAGGACGACGCCGGCGAGGAAGAGCCGCTTGCGCCCGAGCAGGTCACCCGCTCGGCCGCCGAGGAGGAGGAAGCCGCCGAAGAGCAGCGTGTACGCGTTGACGATCCACTGGAGGTCTGCCTCCGCGATCGCGAGGTCCTGCTGGATCGACGGCAGCGCGACGTTCACGATCGTCGCGTCGAGGACGACCATGAACTGCGCCAGGCAGACGAGGACGAGGACGAGCCACGGATTCGTGCGGGCGGTCATGCCGTCGTTTCTACCAGCCGCCTCGGGCGACGAAGGTACGGTTTTCCGTAGATGTCACGGCCGCGTCGGAACTGGATCCAGGAGGAGCGCCGCAAGACGCTCGGTGACTACACCTGTTTCTGTCTCGCCTGCGGCTCGGTGTGGCGCTACTTCCTCGAGCACGAGGCCGAGCTCCCGCAGGCGTGCCCGCACTGCGGCGGCGAAACGCGGCATCGGTGCCCCGCGTGCGCCGCGCCGTTCCCGTCCGCGTTCGCGGTCGAGTGCGAGGAGTGCGGCGCGGCGGTGCGGCCGCCGGAGGTGCTCGGCGTGCAGATACGCAAGCCCGGCCGCTGAGCCCGCCGTCGCCCCGTCAACGCGCGCGGAGCGTCCACGTCGCGCCGCCGTCGCGGGACACGAAGACGCCGCGCCCGTGGACGGCCGCGACGACAGCGCCGTCGGCGGCCGCGAGCGCCTCCGGCTGTCCGTCGAGCGAGCCCCCAGACTGGAGCGTCCGCCCGCCGTCGCGGCTCCTCGAGACGCTGCCGTCCGGCGCGACGACGACGAGGAGCTCCTCCGCCGGCCACGCGACGAAGCCGATGCCCGCGCGGAGGCGGCGCCACGAGCGGGCGCCGTCCTCACTCGCGTAGAGCCCCCGCTCCGTCGCGGCGACGAGCCGGTCCTCGTCGGCCGGCGACACCGCGACGTCCGACGTCGGCGCGGGCAGCGTGCGCTCCTCCCACGTCGTGCCGCCGTCGTCGCTGCGGAGGAAGCGGCCGCCGCGGACGTCGCCGCCGTAGAGCACGTCGCCGCGCGCGCGGAGGAGGTGGAAGTCGGCGTGGCCGTGCAGTGACACCGGCTGCCACGTCCGGCCGCCGTCGCGCGAGCGGATCAAGCCCAGGTGCGACGGCAGATCGGTGCGCAGGTCGGGATGGCCGGAGGCGACGTAGTCGCCGGCGCCGACGACGGTGAACCCCATCAGGTCGTGGCGATACGTCCCGACCGGGCGAAGCCGGTCGGCCCCGCGCGCCGCGCGGAAGAGGCCGCGGTGGGTCGCGACGAGGACGGCACCGTCGCCTGGGTCGACGCCGACGCCGTGGATGTGCTCGGGCTTCGCGTCCTCGAGTGGCTGCGCCGACTCGGCGCCGCCTCCGCAGCCGGCGAGCGCGAGCGCCGCGAGCCCGAGCGTGACAGCGCAGACGACGAATGCGCGCACAGCGGGCGCCGGCGCCTAGAACATCGTCCCGATGATCTGCGAGAAGCGGATCACCGTGACGGTCTCGTCCTCGGAGACCTCGCGGTTGTAGAGCTGGCTGAGGAAGTGGCACATCTCGTCGACGCGCTTGATCTCCGGGTTGTCGTGCTCGATCTCGCGCGGCGACAGGTCGCGGAGCTGCTTCACCTCGACCTTGTCGATGACGGCGTCGAAGATCTTCTCGCGCTGGCCGTAGCGGACGCCGACGAGCACGGTCACGATCATCCCCTTCTTGTACTTCCCGGACTTGTCGCCGAGGCGGATCGTCGCCGTCTTGCGCTGCGTGCGCAGCTGATCGGCGACGACGGGGGAGTAGAAGTTGAGCGCGTACATCGCCATCGCGGCCCGACTATAGAGGCTCCCCGGCGAGAACCTCCGCGGCCTTGCGAGCCATGTCCTTCTCGCCGCCGTAGGCGAGCAGCGTCGGCGCGTCGGCGAGCGGGAGCCACCGCGCAGCCGCCACTTCGACCTCCATCCCCGGCGGGATCTCGCCGATCCGGCCGCGCCGGTAGCGAAGGAGGTAGAAGCTGACGACCTTGAAGACGCGCTCGCCCGTGCGGCGTGTGTAGACGTAGCGGACGTCGCCGAGCTTCACGTCCGCGCGGACGTGCAGCCCCGTCTCCTCGTACGCCTCCCGAACGGCGGTCTCCGCGGGCGTCTCGCCGGGGTCGACGAGCCCCTTCGGCAGCGCCCACGTGCGCTCGCCTCTGCCCTGTGGGCGGATGGCGGCGAGGTGCCAACCGGTGCGGAAGCGGCGGACGACGACGCCGCCGGCCGAGAACTCGCGGGCCACGTCGAGTTTGTAACACCGCCGCCGGCACGTCTGCAGAGGCCACTTGCGCGCGGCTTCGTCATTGGTATCATCGCCCTGGCACTCAGGAGGTGAGAGTGCCAAGGGCTGTCACGAAGTGCGCGCTGCACGCGTGACGGCGGGAGAGTCTGAGACCCCGAGGAGGCAATCGAATGAACCTGCAGCCTCTTGGTGACCGCCTCATCGTCGAGATCATCGACGAGGAGGAGACCACCGTGAGCGGCATCGTGCTGCCGGACACCGCGAAGGAGAAGCCGCAGCGCGGCCGCGTCCTCGCAGTCGGTCCCGGCCCGCGCGACGAGGACGGCGAGTACATCCGGATGGACCTGGAGGAGGGTGACGAGGTCATCTTCTCCAAGTACGGCGGGACCGAGATCAAGCTCGGCGCCGACGAGGTCCTGATCCTGCGCGAGTCCGACGTCCTGGCGAAGGTCGTCGGCGACCGCGCCGCGGTCTAGACCTAGAGAGAACAAGGAGGAACGAAGCCATGGCTCACAAGGAGCTGAAGTTCAACGAGGATGCGCGGCGCGCGCTCGAGCGCGGCGTCAACATCCTCGCCGACGCCGTCAAGGTCACGCTCGGCCCGAAGGGGCGCTACGTCGTGCTGGACAAGAAGTTCGGCGCGCCGACGATCACGAACGACGGCGTCACGATCGCACGTGAGATCGAGGTCGAGGACGCGTTCGAGAACCAGGGCGCGCAGCTCGTCCGCGAGGTCGCCACGGCGACGAACGACGTCGCCGGCGACGGCACCACGACGGCGACCGTGCTCGCGCAGGCGATCGTCCGCGAGGGCCTCAAGAACGTCGCGGCCGGTGCGAACCCGATGGGCCTCAAGCGCGGCATCGAGACCGCGGTCGAGGCCGTCGTCGAGAACCTGAAGTCGCAGTCGAAGCAGGTCTCGGGCAAGGAGGACATCGCCCGCGTCGCCACCGTCTCCTCGCGCGAGCGGGAGATCGGCGAGGTCATCGCGGACGCGATCGAGAAGGTCGGCAAGGACGGCGTCGTGAACGTCGAGGAGGGCCAGACGCTCGGCCTCGAGCTCGAGTTCACGGAGGGCATGCAGTTCGACAAGGGCTACCTGTCGCCGTACATGATCACCGACGCCGAGCGCATGGAGGCCGTGCTCGACGACCCGTTCATCCTGGTCGCGAACCAGAAGATCGGCGCCGTCAAGGACCTCCTGCCGGTGCTCGAGCAGGTCATCCAGGCCGGCCGCCCGCTGCTGATCGTGGCGGAGGACGTCGAGGGCGAGTCGCTCGCGACGATCGTCGTCAACAAGCTGCGTGGCACCTTCCAGGCCGTCGCCGTCAAGGCGCCTGGCTTCGGTGACCGCCGCAAGCGCATGCTCGAGGACATCGCGATCCTCACGGGCGCCGAGGTGATCACCGAGGAGATGGGCCTCAAGCTCGAGAACACGAAGCTCGCGCAGCTCGGCCGCGCGCGCCGCGTCGTCGTCGACAAGGACTCGACGACGATCATCGACGGGGCCGGCGAGTCCGAGGCGATCAAGGCCCGCATCAAGCAGCTGAAGTCCGAGATCGAGAACACCGACTCCGACTTCGACCGCGAGAAGCTCCAGGAGCGCCTCGCGAAGCTGTCCGGCGGTGTCGCCGTCGTCAAGGTCGGCGCGTCGACCGAGACGGAGATGAAGGAGAAGAAGCACCGCGTCGAGGACGCGCTGCAGGCCGCGCGGGCGGCCCTCGAGGAGGGTCAGGTCCCGGGTGGCGGCGTCGCGCTCCTGAACGCCGCCGACGCCGTGAGCGAGCAGGTTCTCTCCTCGCTCGACGGTGACGAGCGGACGGGCGCCCGCATCATCCTCCGCTCGCTCGAGGAGCCGCTCCGGCAGCTCGCGACGAACGCGGGCCTCGAGGGCTCGATCGCGGTCGAGCGGGTGCGGAACTCCGAGCGGGGCTTCGGCCTCAACATCGACACGGGCGAGGTCGAGGACCTGCTCAAGTCGGGCATCGGCGATCCGACGATGGTGACGCGCTCGGCGCTGCAGAACGCCGCCTCGATCGCGAAGAACATCCTGACCACCGAGGCGATCGTCGCCGAGGCGCCGGAGAAGCCGGGCGCCGCTGCCGGCATGCCCGGCATGGGCGGCATGGACGGGATGATGTAACGAGCCCTCGGGCTCGAGATCGCGACGGAGGGCCGGCTGATGCCGGCCCTCCGTCGTTTCCGGCCACGTCCGGTGCTTTAAGCACAGGACGTGGCCGCACCGGCCACGTGTTGTCGCCAAAAGCAGAAGACCGCGGAGGGGGCCGCGGTCTTCGAGTGAAGACCGCAAGAGGGGGGAGCGGTCTTCGAGGGGATGGAACTGGGGGAGGTGGGTACCCCAGGTATCGGCCCCGGCGGCGGCGCCTGGAGTCACTCGTTCGAGTGATCCTCCACGCGGTCGGAAGGAGTCAGAAGGAGTAGCGCTGCTCGCGGAACGGGTCGGCGTCGTTGTGGTAGCCGTACCGCTCCCAGAAGCCCGGACGGTCCGCCGTGGTCAGCTCGATCCCGCGCAGCCACTTGGCGCTCTTCCAGAAGTACTTGCCCGGGATCACGAGGCGCAGCGGCCACCCGTGCTCGGGCGTCAGCGGCTCGCCGTTCGCCGAGTCCGCGAGGAGCGCCAGGTCGTCGCGGAGGTACGAGATCGGCACGTTCGCGGTGAAGCCGGCCTCTGCGTGCGCGACCGCGAACCGGGCGGCCGCCGTCGGCCGGCAGAGCGCCTCGAGTTCGCGCCAGTGGACGCCGGCGAACGCCATGTCGAACTTCGACCAGCGGGTGACGCAGTGGATGTCCTGGACGTGCTCCGTCCGCGGCAGCGCCTGGAGCTGCTCCCACGTCAACGTCACCTCGTTCTCCACCGCGCCCCAAATGCGGAGCTCCCACGTCGCGAGGTCGACCGAGGGGACGACGCCGGCGTGCAGCACCGGCCACTTCTCCGTCAGGTACTGACCGGGCGGGAGCCGCGCCGGGTCGTACCCCGCATCGCGCACCTTCTGCTCGGCCTTGCTCCGGAACACGCTCCGTACACTAGAGGCCGTGGCCCTCACCGCCGTCCGCATCGCGCGGAGGCCGCGCGACTTCGTGCGCGTCTCCGGCCCCGAAGCCGCCTCCTACCTCGAGCGGATGCTCTCGAACGAGATCGAGACGCTCGACCTCGGCGACGCGCGCGAGGCGTTGCTCCTGACCGCGAAGGGGCGTGTCGTCGCGCCGCTCGTCGCGTGGCGGCGGGGGCACGACGACTTCCTCCTCCTCACCGAGCCCGGCCTCGGCGAGCCGCTCGCCGCGACGCTCCTTCGTGCCCGGTTCGCGACCAAGGCGGCGATCGAGCCGGAGGAGCACACCTCGGTCCTCGTCCTCGGGGGCGGCAACGGGATCCCGAACCGCGAGTACGGGATCGAGGCGGTCGAGCTGCTCGACGGCGAGCCGCCGGAGGGCGCGGAGCCGGTGGGCGAAGACGAGCTCGAGCTGCTCCGGATCCGCGCACGGACGCCGCGCTACGGACGCGAGATCGACGACCGCGTGCTTCCGGCGGAGGCCGGGCTCGACACGCGCGCGATCTCCTTCACCAAGGGGTGCTATCCGGGGCAGGAGCCGGTCGCGCGCCTCCACTACCGCGGGCGCCCGAACCGCGCGCTCCGCCTCCTGCGGATCGCGGGCGCCGAGATCCCGCGCTACGACGCGGAGCTCGCTCACGAGGGCAAGCCGGTCGGTCGCGTCTCGAGCCGCGCTCGTGACGGCGACGACGTCGTCGCGCTCGGCTACGTACGGCGCGAGGTGCCGGCGGAGGCCGTGCTCGACCTCGATGGGCGCGCCGTCACCCAGCTACACTGACGCCTCGCCGTTGCCTGGCGTCCCAGGCGCCCGTAGCTCAGGGGATAGAGCGCTGCCCTGCGGAGGCAGAGGTCGGATGTTCGAATCATCCCGGGCGCACTCTTTCCGTCAGCCGGACGCCGCTGTGTCGTCGTTCGGTGCCCCGACGGGCTTCGACTCCGGCGACCCCCGCTGGCGAAGGTAGATCGTGAAGACGGCCATCGTGCCCACGGCGAGGAACTCCGACTGCCAGTTCTGGAGCGTCTCCTCCCAGAACTGCGACGTGAGGACGTAGTCGCCCCACGCCACGGGCGGCTCGTTGTGCTCGCGCTGCTCGTTGTTGTACTCCGTCCAGCCGGTCAGCGACTGCGCACCCCACGAGAGCAGGAAGATCGTCGCCATCGCGAGGAGCAGCGAGTTCGAGAGCAGCCAGAGCCGCACTCCGCGCGCCTTCGCCCAGCCTGGTGCGTTCTCGGGCGCGTACCCCTTCACGCGCTGCTTCTGATCGGACTCCGGACCCGCGTCCTCGAGCGGCTTCGACTCGTTCGAGCCGCGCTGGACGAGCCAGACCGTCGCGAGGATGAAGAGCGTGAACTGAAGGAACTCGGACTGCCAGTTCTCCATCACCGAGCGCCCGAAGTGCGACGAGACGAGGTAGCGCGCCCACGAGACGGGGTCGCCGGCATGCTCGAGCTGCTCCTCGTTGTACGACCGCTGCCCGGCGAACGACTGACCTGCGAGCGACGCGAGGAAGATGAGCAGGAAGAACAGCGAGAGGGAGTTCTCGCGCAGGAACCGCATCAGTGGTGGGCCGCGCCGATCGCGGTGTAGAGGGCGAGGCCGGTGACGATCAGGAGCCAGTACGTCCAGAACATCACCCGCATGCGCACCTCCTCCCCCTGAAGAAGATGCTGCAAACGGCGCCGAAGTAGCCTTCCCGGCATGCCGCTCTACCTGACCGAGGCCGACGTCGGTGCGCTGCTCTCGCCGGGCGACGCCGTCCCGGTCGTGGAGGAGTGCCTGCGCCGGATGGCGGCCGGTGCCGTCGAGACCGTCCCGCGCCGGCGCCTCGCGCTCGACGACGGCTACTTCGCGGTGATGGCCGCCGTCGACGAGGAGCTCGGGTATGCCGGGCTCAAGTCCTACACGGTCGTCGACGGGCGGCTCGCGTTCGTCGTCTGTCTCTTCTCGACGGCGGGCGGGGGGCTCGAGGCGGTGCTCGAGGCCGACACGCTCGGTCAGCGGCGGACGGGCGCCGCGAGCGGGGTCGCGGCGAAGTACCTCGCGCGCGCGGGCGCGACGTCGCTCGGAGTGATCGGCTGCGGGTGGCAGGCCGAGTCGCAGGTCGCGGCGATCCGGGCGGCCGTGCCGACGATCGAGCGCGTCGTCGCCTACTGCCGCACCGCGGAGCGGCTCGATGCGTTCTGCGCGCGCGTCGGCGCCGAGCCGGCGGAGTCGCATCGCGAGGCGGCCGACGCGGACGTCGTCGTCACGGCGACCACGTCGCGCGACCCCGTCTTGCGCGGCGAGTGGCTCCGCGAGGGCGCGTTCGTCGCCGCCGTCGGCGCGAACGACCCGCGCGCGCGCGAGCTCGACAACGTCGTCCTCGAGCGGGCCAGCTTCGTGTGCTGCGACTCGGTCGAGCAGAGCCGGCTCGAATCGGGCGACCTCATCGAGCCGGTCGCCGGCGGCGTCCTCGACTGGCTCGAGGTGCACGAGCTCGAGGACGTCGTCTCGGGCGAGCTGCGCGGCCGGCAGAGCGACAGCGACATCACGCTCTTCAAGTCGAACGGCGTCGCGGCCTGGGACGTCGCTGCGGCGGCGGAGGTCGTCCGCCGCGCGCGCGAACGCGGCGTCGGCCGCGAACTCTAGGCGCCGGGGGTCGACTGCCGACGCGCGCTCTCGAGCGCGTCGTTGCCGATCGCGCGCACGACCTCCGGCCGGTCGAGAAGCCGCGCCCGCTGCTCAGGGGTCGTGCGGTTCTGGACGTACCGGTCGGCGAGGATCTCGGCGAGGTCGCGCCCGCGATCGTGCTCGCGGATCACGTACTGCGCCACGCGCTCCTCGGCCGACGACCGCTGGAACAGGAACGAGAAGAGGCCCCGGAACGCCATCGGCGGCGATTGTAGCCTTCCCGGTCGACCCGCACGACGTCGTGGTCGCCGCGCTCGGACCGCGGGCTGCGGGTGCGGCTCTCCCGAGCGGATGACCCGCGGCTCGTCCGGCGGGACGAGCCCGAATCGTCGTCGCGGCCGATGACGTGGAGGGGGGCGGCGACGTACGTTGCGAGCACGCCAACCACCATCGAAGGAGCAGTAGCGATGTCCCGCTTCATCCGTACCACCGGCCTCGTCGCAGTCGTCGCCGCAGCGTTCGCAGCGAGCGCGGCCGCGGTCGCGCCGACCGAGACCGTCGTCTTCAAGCCGGTCGCGAACTCAGGCGTGAAGGGCACTGCCACGCTCGGCGCGAACGGGATCGGCACGAAGGTGTCGGTGCGGCTCACCGGCCTCAAGCCGGGCGCGAAGGCGACCGTCCTCGTCCGGACAGGCCGGTACCCGCGGCTCGGCGCCAGCTTCGCCAAGGCGGCGGTCGCGACCGCCGATGCCCGTGGCGCAGCCCGCGCATCGAGCGCGGTGCGCTACCGCGACGAGCCGGTCTCGTGGAGCGTGATCGCCGACGGCGACCACGTCCTCACCGTGATCGTCGGCGGCCGCGTCGTCGCGTACGCCGAGATCCCCGGCATGAGCTAGGCCCTGAGGGCCCCGTCTCCCGACG
>DATMJW010000097.1:0-3056 GCA_035553355.1 Gaiellaceae bacterium | reverse complement strand
GCGCCGGGATGTACCTGCCGGAGGCGGCGATGCCGGCCGACTTCGAAGCGCCCGAGGCGGTTCGCGCGCTCGCCGACACCTACTCGCCCGAGCCGGGCGTCCTGCTCCCGGGCGGCTCCGGCATCGTCGGCCCCGACGGCGACTGGGTCGCCGGTCCTGCGGGCAACGAGGAGCGATCGTGTACGGCGACATCGAGATCGACGGCATCGCGTCGGCCTTCCAGGCGCTCGACGTCGTCGGCCACTACAACAGGCCGGACGTCTTCCAGCTGACGGTCGACGTGGAACCCCGCTGCGCTGTCGTCTGGCGCGCCGGTGACGGGTCCTCCGCCGCCGACGTCGACGACGTCTAGCGTCGGCTGCGCGCCACCGGCTCGGCGGTGCGCGTAGAGCGTCCGCTGGACGCTTTACGTTGGCGTGGTGACCCGGATCATCGCGTCTGCGATCGTCGTCGGCGTTGCTGTCCTCGCCGCTGTCGGGGCGACGGCGGTCGTGGGGCGGCGTCACCGTGACGACGCGTTCGCGCGGCACCACTTTCGGCGCCTCGCGCGGTACGCAACGGTCGTTGCGGGAGGCATTGCGCTCCTCGTCGTCTGGCGAGAGGAGCTCGGGAGGCTGGGGCTCGTGGTCGGCCTCGCAGCGGCCGGTGTCGCGTTTGCGATGCAGGAGGTCATCGGCGCCGCGGCCGGCTGGTTCAACATCCTCTCCGGACGGATCTACCGCGTCGGCGACCGGGTACAGCTCGGCGGCGTCCGCGGCGATGTCATCGACATCACGCCGTTGCGGACGAAGATCCTCGAGATCGGCGCCGAGGGCGATCCGACGACGTGGGTGCAGGGGCGACAGCACACCGGGCGCGTCGTCGCGGTCTCGAACAAGGCGACGTTCACGGAGCCCGTCTTCAACTACTCCGCCGGCTTCGACTACATCTGGGAGGAGATCGCGTTCGGCGTTCCCTATCGCGCCGACTGGGAGACGGCTGAACGCATCGTGCTCGAGGAGATCGAGGCGATCGTCGACGCGCCAGGTGCGCGCCAGGCGCTCGCGGCAATGGCGCGGCACTACCCGGTGCCACGCACCGAGACCGAACCTCGCGTCTTCGTCCGCGCCGCCGAGAGCTGGATGGAGCTCGCGGCGCGCTTCATCGTCCCGGTCAGGACGGCGCGGACGGTGAAGGACGAGGTGACGCGGCGGGTGCGGCGGCGATTCGACGATGCGGGCATCGAGATGGCGTTCGTCGCCTACGACGTCACCGTCCGCCGCGCCGACTGACGCGTTGCGGGGGCGTCCACGCGGTCAGTCGTGTGCCGGCGAGGCGGCAGTGGGTCGTCGTGGCGCGGCGGTCGCGGCGAAGCGTCAGCTGTGGGACGGCGGCTCGAGCCACGCCGCGAGGACGTGTGTCCGCCCGAGCATCAGCGCCGCCACGAACCGACTGCGCCCGTCCGTCAGCACGAACCGCCCGTCAGCGCGCCAGTAGCCGGTCGGCGGCGGCCACGGCTGGGCGTCGTCCGCCGCGAGCTGCTCCCGGTACGCCCTCTCGACCGCGGCGGGGTTCAGCTGGTGGCTGCCGGTGACGTGGCAGACGACATCGTGGACGGGGACGTAGCCGGTACGGACGACGTGACCGGGAGGAACGTACGGCCCGGCCCATGCCTCTTCGCTTCGCGACGGCTCCGGCGTCGAGTTCCCGTCGCCGCCGTCGTCGGTGACGATGCGCAAATCGCTCATGCACGCATTGTGGGGATGCGTCTGCGTCCACGCCCGCTCCTCCGCGGTCGGTGCCGCGAGCGCGTCGCGGCTGCCGTGCACCTCATCGTGCGAAACCAGCGGCGGGGGTGGGATTCGAACCCACGGCCCGCTTGCACGGGCAGCGGTTTTCAAGACCGCCCCGTTCGACCGCTCCGGCACCCCGCCCGCGACGCGAGTGTACGCCGCGCCGGTGTCGCGGATGCGCGAGGATCGGCGCGTGGTCGCGCTCCTCGCCGCCGCAACGCTCGCTCTCCCCGCCGCGGCGCCGCCGCCGGCGGCGCCGCTCCCGACCGATGCGGCGTCGATCGCCGAGCGGCTCGCGCACACGAACCGGAAGCTGAACGACGAGATCGAGGCG
Organism: Gaiellaceae bacterium; assembly: GCA_035553355.1. Lineage (GTDB taxonomy): Bacteria > Actinomycetota > Thermoleophilia > Gaiellales > Gaiellaceae > Gaiellasilicea. Next base: position 950 of record DATMJW010000097.1, on the reverse strand, counting down.
TGGCGCGCGACGGGGACGCCGCGGCAGCCCCGCGAGCTCCTGCTCTGGGCACTCCACCAACAGCGCCTCTACCTCGAGCTCGGGCTCGCGCCGCGCGCGACCGCCGAGGCCGTCGTCGCGGCGCTGCCGCCGCGCCAGAGGCAGAACGCGCGCGAGGTCCTGACGGCGCGGCGCGCGCTCGTTCGCCTGACGCCGCCGACGGCACTCCCGCTCGCCGCCTTCCGCACTGGCCCGGCGCGCCCCGCCGACGAGCTCCTGCGCCACTACCGCGAGGCCGAACGGCGCTTCGGCGTCCCGTGGCACGTCCTCGCGGCCGTCAACTTCGTCGAGAGCGCGTTCGGCAAGGTCCGCTCCGCGAGCACCGCCGGCGCGCAGGGGCCGATGCAGTTCCTGCCCGCGACGTGGCGCGCCTACGGGCTCGGCGGCGCCGTGCACGACCCGCGCGACGCCATCATGGGGGCCGCGAACTACCTCCGCGCCTCAGGGGCGCCCCGCGACCTGCGCAGCGCGCTGTGGGCGTACAACCACTCGTCCCTGTACGTCGACGCCGTGCTCGCCTACGCGCGTGCGATGAAGCGTGACGTGCGCGCGTTCTACGGCTTCCACTCGTGGCAGGTCTTCGTGCGGACGCAGAGCGGCTATCGCGCGCTGACGCGGCCGTAGCGGCGCGCCGTCCACGCGACCGCCCACACCGCGGCGAGCGTGTACGCCCACCCCAGCAGGACGTCGACGAGGTAGTGCTCGGCCGAGTAGACGAGCGCGAACGCCATCGCCGGTGGATACAGGGCGAGCAGCGGGCGCACCCGGCGGGCGAAGCGCCACAGGAAGATCGTCACGAGGAGCGTGTACGCCGCGTGCAGCGACGGCACCGCCGCGACCGGGTTCGACCACTCGGAGCCGCGCTCCCAGAGCCCTTCGAACGAGAAGAAGAGGAACGGCACCTCTGCGGA
>DATMJW010000096.1:0-5200 GCA_035553355.1 Gaiellaceae bacterium | reverse complement strand
CGCCAGCACCTCGTCCCACGGCGCGTCCCGACGCGCCGTGGGACGAGGTGCTGGCGGCGGCGGAGGCGGCCGGCGTCGCCGCGTTCGTCGACGACCTCCCCGACGGATACGGCACGCTCGTCGGCGAGCGCGGCGTCAACCTCTCTGGCGGGCAGCGCCAGCGGGTCGCGCTCGCGCGGGCGCTCCTCGCCGGCGCGCGTGTCCTCGTGCTCGACGACCCGATGTCCGCGGTGGACACGCAGACGGAGCACCACCTCGTCCGGAACCTCCGGCCGGCGGTTGCCGGGCGCACCGTCCTCGTCGCGACACAACGGCTCTCGACGCTTTCGGTCGCGGATCGCGCGGTCGTGGTGGACGATGGCCGGATCGTCGAGCAGGGTGAGCCCGCGGAACTGCTGATCGCAGGCGGGCCGTTCACCGCACTCTTCGGAGACGAGTCCGTTGCCGCGTAAGACGCGCACCGGCCTCACGCGGCTGCTCCCGTACGCCGCGGACAAGCGGCTCCGCCTCGTCATCGTCGCGGCGCTCGCCGCCGTCTCGGCCGCGGCCCCTGTGGCCGGGTGGCACCTCGTCGGCGAGGCGATCGACGGCGGCATCCGCGGCGAGGACGAGGGCTACCTCGCACTCGTCGTGCTCGGGTACGTCGCCGTCAACGCCGCCGCGTGGCTGCTCGGGACGGCGACCTGGCTCGGGCTCGCGGCGCTCGGCCAGCGGGTCGTGCTCGAGCTCCGCCGCGACCTCTTCCACCACCTGACGTCCCTCTCGCTGCGCTACTTCTCGCAGCAGAAGGCGGGCTGGATCATCTCGCGCCTGACGAGTGACGTCGACGCGCTCTCGGACGTGCTGAACCAGGGACTGACGACCCTCGTCGTCAGCACGCTCACGTTCACCGCCGCGATCGCCGGCCTCTTCCTGCTCGACTGGCGGCTCGGGCTCGTCGCGCTCCTCGTCGTCCCGCCCGGAGTCGTCGTCACCCGCTGGTTCCAGAAGCGCTCGCACGTCGCTGCCGCCGAGGTGCGGACGCGGATCGCGATCGTCACCGCGCAGCTCGCCGAGTCGGTGTCGGGCATGGCCGTCATCCAGGCGTTCAACCGCGAGCGCCACTTCCAGCAGGAGTTCGACCGGCTGAACGACGACAACCGGCGCGCGAACACGCACGTGCAGAAGATCTACTCCCTCTTCTTCCCCGCGGTCGAGCTGCTCGGCGTGATCGCGACTGCGGCCGTCCTCTTCGCCGGCGCACACCTGATCGGCGCGGGGACGATGCAGATCGGCACGCTCGTCGCCGCGGTCGGGCTGCTGGCGCTCGTCTTCCAGCCGCTCCAGGAGCTCTCGGAGCTGTACGGGCAGGTGCAGGCGGCGAACGCCGCCATGGACAAGATCAGCTCCGTCCTCGACGCCGAGATCGATGTCGCCGACAAGCGACGGGCGCGCGCGCTCGCACGCGTCGACGGCCGTCTCCAGCTCGACCGCGTCACGTTCTCGTACGGCGGCGAGCCCGTGCTGCACGAGATCGAGATCGACGTCCCCGCCGGCGGCTGCATCGCCCTCGTCGGCGAGTCCGGCGGCGGCAAGTCGACGACTGCGAAGCTGATCGCACGGTTCTACGACCCCACGGGCGGGAGCGTGCGCGTGGACGGCGTCGACCTCCGCGAGATCGAGCTGCGGAGCTACCGCCGGCAGCTCGGCGTCGTGCTCCAGGACCCGTTCCTGTTCAGCGGCACGATCGCCGACAACATCCGCTTCGCGAAGCCGGACGCGAGCGACGACGAAGTCGCGGCGGCGGCCGCCGCCGTGGGCGTCGACCGCGTCGCGGCTCGGCTCCCCGGCGGGCTCGAGCACGTCGTCCGCGAGGGCGGCTCCGGGCTCTCCGCCGGCGAGCGCCAGCTGATCTCGATCGCACGCGCGCTGCTCGCGGACCCCCGGATCCTCATCCTCGACGAGGCGACGTCGAACATCGACCGGCCGACGGAGATCCTCATCGAGCGCGCGTTCGACCGCCTCCTCGCCGGCCGGACGTCGATCATCATCGCGCACCGCCTCGCGACCGTCCGCCGCGCCGACGAGATCGTCGTGCTCGAGCACGGGCGGATCGTGCAGCGCGGGAGCGAGCGCGAGCTGCTCGCGCAGGACGGACCGTTCCGGCGGCTTGCGGACGGCCTTCGCAGCGACGAGCTCGAGCCGGGCCCCGTCGCGCCTGCACCGGCGGCGTAACCCGCGCTGCTTCGGGGTACCCGCGACGCGTGCCGACGCGCGGCGCGACAGCAGCCGTGTTCCTCCCGGAGCGCCTCTCGCTCGAGTCGCTGCGCGAGGCCGCGGCGGGCTGCACCGCGTGCCCGCTGCACATCAGCGGCACGCAGACCGTCTTCGGCGAGGGCGCGCGCGACGCGCGGGTGCTCCTGCTCGGCGAGCAGCCCGGCGACAAGGAGGATCTGGAGGGGCGCCCGTTCGTCGGGCCCGCCGGGCGCCTCCTCGACGAGGCGCTCGAGGAGGCGGGCATCGATCGTTCCGCCGCCTACGTCACGAACGCGGTCAAGCACTTCAAGTGGCAGCCGCGCGGGAAGCGGCGCATCCACCAGAAGCCGAACGCCGGCGAGCTCGCCGCGTGCCGCCCGTGGCTCGAGGCGGAGCTAGAGGTCGTCCGGCCGGACGCGCTCGTCCTGCTCGGCGCGACGGCGGCGCAGGCGATGCTCGGCCGCGGCTTCCGCGTCACGCGCGACCGCGGCACGCCGCTCGAGACGGACCTCGCGCCGCTGACGCTCGCGACGGTTCACCCGTCGTCCATCCTCCGCGCGCCCGACGCCGAGACGCGGGCGCGCGAACGGACGATGTTCGTCGAGGATCTGCGGGTCGTCGCGGGCGCGCTCGCAGCGCGCCGCGAGGGCTAGTCGCCCCAGTCGAAGTCGCGCGAGCGGCTCCAGAGGCCGGACTCGTCCGACTGCTCAGCGGCGCTCTCCTGCGACTCCTCGCCGGGCCACGTGAGCGGCATCGCTTCGAGCGCGACCGCCGGCTCCGTGCCGTCCATCGTCTCCTCGAGCCGCGCCTGCTCCTCGGTCTTGAACAGCGGGTGGTTCTCGAAGGGGTCGTCCGACTGGTACCGCTCGAGCGGCATCGCCTGCTCGAGCTCCGAGTTGCGGCGCTTCAGCTCGAGGTGATCCTGGATCACCCGAGCGAAGAGCGAAGGGGTCTCCAACGGCATAGGTGCCTCCGAGGTCGGGAACACGTCGTCCTGCAAAGCCGCGGGATTGTAGCGCAGAAGCCCGAAAAAACGGAATTTGCGGAGGCTGTCACGCCCTGCGCACGGGCGCCGCACCTGCGTAGACGCGGTCCTTCCCCGCCCGCTTCGCGCGGTAGAGCGCGTCGTCCGCGAGCTCCACGAGGTCTTCGCGCGTGGCGACGCCGGCGACCGCCGCGGCACCGAAGCTCGCGGTGACGCTGACCGTCTCCCCGTCCGCCGTTTCGACCTCCAGCGCCGAGAGCGCCTCTCGCAGGCGCTCCGCGAGGTGGGCCGCGCCGGCGAGATCGGTCCCCGGGAGGATCACCGCGAACTCCTCGCCTCCCCAGCGCGCCGGGACGTCGATCTCGCGAACCGTCTCGCGCACGCGCTCGGCGACCGCGAGCAGGACGGCGTCGCCGACGAGGTGGCCGTGCCGGTCGTTGATCGCCTTGAAGTCGTCGAGGTCGAAGAGGATGAAGCCGACGTCGAGGCCGAGCCGCGCAGAGCGGAGCAACTCCTCTCCGAGCCGCTCCTCGACCTTGCGCCGGTTCGCGAGCCCGGTGAGCTCGTCCTCGCGCGCCTGCTGCTCGACCACGCGGTGCATGCGGGCGTTCTCGAGGGCGACGACCGCCTGCCCGGCGAGCGAGGCCGCCGTGATCGTCGCCTCGGTGTCGAAGTCGCGGCCGAGGAGGACGAGCGTCCCGAAGCTGTCGCGTCCCGCGGTCAGCTCGAACTCGAGCCGGCGCGGACCTGCGGAGACGTCGCCCGCCGTGACGACCGAGCCGTCGTCCGCGCGGAGCAGGCCGCCGTCGGCCTTCGTCGCCTCGACGGCGGACTCGACGACCACGCGCCGCAGCTGCTCCGGGTCGAGGGTGCTGGCGAGCGCGTCGCCGAACCGCTGGTTCGCCTCGCGCAGCCGCCGCCGCTCGGCCTCCAGGTCGCCCATGCGTGCCTCGAGCTCGGCCGCCATCCGGTTGAAGGCACGGCCGAGCGCGGCGAACTCGTCGCGGCCGCTGACCGGGACGCGCTCGCGCAGGCGGCCGGCCGCGATCGAGTTGGCGGCTTCGACGAGCCGCGCGAGGGAGCCGACGATCGAGCGCCCAGCGACGTACGCGACGATTGCGATCAGCACGAGCGAGAGCACGAGCGCCGCGAGGAGCCGACTGCGCACCGATCGCTGCTCGGCGGCGATCTCGGCCGCAGGCGCGAGGGCGACGAGCGTGATCGCGCGCTCGGGGACGAGCCGCACGCCGACGGCGCGGTACCCCGTCCCGCCGACGGTGACGGTGTCGACCTGGCCGTGGCCGATCGTGAGCGCGCCGCGGAGCCGTCCGCCGGAGGACGCGCTGATCTGGTCGTTCCAGGTCACGAGCGCCAGGCGGTCGGTCTCGGGAAGGCCGGACCGCCCGTGCAGACGGTGCACGAGCGCGGCGTTCAGCGGCACGGCCGCGACGACGTTCGCCGAGCGCGTGCCCGGGCCGACGAGGGAGACGGTCGTCTCCGTGCCCAGCGACGGCGTCGCGCCGACCGTGAAGCCGTCGGACGTCTCGACGCGGACGAACGCCCTGCCGCGCAGCAGCCGCTCGAGCGCGTCGCGGTCGCGCGCTGCCACGGCTTCCTGGAAGCGCGTGTCGCGCGCGAGGAGCTGCGCCGTCCGCTCGGAGAGCCGCCGCTCGTCGTCGTATGCGGCGAGCGCGGCCCGCAGGCCTGATTCGAGGCGCGCGTCGACGCTCCCCGTCACGCTGCGCGTGGCGGCGGCGGAGAAACTCCAGTAGGCGGCCGTCAGCGGGACGAGCGAGAGCGCGATGAACGCCGCGACGAGCTTGAACTTGAAGCTGAACATGAATTGGCCCTTCAGTCCCCCTCGTCGCTGCCGATACCCCTTTCAAGAGGTATTTCGGCAGGAGAGGGGGGTTGCATGAGGGGATTCGTCGCACATGTCGCAGCCGTCGCCCTGCTCGCCGGCGGCGCCGTCGGCGCCGT
>DATMJW010000095.1:0-4897 GCA_035553355.1 Gaiellaceae bacterium | reverse complement strand
CCGCGCAGGGACGCGCGGCGGCGGGGCGAATGGACGAGTCCGTGCTGCGGAAGCGCTCATCGCGACGGAAGGCGTTGCGCCTCGCCCGAGCCCTCGTGGAGCTCGACGAGATGGCGCGCGAGCGGCGGCGGGCGGCGCCGCCGCGGACGCTGCGCGCGTCGCTAGGCGGCGCGCGGTAGGTCGAGCGCGGCGCTCTCGAGCAGCGCGCGGAACGTCTCCGACTCGTACAGCTGACGCCGCGCACCCGCCGGCAGCTCGAGCTCCTCGAACACCGCCCGCGCGTCGGTGGTCCACGCGCCCTCGCCCGCGCGCCAGAGCTCGGCGAGGTGCGCGCGCAGCTCCTCGTACCCGTCCGGTGCGTCGAAGAGTCGCCGCACGACGAGCTGCGGCGCGACCGTCCCGTTCCAGCGGTTCTCCTTCAGCCGCGCGACGAGGTCGTAGCGAACGGGGCGGCGGAGCCGGTCGAGCTGAGTGCCGAGCCCGAACGCGATCGCCGACCCGACGTCGCGCCCACCGTGGCGGACGCGGAAGCGGAGGTGCTTCCCCTCCCCCACGACGCCCGGCTCGACCGCCTCGCAACTCGGGACGAGCAGCGTCACGTCCGGGTTGCCGAGCCCGAACGGCGCCAGGCGCCCGAGCTCGAGCGCGAGGTCGAGCGTCAGAGCCGAACCCGGCACGATCGCGTCGATCTTCGTCACCGGCACGAGGTCGCGCGGCTCGAGGACGGCTTCGGCGTGCGCCGCGAAGGCGTCCGCGAACGCCTCGAGCGCCCCCGTCGCGGCCGCGGCGGCGTCGATCGACAGACCGGCGGCGGCGCGGTGGCCGCCGTAGCGCGTCAGGTGCGCGGCGCACGCGCCGAGAGCCGCGTGCAGGTCGAACGACGGGATGGAGCGTCCCGACCCCTTCCAGCCGTCCTCGCCCGCCTTCGCGACCATCACGACGGGACGGTTGAAGCGCTCGACGAGGCGCGAGGCGACGATGCCGATCACGCCCTCGTGCCAGTCCTCTCCCCACACGACGTACGCGCGACGGCGTCGTTTCGCCTCCGGCCACGACTCCACCTGCGCGACCGCGGCGCGCAGGATGCGGTCCTCGACCGCCTGCCGGTCGCGGTTGAGCGACTCGAGCTCGGCGGCGAGCCGCTGCGCGTCCTCGGCGCTCTCTGTGAGGATGAGGTCGAGCGCCGCGTCGGGCCGACAGAGCCGGCCCGCCGCGTTGATCCGCGGCGCGAGCCGGAAGCCGACGGCGGCCGCGTCGACGGCCGCCGGATCGACGCGCGCGGACCGCATCAGCGCGCGCAGCCCGGGCTTCTGCGTTCGCGCGAGCGCGCGGAGGCCGGACATCGCGAGCGAGCGGTTCTCGTCGAGGAGCGGCACGACGTCGGCGATCGTCGCGAGCGCGACGAGGTCCGCGTGCCGCGCGACGGCCTCGTGCGTCGTCCCGAGGAGCGCCTGCGCGAGCTTGTGCACGACGCCGGTGCCGCAGAGCTCCGGGAAGGGGTAGTCGGACGGGCGCGTCGCGACGATCGGGCAGTCCGGGAGGCGGTCGCCGGGGCGGTGGTGGTCGGTGACGATCACGTCGAGCCCGCGGGCCTTCGCGGCCGCGACCTCGTCGACTGCGGTGATCCCGCAGTCGACGGTGAGGAGGAGGCCGCACCCCTCGTCGGCGAGGCGCGCGATCGTGTCGCCGGAGACGCCGTAGCCCTCCTCGAATCTGCTCGGCAGGTGCCACTCGACATTCGCGCCGAGCTCCCGCAGCGTGAGCACCGCGAGTGCTGTCGCGCAGATGCCGTCGACGTCGTAGTCGCCGTGGACGCAGATCCGCTCGCCGCTCGACACCGCGGCCCGGATACGCGCGACGGCGGCGGCCATGTCGCCGAGCAGAAACGGGTCGTGCGGCTCCCGCTCCCCCATCAGGAACGCCTGCGCCTCACCGGCATCGCGCAGCCCGCGGCGCACGAGCACCGAAGCGGTGATCTCGCTGATGCCGAGCGCCGCCGCGAGAGCCGCCACGTCCGCGTGCGCGCACGGCTCGATCGTCCACGTACCGTCCTGCATCGCCGTTCGACGGTACGAGCGGGGTCGGACGGCACGACCTCACCCGGACGGGGGAGCGGCGTCAGGCGGTCGGGTCGGAGGCGCCGCCGCGGCGCTTGCGCATCGACTCGCGCACGACCTTCACCCAGAGCATGATCACGGCGGCGAGCGCGCCGAGTGCGAGGATCGCGATCGGCGTCAGGATCGCCATCTCCTCGAGCGTGTACTTCGTGATCCACGTCCCGACGAGCCAGACGACGAGGACGACGGCGATCATCGCCGCTGTGAGCTTTCTGTCCACGGGACGAGGGTACCCTTCGGCGACATGGGCGAGGCCGCCGACTACGTCTCGGGCGACGACTACGTCGTCGAGTTCCTCGGGCATCGCTTCGGCTTCAGCGCGATCGACTTCGAGGAACGCGTCACCGGCGCGGCCGTGAAGCTCGGGCTGATCGAGGCGAACGACCTCGACTCCGACGAGACCGCCGATCTCGTGGAGCTCGCGGCCGACGGGCGGATCGCGGAGGCTCGGAGCCCGCTCGGGCGCTACGTCGTCCGCCACTGGGAGCGCGTCGGCCTGCTCGAGGGCGAGTCGCTCGTGTACTGGCTGCGCAAGCTCGTCTTCCGCGGGGCATGGCTCGACCACCGCGTGAAGGAGGGGCTGCTCGAGGTCGCGTGGGACGAGGAGTCCGGCGACTTCGGGTACGCGGAGCCGCGTGGCGGCCGCGCGCTGCTCGAGCTCGCGCCGGTGCCGTCGTGGCACGCCTTCCAGTTCAAGCGGTGACCCCGCTCGCGCGGTTCGGGGCGACGATCGCGTTCCTCGCCGCGCTGCTCGCGCTCGACACGCAGGTCGCGCTGAGCGGGCAGCTCGCCCTCGGCGGCGTCACGTGGGTCGCCCTCGCGGCGGCGCTGTGGCGGGCGTCGCCGCTCGTCCGCGCGCAGACGCTCGTGGTGGTCGCGGTCGCGACGTGCGGCGAGATCCTCGGCTCGATCGTGTGGGGCGTCTACACCTACCGCCTCGAGAACCTGCCGAGCTTCGTGCCGCCAGCCCACGGTCTCGTCTACCTCGCCGGGGCTGCGCTCGCGCAGGCGGTCCGTGGGCGTCGTCGCGAGCGGGCGCTCGTCGCTGCTGCGCTCGGCGGCGTCGTCGGGTGGGGCCTCGCCGGCGTCACCGTGCTCCCGCGCGAGGACGTCGGCGGCGCGATCGGGGCAGCGCTCCTCGCCGTGTACCTCGTGCGCGGTCGCGCTCCGGCCGTCTACGCGGGCGTCTTCGTCGTCGTGGCGTGGCTCGAGCTCTACGGGACGGCGCTCGGGACGTGGCGGTGGGCGGAGACGATCCCGGGGACGGGCGTCGCGAACGGCAACCCGCCGAGCGGCGTCGCCGCCGGCTACGTGTGGTTCGACATCGTCGCGCTCGCGGTCGCACCGCGGCTCCTCGCGCTCCTCGCGCGGCTGCGCGGCCGCGACCTGCTGCCCGAGCGCGCCTAGCTCACCGCGGGGAGCGCGAACCCGAACTGGCGCTCCGGCTCCGCCTCGGCGATCGTGAGCTGGCGGATCATCCCGAGCGGGACGATCAGCTCCTGCGGCTCCTCGCCGTGCGGGCACATCGTGACGAAGCCGAACCCCGGCTCCGGGGACAGGGACTTCAGGCGGTGGAGGCTGCCGTCGGCGAGCTCGATCGAGACGGTCGCCTCCACCTCGTGCGCCTGCGCGAACGCCTCGATGCGACGGTGGATGCGGGCGACGAACTCCTCCAGCGGGCCCGCCATACCGGGTGTCCAGAGTTCGGGCACGCCCGCACCTTAGGCGAGCGGCGCGGGCAGCGGTCGCGCATGCAGCACCGTCAGCGACTTCGTCGGCCGCGTCAGCGCGACGTACAGCTCCCGCAGCCCCTGCGGCCGGCCGGCGACGAGCGCCGGCTCGACCACGATCACGTGGTCGAACTCGAGGCCTTTCGAGCCTCGCGCGGTCAGCACCGGGAGGTCGTCGAGCGCCGAGAGCTTGTGTTGAAACAACACAAGCTCGTCGTGCAGCTCGTCGGGTGCGATCACCGCGACGAGCCCGTCCGCTTCGGCCAGGCGCGCGACCTGCCGGTACGTCTCGGCGACCAGCTCCGCGGGCTCGACGCGGCGCACGAGCGGCGCCGCGGCGCCGGTGCGGTAGGCGACCGGCGGCTCGACTCCCGGTGCGATCTCGGCGAGGAGCGGGAGCGCGAACTCCATCAGCTCGCGCGGGACACGGTAGGCGTGACGGAGCTCCTCGACCGTCGCGTCGTCGCCGCGCGGCAGGAACGGGAGCACGTCCGTCCAGGACGCGTACGCAACCGGCCCCGTCGCCTGCGCCACGTCGCCGAGCATCGTCAGCGCGCCGTCGCGGGCGCGCCGCCCGACGGCGCGGAGCTGGAGCGGCGTCAGGTCCTGCGCCTCGTCGACGACGACGTGGCCGTAGGTGCGCGGCGGCTCGCCCACGAGTGCCTGCGCCTCGTCGAGGAGCGCGACGTCGGCGTCGCTCCAGCCGGAGCCGCGGCGGCGCAGCAGCCGCTGCTCGTCGCGGTCGAGGACGCCGTCGGCCGCCTCCTCGAGGAGGTCGACGTCGGTGAAGAGCGCGCGAAGCAATCTCTCGGGCGACACGGCCGGCCATGCGGCGTCGAGTGCGGCTCGGAGGACGCCGCTCGTCCGCAGCGCCCTCTCCACCTGCTCGCCGTCCATCACCGCCGCACCGGCGTGGACGTGCGCGTAGTCGGCGTAGAAGCGGCGCACGAGCGCCATCCGGAACCGCTCGCGTGCGGCGGCCGACGTCCCGTGCTCGTCGCGCACGGCTGCGAGCAGCTCCCGCACCTCGCGCTCCCGCACCCGCACGTA
>DATMJW010000094.1:0-4440 GCA_035553355.1 Gaiellaceae bacterium | reverse complement strand
GAGTTCCCGATGCAGGTCGTGCAGCCGTAGCCGACGGTGTGGAAGCCGAGCTCCTCCAGGTACGGCGTCAGCCCCGCGCGCTCGTAGTACTCGGTCACCACCTTCGAGCCAGGTGCGAGGCTCGACTTCACCCACGGCTTCCGCGGGAGGCCGCGCTCGACCGCCTTCTTCGCGAGCAGACCGGCGCCGATCATGACGCTCGGGTTGGAGGTGTTCGTGCAGCTCGTGATCGCGGCGATGACGACGCTGCCGTGGTCGAGCTCGTAGTCCTCGCCGGCAACGGGAACGCGCCGGTGTTCGGGGGTGGCCGTCGCGACGGGGGCGTGGTCGCCTGCGGTCTCCGGCTCGGGCTCGCCCGCCGGAGCCTGCTCGCTCGTCGGGTCGCTCGCCGGGAAGGTGTCGGCCACCGCCTTGTCGTGCGTCGCCCCGTGGAGGTCGGTGCCGAAGCCGCCGAGCGTCTCGAGGAACGACTCCTTCGCCGCTGCGAGCGGGACGCGGTCCTGCGGGCGGCGCGGCCCCGCGAGGCTCGGCTCGACGGTCGAGAGGTCGAGCTCGACGATCTGCGAGTACGTCGGCTCCTCCTCCGGGTCGTGCCACAGCATGTTCTCCTTGCAGTACGCCTCGACGAGCGCGACGCGGTCCTCGGGGCGCCCGGTCAGGCGGAGGTACTCGAGCGTCGCCTCGTCGACCGGGAAGAAGCCGCACGTCGCGCCGTACTCCGGGGACATGTTCCCGATCGTCGCGCGATCCGCGAGCGGCAGGTTCGCGAGGCCGTGGCCGAAGTACTCGACGAACTTCCCGACGACACCCGCCTGGCGCAGGATCTGCGTGACGGTGAGGACGAGGTCGGTCGCGGTCGCTCCCTCGGGGAGGCGGCCGGTGAGCTTGAAGCCGACGACCTGCGGGACGAGCATCGAGAGGGCCTCGCCGAGCATCGCGGCCTCCGCCTCGATGCCGCCGACGCCCCAGCCGAGGACGCCGAGCCCGTTGACCATCGTCGTGTGCGAGTCGGTGCCGACGAGCGTGTCCGGGAAGGCGACGCCGTCCCGCACCTCGACGACCCGTGCGAGGTACTCGAGGTTCACCTGGTGGACGATCCCCGTCCCCGGCGGCACGACCTTGAAGTCGCGGAACGCCTTCTGGCCCCAGCGGAGGAACGCGTAGCGCTCGCGGTTCCGCTCGAACTCGAGCTCGACGTTGCGGCGGAAGGCGAAGCGCGTCGCGAACTCGTCGACCTGGACGGAGTGGTCGATCACGAGCTCGACCGGGATCAGCGGGTTGATGCGCGCGGGGTCGCCCCCGAGGTCCGCCATCGCGTTCCGCATCGCGGCCAGGTCGACGACGGCGGGGACGCCGGTGAAGTCCTGGAGGAGGACGCGCGCGGGCGCGAAGGCGATCTCGCGGCTCGGCTCGTCGCCTGCGACCCACGTCGCGACGGCCTCGACGTCCTGCTCCGTCCCGGTGCGGAGGACGTTCTCGAGCAGGATGCGGAGGGTGTACGGGAGGCGCGCGACGTCGTAGCGGGACTGCAGCGCGTCGAGGCGGTAGAGCTCGACCTCGCGCCCGCCGACGGTGAGTTGCGAACGGGCGGAGAACGGGTCGGTCGCCATCGCCTTCGAATCTATCGAAGGCCGCTTCCGTGCCGCCGCACGTGGCCGCTGCGGCGACGTCAGGACGCGGTGAGGCGGGGGCCGAGCTCCTGCTCCCAGAAGCGGAAGAAGCCTTCCTGGTCGGGGCCGATCTGGTGGAGGGCGATGTGGTCGAAGCCCGCGTCGACCCACTCGCGCACCGTCTCGACGATCGGCTCCGGGTCGGGGCCGCAGGGCACGCCCTCCGTCGCCATCTCCCTGGTCACGCTCTCGGCGACGGCGTCGAAGTCGGACGGCCGCGGCAGCTCCTGGTTGATCGTGCCGCCGAGGCCGGAGTGGCGCCAGAGCCGGAACGCCGTGTCCTTCGCCTGCTCCTCGTCCTCCGCCCAGCAGAGCCGCACCTGTCCGTAGCGGCGCCCGTCGCCGCCGCCGCCCTCCCGGAACCGCTCCACGATCGCCTCGTCGGGCGCGATGTTCACGAGCGCGTCGCCGATCCGCCCGGCGAGCTCCGCCGCGAGCGGCTGCGCCGCGGCGACGGCGAGCTCGATCGGCTCCTCGGGCACGGTGTAGAGCTTCGCGTGGTCGACCGTGTAGTGCTTGCCGCGGTGCGTCACCTCCTCGCCCGTCCAGAGCGCGCGGATCACCTCGATGGACTCCTCGAGCAGCTCGAGCCGCTCGTCGGGAGCCGGCCAGCGGGCGCCCGTCACGTGCTCGTTCAGGTTCTCGCCGGTCCCGACGCCGAGGAAGAAGCGACCCTCGCTCATCACCGCGCACGTCGCCGCCGCGTGCGCGACGATCGCGGGGTGCGTCCGGATCATCGGGCAGGTGACGCCCGTCCCGAGCCGCATCCGCTCCGTCCCCGCGGCCATCGCCCCGAGGATGCTCCACACGAACGGCGCGTTCCCCTGCGCCTCCAGCCAGGGGTGGAAGTGGTCGGAGATCATCGCGAACTCGAACCCGAGCTCCTCCGCCCGCTGCGTGTTGCGGACGAGGGAGAGCGGGTCGTGCTCCTCCGCCGAGAGCCAGTAGCCGAACGTCGTCACCGGAAGCGGCTCGTACCGCGCGCGCCGATCCGCAAACGCGCGTTAGAGTCGCGCCCGTGAGCCTGTCGGCCGTCGTCTCGCTCGTGCTGCTCGCCGCCGCCGTGGCGATCGCCTCGCTCGTCCTCGCCGCGACCTACGGCGGCAACGAGGAGGATCGCGGCGACGCGCCCGCCGCGCTCGCGGTCACCCGCTGACGGCGGCCGCGACGCCCGCGACTACCATGCGTCCGTGACCGTCACGGACGTCCTCGAGTCCCTGCTCCGCAACGCCTTCCCCGACGCGCCGACGCTGTCGGTGGAGGACCGGACGGGGGGCGGCGACCACTTCCAGGTCGTCGTCGAGAGCCCGCGCTTCGCCGGCCTCTCGCTCGTCGAGCAGCACCGCCTCGTCTACGCCGCGCTCGCCGAGCCGCTCCGCGACGGCACCATCCACGAGCTGCGCATCAGGACGTGCGCCCCGCAGACCGCAGACACCGGAGGAACGGCATGAGCGAGCTTCGCGACAGGATCCAGACGATCATCTCCGAGGAGCCGGTGAGCCTCTTCATGAAGGGGACGCCGCAGTTCGTGATGTGCGGCAACTCCGATCGCGCCCTGCGCGCGCTGCTCGAGTCGGGCGCTCCCGTCACCGCCGTGGACGTGCTCCCCGACCCGCAGATCCGGCAGGAGCTCTCTGCGCTCTCCGGCTGGCCGACGATCCCGCAGGTCTTCATCCGCGGCGAACTCATCGGCGGCGCGGACATCGTCGAGGAGCTGCACGCGAGCGGCGAGCTGCGGCAGCGGCTCGACGAGGCGCTCGGTGCCGAGCGCGAGCAGGTCGTGCAGACGATCCCGCTCGCCTCCTAGCGCCGCGCGCAACGCACGCTTAACCGACCGCTTAGGCCGCGTTAAGACGCCGGCGCTACAACGAGGCACGTGAACCGACACAGCGCCGTCTTCCGCGGCACGGGCCTGGTCGCCTCCGCCATCTTGGGCGGCCTCGTCGCGCTCGGGGGCGTCGCGCTCACCGGCGACCTCGGCGGTGGCACCACGACCGTGGTGACTTCCTCCCCGATGCCTGCGGCCGCTTCCCCAGCTGCCGCCGAGGGTCGCCTGTCGGTCTCGGACGTCTTCGCGCGCGCGGCGAGCGGTGTCGTGCAGATCACGTCCACCTCGCGCTCCCGCGACGACTTCTTCAACTTCCCGTTCGCGCCGCCCGCCTCGCAGCAGGCCCTCGGCTCCGGCTTCGTGCTCGACAAGGCCGGCCACATCGTCACGAACTACCACGTGATCGAGGGGGCCGACGAGATCGAGGTCAGCTTCTCGAACCAGGACACGCTGAAGGCGCGGCTCGTCGGCACCGATCCCTCCACGGACCTCGCCGTGCTCCGCGTCGAGGCCAGCTCGCGGAGCCTGACGCCGCTCCCGCTCGGCGACTCCGACCGTGTGCGCGTCGGCGACGCCGTCGTCGCGATCGGCAACCCCTTCGGCCTCGCGCGCACCGCGACCGCCGGGATCGTGAGCGCCGTCCAGGAGCGGACGATCACGGCGCCGAACGGCCGCCCGATCGACCACGTGATCCAGACGGACGCGCCGATCAACCAGGGGAACTCCGGGGGGCCGCTCCTCGACGACCGCGCGGAGGTCATCGGCGTCAACTCGCAGATCTCCACCGGCGAGACGGGCGGCGGCAACGTCGGCATCGGCTTCGCGGTCCCGTCGAACACCGTCAAGAACGTCGTCGCCCAGCTGATCGAGAAGGGCCGCGTCGACCGCGCCTGGCTCGGCATCGGGGGCACGACCGTCACGCCCGAGCTCGCGCGCCAGTTC
>DATMJW010000093.1:0-3976 GCA_035553355.1 Gaiellaceae bacterium | reverse complement strand
GACGAGCTCGCACGGCACGACGCAGTCCTGCTCTCGAACGGCCCCGGGGACCCGGAGCCGCTGCGCGACGAGGTACGCCAGGTGGAACGGCTGCTCGGCCGCGTCCCCGTGCTCGGCATCTGCCTCGGGCACCAGCTGCTCGGCCTCGCGGCCGGACACGAGACGTACAAGCTCCCGTTCGGGCACCGCGGCGCGAACCACCCGGTGCTCGACCGCCGTAGCGGCCGCGTCCTCGTCACGAGCCAGAACCACGGCTTCGCGGTGGCGCCGTCGGACGACGCCGAGGCGACGCACGTCTCGCTCTACGACGGCACGGTCGAGGGGCTCGAGTTCCCCGAGCTCCGCGCGCGGTCCGTGCAGTTCCACCCCGAGGCAGGTCCGGGGCCGCACGACGCGTGGCCGATACTCGAGCGCTGGGTCGAGGAGGTGCGGCATGCCTAGGCGCCGCGACATCCGTTCCATCTGCCTGATCGGCTCCGGCCCGATCGTGATCGGCCAGGCGTGCGAGTTCGACTACGCAGGCTGCCAGGCGCTGAAGGTGCTCCGGGAGGACGGTTTCCGCACGATCGTCGTCAACTCGAACCCCGCGACGATCATGACCGACCCGGGCTTCGCCGACCGGACGTACCTGGAGCCGCTCGACCTCGAGGGCGTCGCGGACGTGCTGGGCCGCGAGCGGCCGGATGCGCTGCTGCCGACCCTCGGCGGGCAGACGGCGCTCAATCTCGCGATCGAGCTCTCCGAGGAGGGCGTGCTCGACTCGCTCGGGATCGAGCTCCTCGGGGCGAAGGTCGACGTGATCCGGCGCGCCGAGGACAGGCAGCTCTTCCGCGAGGCGGTTCAGAGCTGCGGCCTCGAGGTGCCGACGTCGCGGATCGTGACGTCGCTCGACGACCTCGAGGGCGTCCACCTGCCGGCCGTGGTGCGCCCGGCGTTCACGCTCGGCGGCCACGGTGGAGGGTTCGCGTCGACGGCGGCCGAGCTGAGGGCACAGGTCGAGCGGGGCCTTCGCGAGAGCCCGATCTCGCAGGTGCTCGTCGAGGAGTCGGTGCGCGGCTGGGACGAGTTCGAGCTCGAGGTGATCCGCGACCGCCGCGACAACGTCGTGATCGTGTGCTCGATCGAGAACCTCGACCCGATGGGCACCCATACGGGCGACTCCGTCACCGTCGCCCCGCAGATGACGCTCTCCGACGAGGCGTACCAGGAGCTGCGCGACGCGGCCGCGGCGATCGTCCGCGCCGTCGGCGTCGAGACCGGCGGCTCGAACATCCAGTTCGCCCGCTGCCGCGAGACCGGCGACGTGCGCGTGATCGAGATGAACCCGCGCGTCTCGCGCTCGTCGGCACTCGCCTCCAAGGCGACGGGGTACCCGATCGCGAAGGTCGCGGCGAAGCTCGCCGTCGGCTACACGCTGGACGAGATCCCGAACGACCTCACGAAGACGACGCCGGCAAGCTTCGAGCCGACGCTCGACTACGTCGTCGTCAAGTTCCCGCGCTTCGCCTTCGAGAAGTTCCCGGGCGCCGACACGACGCTCGGGACGCAGATGAAGTCCGTCGGAGAGGCGATGGGGATCGGGCGCACGTTCCAGGAGGCATTCTGGAAGGCGTTCCGCTCCCGTGAGCTCGACGCCGGTGCGGTGACGCCGTGGCGCGACCTCGCCGACCTCCCCGAGGACATCCACCCGTGGTTCCGGCGCGAGCTCGAGCAGCTCGCCGCGGAGGGGCCGCCGCAGGGAGCGTTCGCGTACCGCCGCGTCGACTCGTGCGCGGGCGAGGTCGCGGCGGCGTCGAACTACTACTACTCGACGCGCGGCGAGGC
The DNA here is from genome assembly GCA_035553355.1 of Gaiellaceae bacterium. Taxonomy (GTDB): domain Bacteria; phylum Actinomycetota; class Thermoleophilia; order Gaiellales; family Gaiellaceae; genus Gaiellasilicea. The sequence goes on along the minus strand of DATMJW010000093.1, from coordinate 2,152 downwards.
CGACGAGGCGCCGCCGGCGAGCGGGAAGCCGCGCGTCGTGATCCTCGGCTCCGGCCCGAACCGCATCGGCCAGGGGATCGAGTTCGACTACTGCTGCGTCCACGCGACGAAGACGTTCCGCGCGCTCGGCTACGAGGCGGTGATGGTGAACTGCAACCCCGAGACCGTCTCGACCGACTACGACACGTCCGACCGTCTCTACTTCGAGCCGCTCGACGCCGAGCACGTGCTCGCGGTGCTCGAGCGGGAGCAGCCGGTGGGGGTCGTGACGCAGTTCGGCGGCCAGACGCCGCTCAAGCTCGCGAAGGCGATCGAGGACGCGGGCTTCCGCGTGCTCGGCACGCCACACGAGGCGATCGACCTCGCGGAGGAGCGGGAGCGCTTCGGCAAGCTCCTCGCCGAGCTCGGCGTCCGCTGCCCGGAGTGGGGGATCGCCGATACCGCGGACGGAGCCGTCGAGATCGCGGCGCGCGTCGGGTACCCGGTGCTCGTCCGGCCGAGCTACGTGCTCGGCGGTCGCGCGATGCGCGTCTGCTACGACGAGCCGCAGGTGCGGGCGGCGATGGCGAGCGTCAGCGGTGACGTGCTCGTCGACCGCTTCCTCGAAGGCGCGCTCGAGATCGACGTCGATGCGCTCTGCGACGGCGTCTCGGTGCACATCGGCGCCGTGATGGAGCACGTCGAGGAGGCCGGCGTTCACTCCGGCGACTCCTCGTGCGTCCTCCCGGCGCCGTCTCTCGACGAGGAGACCTATGCGGAGATCTGCCGTGTCGTCCGCCGGCTCGGACCGGCGCTCGGTGTCGTCGGGCTCCTCAACGTCCAGCTCGCCGTCGTCGACGGTCGCGTCCACGTGCTCGAGGCGAACCCTCGCGCGTCGCGGACGGTCCCGTTCGCGAGCAAGGCAACGGGCGTGAACCTCGTCGACGCCGCCGCCCGCCTCGCGGCCGGGATGCGGCTGCACGAGCTCGAACTCCCTGCGGAGCGACGTCCCGAGCAGGTGAGCGTGAAGGCCGCGGTGCTCCCGTTCGCGCGCTTCCCCGGCGCCGACCCGGTGCTCGGGCCGGAGATGCGCTCGACCGGCGAGGTGATGGCGAGCGCAGCCGACCTCCCGACCGCCTTCGCGAAGGCCGAGCGCGCCGCAGGGCGGCCGCTGCCGCGTGAGGGCACCGCGTTCCTCTCGGTCCGCGACGCCGACAAGGGCGCGATCGTCCCGGTCGCCGCGGCGCTCGGCGCGCTCGGGTTCGCGATCGTCGCGACGGGCGGGACCGCCGCCGCGCTCGCCGCGGCCGGGATCGCCGTCGAGCGCGTCGAGAAGGGCGCGACCGTCGTCGACCTGATCCGCAGCGGTCGCTGCGACCTCGTCGTCAACACGCCGCAGGGGTCGGGTGCCCGCCGCGACGGCTACCTCATCCGCGAGGCCGCGCTCGCCGCCCGCGTCCCCTGCATCACGACCCTCGCAGCAGCGCGGCTGGCCATCGACGCGATCGCGAACGCCTCGGCCGAGGTCGCCACGTCGCTCCAGGAGAGGATCGAGGTTGAGACGCGAGCTGCGTGAGGTCACGGGAGTCGAGGCGGTCGGGCCGTACACGCTGCTCCGCCTCGCCGCAGGCGGCCTGGAGGCGGGGACGCCCGGCCAGTTCTTCATGCTCGAGGCGCCGGGGCGGGTGCTGCCGCGCCCGTTCAGCGTCTGCGTCGCCGAGCTGGGCGAGCTCGCGTTCCTGATCGACCCCGTCGGACCGGCGACGCGCGCGCTCTGCGATCTCTCGCCGGGAGACCGGATCCACGTCCTCGGGCCGCTCGGGAACGGCTTTCGGCTCGACGTGCGGCGGCCGCTCCTCGTCGGCGGCGGGATCGGCGTCGCACCGCTGCCGTTCCTGTCCGAACGCCTCGGTGCGCCCCCGGCGATCCTCGGCTTCCGGACGGCGCACCATGCGGAGGCCGCTGCCCTCGTCCCCAACGCGGAGGTGTGTCTCGAGCCGACGTACGTGACGGAGCTCCTGCCGCCAGGGCAGCACGACGTGCTCGCGTGCGGGCCGGAGCCGATGCTCGCAGCCGTCCGCGCGCGGGTGCCGGACGCACAGCTCGCATGGGAGGCGCCGATGGCGTGCGGCTACGGGGCCTGCCACGGATGCGCCGTCGAGATCGACGGCGA
>DATMJW010000092.1:0-11018 GCA_035553355.1 Gaiellaceae bacterium | reverse complement strand
TTCCTGCTCCCCCTCGGGCCTCGACGAGCCGCGGCCCGAGGGGGAGCAGGAACGTCTCGACCATCGACGCGTAGTCGCCCGATGCCCACATCGTGCGGTGGCGCGCCTTCAGCTCCAGATCCGGCGTCGTAGTCACGGTGGCCTCCTTCGGTCGCTGAAGGGCGGACCGTACATGACGCGGCGACGGCGTGTGACGCCGCAGGCCGGCGGTCACAGGTCTACGTACGGCGCGACGCTGAGGTACTTGAAGCCGGTGTCGACGGCGAGGGTGACGATGACCGCCTCGGGCCCCAGCACCTCTGCCAGCCTGTGGGCCCCCACGACGTTCGCTCCGGTCGAGATCCCCGCGTAGATGCCCTCCTCCCGCGACAGGCGCAGCGTCATCTCGAGCGCCGCGGCGTCGTCGATCGCCTCCACGCGGTCGACCTTCTCGGGGTACCAGTGCGGCATCACGAACCCCGTCCACCCCTGGATCAGGAACGTCCCCTGCTCGCCGCCGCCGACCGCTGCCGACCCGGCGGGCTCGTGTGCCTGGATCACGACGCCGTGCGGGCGGAGCGCGTCCGAGACGCCCATCAGCGAGCTGGCCGTGCCCATCCCGTGGCAGAACGCGGACACCCGACCGCCGGTCTGGTCCCAGATCTCGCGGCCGAGGCGGTCGCGGTGGTCGGGGATGATGTAGGGGTTGTTGAACTGGTCGGTGGCGTAGTGCCCCGGCTGCGTCGCGAGCTCACCGGCTCGCGCGACCATGTTGTGGATGTCCTGGGAGGTCACCTTCGGCCGGCCCGCGACCGACGGCACGATGTCGAGCTCCGCGCCCAGCGCGCGCATGAGCTGGAACCGCTCCTCGGTGAAGCAGTCGGCGATCACGATCAGCGGCCGGTAGCCCTTCGCGCGGCACACGAGGGCGAGCGCAGGCCCCGTGCTCCCGCCCGTGTACTCGACGACGGTGTCGCCGGGCTCGAGAAGTCCGTCGCGCTCCGCGCCCTCGATCATCGCGAGCGCCATGCGGTCCTTCATCGACCCCGTCGGGTTCCTGTACTCGAGCTTGAGCCACAGCTCGGCGCCGTTCGGCGGGGCGCACCGGTTCAGGCGCACGAGCGGCGTGTTGCCGATCGTGTCGAGGATCGAGCTCACGCGGCGATCTTCGCGCAGCGGCGCCCGTGGGGCAACGCGCGGCGGCTAGGTCCGCTCGACGCCGCCGACGAGCACGCGCACGAGCTCGAGGTCCCCGTCGAGAACGAGGACGTCTGCGGGGCATCCGGGCGCGATCGAGCCGAGCCCCGGCCGCCGCAGCAGGCGCGCCGGCACACGCGACGCCGCGTCGACCGCCGCTTCGACGGCGACGCCCAGGCGCACGAGGTTCCGCACCGAGTCGAGCAGCGACAGCACGCTGCCCGCGAGGACGCCGTCGAGGCGACGCGCGACGCCGCCGCGCACCTCGACCGGCGTCGCGCTCGTGACGGATGCCGTGCAGGCGGCGGCCCTCCAGGCGACCGCCGCGGCCTCGGCGGCGACGTGGTGGCCGTCGAGGATCAACTCGCAGACGACGTCGTCGCGCGCGAGCGCGGCGCCGGCGAGCCCGGGGTCGCGGTGCGCGAACGGCCGCATCGCGTTGAAGAGGTGCGTGACGGCGCGCGCGCCGAGGTCGAACGCGTCGTGCGCCTCCGCCGCCGTCGCGTCGCTGTGGCCGCACGAGACGACGACGCCGCGGGCGACGAGCGTCTCCACGAGCGCGTGCGCCCCCGGCAGCTCCGGAGCCAGCGTCATCTCGGTGACCGGCCCCGCGGCGAGCAGCCGCTCGAGCGCCCGGGCATCGGGGTCGAGACGTGCGTCGGCGGGGTGCATCCCGAGCCGCCGCGGCGAGATGAACGGTCCCTCGAGATGGCACCCGAGGACGTGCGCGGCGAGCCCGGCCCCCGGCACGGCGCGCAGCGACTCCTCCAGGTCGGCCACCGGCGCGGTGACGAAGGTCGGCTGGAAGGACGTCGTCCCGGCAGCCGCGAGCGCCTCGGCGGCCGTGCGCCAGCCTGCCGCGTCGGCGCCTGCGAAGTCGACGCCGCCGAAGCCGTGGACGTGGAGGTCGACGAGGCCCGCCACCGCGACGCCGCGGCCGCGGCCGCCGAGCCCGACCGCCTCGATGCGGCCGCCGCTGACGTCGACGTCCCCGGGTACGAGCGTGCTGTCGACGACGGCTGCCTCGACGCCGAGCCTCATCTCGGGTGCCCTACTCGCCGAGGAAGCGGAAGTACGCGATGTAGCGCATCGCGCCCTCCCGGTTGAGCCCGCTCGTATGCGGCAGCCCCGGGTCCATCACGACGACGTCGCCCGGCGCGAGATCGGGCGTCTCGGCCGCGCTGCCACCGTCCGGCCACACGACGAGGCCCCCGTTGCGCGCGTGGTTCCGCGTCAGCGCGACGCCGACGATCCGGAGGTAGCGCCGCCCGTTCGCCCACTCCGGCTCCTGGTCGACGTGCGCGACGAGCTCGACCTCCTCCGCCTCGTCCGGCGGCTGGACGACGATCTGCGGGTCGCACAGCTGCCCCGTGCGCAGCCGTAGCGGCAGATGGTCGAGGAGGGACACGATCGGCGCGTCCCACTTCAGGTGCGGGAACCAGTGCGCCGTCCACAGCCACTCGGCGAGCCACTCCGGCGGGAGGCCGTTCCTGACGACGTCGAGGTGGAGGTGGCGCAGCGCGGCCTCGATCGCGTCCTGCGGCACGGCGCCCCGCAGGACCTCGTACGAGCGGCCGGTCGCGCGTTCTTCGATCGCAGTCATGTCGGGAGAGTACGGCGCAGACCAGACGCCGCGGGTGGGAACGTTGCCTCAGCTGTAGATGAGGATGGCTACGTTCGAGGTGCCCGTCGTTGCCCGCTCTGAAGCGCGCGCATCACATCCGTGACCGAGAGGAGGCCGATCAGCCGCTCGTCCTCGCAGACGAGCGCGCGCCCGCGCCCCGGCTCGCCGAGCTCGGCGAGCAGCTCCACGACCGCCCGATCGGCGTCGACGACGAGCACCTCGCTCTTCGGGTGGTACGCATCCGCGACGAGCGTCCCCTCCCACTCCGCGCGCGGCACCTTCGCCACTGCTCCGAACGGCAGCAGCCCCACGATGCGCCCGTTCTCGACCACGGGGTACGTCGTGAAGCGGTGGCGCCACGCCGTCTCGTCGACGAAGCGGGCGAGCGAGAGCGCGGGATCGACGGTCACCGGGTCGCGCACCATCAGGTCGCGGACGCGCAGCCCGTCGAGCGCCTGCCGCGCGATCAGGTACCGGTTCTCCGAGCTCGCCGCTCCGAGCAGGAACCAGCCGATGAAGGCGAGCCACGCGCCACTGAAGGCGCCGTGGAGGATGAAGAGCGCGAGCCCGCCCGCGATGAAGAGGAAGCCGAAGCCGCGGCCGATCGAGGCGGCGATGCGCGTCGCCCAGCCGAAGTCGCCGCGTGTGTGCCACAGCGCCGAGCGCAGGACGCGGCCGCCGTCGAGCGGGAGCGCGGGCAGCAGGTTGAAGGCGAGGAGCGCGAGGTTGATGTAGCCGAGCCACGCGGCCACGCCGTCCACCGCCTCGGGCGCGTCGAGGAGGACGGCGATCCCGACGAAGAGGGCGCCGAGCACGAGCGACACCGCCGGCCCCGCGAGCGCGATCCGGAACTCCGCGCCGGCGCTCGGGAACATCCCCTTGAACCGGGCGACGCCGCCGAAGAGCCACAGCGTGATCCCGTCGATCTCCATCCCATCGCGCTGGGCGCGGAACGCGTGCCCGAGCTCGTGCAGCAGGATCGACGCGAAGAAGAGGAGCGCGGAGACGACCGCCATCGCGAGGTACGTCCCCTCGTCGAGGCCGGGGTTCTGGGACGGGAACACGGCCGACGAGAGCGACCACGTGATCAGCGCGAAGACGATCAGCAGGCTCCAGTTGAAGCCGATGTCGATCCCGCGGATGCGGCCGAGGCGGAAGCTGTCCGTCACGCTCTCCTCGTGCCCCGGGCGGCGGGTCGGCAACCCGCGGGAGCGCGACTAGGATGGCCCCGTGACCGCGCTCTACCGGAAGTACCGCCCGCAGGACTTCGACGACGTCGTGGGGCAGGAGGCGGTCGTGCGGACGCTCCGGAACGCGATCGAGCTCGGGCAGGTGCGCCAGGCGTACCTCTTCGCGGGGCCGCGCGGGACGGGCAAGACCTCGATGGCGCGCATCCTCGCGAAGGCGCTCAACTGCGAGCACGGGCCGACGCCGACGCCGGACAAGGTCTGCCACGCCTGCGTCTCGATCGCGAACGGGAGCTCGCTCGACGTCGTGGAGATGGACGCGGCGTCGCAGCGCGGGATCGACGACATCCGCGAGATCCGCGAGCGCGTCGTCCTCCAGCCCGCGGAGGGCCGGTACAAGGTCTACATCCTCGACGAGGCGCACCAGCTCACGGACGCCGCGTGGAACGCGCTCCTGAAGCTGATCGAGGAGCCGCCGCCGCACCTCGTCTTCGTCTTCTGCACGACCGAGCTCGCCAAGGTGATGGCGACGGTGCGCTCGCGCTGCCAGACCTTCGTCTTCGCGCGACCGCGGCTCCCCGAGCTCGTGCGGGTGCTCCGGCGGGTCTGCGACGCCGAGGGGATCGAGGCGCCGGACGCCGCGCTCGCGCTGATCGCGCGCGGCGCGCGCGGCTCGTTCCGTGACGCGGAGTCGACGCTCGACCAGCTCGCGTCCGCGACGTCGAACACGATCGACGTCCAGTCGGTGCTGCAGCTCCTCGGCGCGGTCGAGGAGGACGCGCTCTTCCGCCTCTGCGACGCGATCGTCGACCGCGACACGGCAGGCGCGCTCGTCTTCGTCGAGGAGCTCGCCGAGCAGGGCCAGGACCTCGGGCGGCTCGTCACCGACCTCCTCGAGCACCTGCGGCATCTCCTGCTCGTGCAGCACATGGGGCATGTCCCCGACTCGCTGCCCGTGACGGAGGAGACGCGCGAGCGTCTGCGGGAGCAGGCGAACCAGCTCCCGTCACCGACGGTGCTCCGGCTCTGCGACCTCCTCGCCGTCGCCGTCGACGACCTCCGCCAGGGCGGCGACCCGCGCCTCCCGCTCGAGCTCGCGCTCGTCAAGGTGACGCGGCCCGGCAGCGATCTCTCGCGCGAGTCGCTGGCCTTCCGGCTCGAGCAGCTCGAGCAGCGCCTCGCAGGCGTGCCGGTCGCCGCAGCCGTCACCCCGCCCGCCGCGGTCGAGCGCCCGCCGGCCGCGCCGCAGCCCGCGGCCGAGGCGCCGCCAGCCGCGCCGGCCGCTCCCGCTCCCGCAGAGGGGCCCCCGCTCGAGCTCTCGCAGCTCCAGGACGCGTGGCAGCGCTCGGTGCTGCCGGCGGTGCAGGCGCGGTCGATCCCCGTGGCGTCGCTCCTCGGCGAGGCGCGGCCTGCGGCGCTCGAGGGGACGACGGTGACGCTCGAGTTCCCCGCGAGCGCGGACTTCCACCGGCGGCAGGCGGACGAGCCGAAGAACCTGAGCGTGATCCGCGACGCGCTCTACGACGTCACGGGGCGGCGCCTCGGCGTCGTCCTCGCAGTCGGCGAGGCCGCAGCCGAAGCGGAGGCGGAGCCGGACGGCCCGCTCACGGAGGAGGCGCTGATCTCGATGTTCAAGGACACCTTCGACGCCCAGGAAGTGGAGGAACCACGCGCATGAAGTTCGACATGAACAAGCTGATGCAGCAGGCGCAGCAGATGCAGGAGCAGATGGCGCAGGCGCAGGAGGAGGCGGCGAACGAGGTGGTCGAGGCCTCCGCGGGCGGCGGCATGGTCACCGTCAAGGCGACGGGGGGCGGCGAGGTCGTCGGCATCACGATCGACCCGCGCGCGATCGACCCGGACGACCCGGAGATGCTGGCGGACCTCGTCATGGCCGCGGTCAACGAGGCGCTCCGCTCCGCGAACGCGCTGATGGAGTCGAAGGTCCAGGGGATGCTCCCGGGAGGTCTCGGCGGGCTCGGCCTCCCGGGACTCTGAGCGGCCCCTGGCCGCCTGCGCCTCCCGGCCGGCGGAGCCGGCCTCCGGCGCAGCCTCGCGCCGCTCGCGGCGCTTCAGCCGGCGGGTCGTACGTCCGTACTGCCCCACCGGCCTACGCACCACGAGCGACGCGCCAGGAGCCGCTCAGAGCAGCTCTCGGCGCTACGCGGCGTCTGCGAGGTCGCGCAGGCGCTCGCCGAGGAGCCGCAGCGCCGTCGTCTCGAGCTGGCGGATCCGCTCGCGCGTCAGCCCGAGGTCCTTGCCGATCTGCTCGAGGCTTGCGCCCTCGCCGTGTCCGGCGAGGCCGAACCGGCGCTCGAGCACCTCGCGCTCGCGCTCCGGCAGCTGAGCCACGGCCTCGCGCACGCGCTGCTGCTCGAGCGAGAGACCGGCGAGCTCCACCGGGTCGTCCGCGGAGGTGTCGCCGAACAGATCCCCGAGCTCGCCGTCGCCGTCGCCCACCGCCTGGTTCAGCGACACCGACGCCTCGACGGCATCGAGCGCCTCCTCGGCGTGGTTGAGCGGGAGCTGCGCCGCCTCGGCGAGCTCCTCGAGCGTCGGCTCGCGGCCAAGCTTCACCTCGAGCGCCTGGCGCGTGCGCCGAAGCTTGAGTCGCCGCTCCTGCACGTGCACCGGGATGCGAATCGTGTCGGACTGGTTCGCGACGGCGCGCTGGCAGGACTGCCGGATCCACCACGTCGCGTAGGTCGAGAACTTGAAGCCCTTGCGGTAGTCGAACTTCTCGACCGCGCGGTTGAGGCCGATCGTGCCCTCCTGGATCAGGTCGAGGAGCGGCAGGCCGTGACCCTGGTAGCGCTTCGCGATCGAGACGACGAGCCGGAGGTTCGCGTTGACCATCCGCTCCTTCGCGCGCAGGTCGCCGCGCTCGACGCGCTTTGCGAGGGCGACCTCGTCGGCCGCCGTCAGCAGCGTGTGCTTGCCGATCTCGTTCAGGAAGAGCTGCAGGCTGTCGGTGGTGCCACCGGCGGACGGCGTCAGGTCGAGGTCCGGCTCGGACTCGGCCGGCTCGATCTCGACCTCCGCGGCCGCGAGCGCCTCGCGCAGCGACTCGACGGCCTCGTCGTCGAGCTCGTGCTCGGTGACGAGCGCCTCGAGCTCGTCCGCGCGCACGCTGCCGCGCTCCTCCGCGTCGGCGAGGAAGGTGTTCAGGATCTCGTTCAGGCCGTCCGGCCCCAGCGTCGGGTTCTTCAGCATGTTCCTCCGTGTGAGTGGGACGGGCCGCGCCCCGTGCGCAGCGCGTGCGCTCAGGCGATTCCGGCGGCCGCACTCCTAGAAACGTCCGTCCGAAGCATTTTCTTCCCCGAACCTCGAAAAGTCCAGGCCGAAAACGGTGAAGCGGGTGTAAGGATTTTTCGAGGGCCGTCCGGGAGGGACGGGTACCCTGACCCGGTGCTGAGCCCGGCCGTCGACAACCTCGTCGCGCAGCTGACGCGCCTTCCGGGGATCGGGACGAGAACGGCGCAGCGACTCGCGTTCCACATCCTCTCGACGCGGAAGGACGAGGCGCTCGCGCTCGCGACGGCGATCGAGGAGGTGAAGGAGCGCGTCCGCTTCTGCCGCGACTGCGGCAACCTCACCGAGGAGGAGCTCTGCGGGATCTGCACCGACGCGCGCCGCGACCGGACCGTCGTGTGCGTCGTCGAGCAGGCGGTGGACGTGATCTCGCTCGAGCGCACGCACGAGTACCGCGGCCTCTACCACGTCCTCGGCGGCGCCCTCTCGCCGCTCGACGGCGTCGAGCCGGAGCACCTCCGGATCGCGGAGCTCCTGCAGCGGGTCGCCGCGGGAGGCGTCGACGAGGTCGTCCTCGCGACGAACCCGAACATGACGGGCGAGGCGACCGCCGCGTTCCTCGCCGACCGCCTCCGCGACCGCGTCCGCGTCACGCGGCTCGCGAGCGGGCTCCCGGTCGGCGGCGACCTCGAGTACGCCGACGAGGTCACGCTCGGCCGCGCGCTCGCCGGGCGGCGCGAGCTGTAGCGCGACGGGCCTCGTCTACACTCGCCGCCATGGCGACGACCGACTTCGAGACCGTCCCGGCAGTCGGCGCGGACGCCGAGCTCCGCGAGGTCGGGACCGTCGTGATGAAGTTCGGCGGCACCTCCGTCGGCGATCCCGAGAAGCTGAAGAGCGTCGCGCGCCGCCTCGTCGCGACGCGCGAGGCGGGGAACCGCGTCGTCGCCGTCCTCTCCGCGATGGGGAAGACGACGGACGACCTGCTCGACCTCGCCCGCGAGGTCTCGCCGAAGCCGCACCCGCGCGAGCTCGACATGCTCGTCTCGGTCGGGGAGCGGATCTCCTGCGCGCTCGCCGCGATGGCGATCCACGACCTCGGCCACGAGGCAATCTCGCTGACGGGGTCGCAGGCGGGGATCGTCACCGACACGGTGCACACGAAGGCGAAGATCGTCGAGGTGCGGGCGCAGCGGATCCACGAGGCGCTCGACGAGGGGAAGATCGTCCTCGTCGCCGGCTTCCAGGGAGTCTCGACCTCGTTCGAGGTGACGACCCTCGGCCGGGGGGGCTCCGATGCGACGGCGGTGGCGCTCGCGGCCGCGCTCGGCGCCGACTACTGCGAGATCTACACCGACGTCCGCGGCGTCTTCTCGGCCGACCCGCGCGTCGTGCCGGACGCGCGCCAGCTGACGCGCGTCAGCTTCGACGAGATGCTGGAGATGGCCTCCTCGGGCGCCGGTGTGATGATGGCGCGCTCGATCGAGGTCGCGCGCAGCCACAATGTGAAGCTCCACGTGCGCTCGACGTTCGAGGACGCTGCCGGCACGTGGATCCAGGAGGAGGACGAGGAGATGCTCGAGAAGGCACTGATCAGCGGCGTCGTGCACCAGCGCCAGGAGACGGTCTACCGCGTGGCGGGCGCGAGCCGCGCCGAGCTCTTCGGCGCGCTCGCCGAGGCAGCCGTGAACGTCGACACGATCGTGCAGACGGGCGACGAGATCGTCTTCTCCGCGCCGCCCGAGGATCTCGACGACGCGGCGCGGACGCTGGACGCCCTGGGGCTGACGTGGAGCTCGCGGAACGATCTCGGGAAGGTGTCGCTCGTCGGCGCCGGCATGAAGAGCCACCCGGGCGTCGCGGCGAAGACGTTCGAGACGCTCGAGGCCGCCGGCATCGACGCGACCGTCGTCTCCACCTCGCCGATCAAGATCGCCTGCCACGTCCCGTCGAGCGACGTCGACCGCGCGGTGCAGGCGCTGCACGAGGCCTTCGACCTGGGAGCGCCGCGGTGACCCGCGCGACCGACGCCCGCATCGGCGTCGTCGGCGCGACGGGGGCCGTCGGCACGATCACGCTCGAGCTGCTGCGCGAGCGCGGCTACCGCAACGTGCGGGTGTTCGCGTCCGCGCGCTCGGCCGGGAAGGAGGTCGCGGGGCTCGTCGTGGAGGAAGCGACGCCCGACGTGCTCGCCGCGGGCGACCTCGACCTCTGCCTCTTCTCCGTCGGCACCTCCGCGAGCCGCGACCTTGTCCCGCACGCCGTCCGCGGCGGCGCGCTCGCCGTCGACAAGTCGTCGGCGTACCGGCTCGAGCCGGGGATCCCGCTCGTCGTGCCCGAGGTGAACGGCGGCCGCGCCGCAGAGCACGAGGGGATCGTCGCGAACCCGAACTGCTGTGCGATCCCACTCACGTGCACGCTCAAGCCGCTGCACGACGCCGCGGGACTCGTGCGCGTCCGCGTCTCGACCTACCAGTCGATGTCCGGTGCGGGTGCGCAGAAGATGGAGCTTCTGCGGTCGCAGTCGGCGGAGGAGCTCGACCTGCGGATGGAGTGGGCGTTCGACGGCGTCGAGTTCGACGAGGAGGAGAAGCTGCGCGAGGAGACGCGGAAGATCCTCGAGCTGCCCGACCTCCCGCTGAGCGCGACCTGCGTGCGGGTGCCGGTGCTCGTCGGCCACGCCGAAGCGGTGTGGATCGAGACGGAGGAACCGCTCTCGCCGGAGAGCGCCACGCAGATCCTCGCCGGCGCACCGGGCATCCGGCTCGAGCAGTTCCCGACCCCCGGCAAGGCGGCCGGCGGCGACGACGTCCTCGTCGGTCGCATCCGGCGCGACCCGACGGTGGAGAACGGGCTCGTGCTCTTCGTCGTCGGCGACAACCTGCGCAAGGGCGCGGCGCTGAACGCGATCCAGATCGCCGAGCTGCTGCTCGCCGAGCAGCGCGTCGCTGCGTAGCGGTGCCGCTCCCGAACGACCTCGGGGACGCCAACGCTCGCTACGCGGCGGCGTGGGGCGACCGTGCGTCGCTCGCGAAGGAGCCGGCGCGGAAGCTCGCGATCCTCGCCTGCATGGACGCGCGCTTCGACCCGCTGGCCGCGCTCGGGCTGAAGGAGGGCGACGCGCACGTGATCCGGAACGCGGGCGGCGTCGCGAGCGACGACGCGCTGCGCTCGCTCGTCGTCTCGAACCGCCTGCTCGGGACGACGACGGCCTACGTGATCGGGCACACGCAGTGCGGGATGGCGTCGTTCACGAACGAGGAGCTCCACGCGCGGCTCGAAGGCGAGGGCGTCGACGCGCGCTGGCTCGACTTCCTGCCGTTCCGGGACGTCGAGGAGAGCGTCGCCGCGAGCGTGCGGCGCCTCCGGGAGACGCCGCTCCTGCCGGACGACTACAGCGTGGAGGGCTTCGTCTTCGAGGTCGAGACCGGTCGCCTCGTCCCTCTCGAGGCCTGAGCGCTCGCTCAGGGGCGCTGGGGCGCAGGCGCCGGGACGAACGCCTCCTTCACGAGCCGAAGCACCTTCGTCCGCCTCCCCTCCGCGACCGGCTGCAGCCCGCCGAGGTCGAGCCGCACGAGCTCGACCGGCCCGTGCGCGCGCACCGTCGTGAAGCCGAAGTCGGCGAGGAAGTCGCGTGGGAACACCGTCCGGTGGACGATGAAGCGCTCGTACGTCGACTCGCCTTCGGGATACCGGTAGGCGAACGCCTCGAGCGCGCGCGCCCCCTTGTCGCGCGCGTCGCCGATCGCCGTCAGGAAGAGCGACTGCTCCACCCACGG
>DATMJW010000091.1:0-9131 GCA_035553355.1 Gaiellaceae bacterium | reverse complement strand
CTGGTGCGCGTTGCCCTCGGGGGCGACCGTGAGCCCCGCCTCGGCCGCCTGCGGATCCGGGTTCGTGAAGTCGGAGTCGGCAGCCCGCGTGGGCCTGCGCGGTGGGTCCGTGCTGGGCGTTCTTCCAGGGCACGTCGATGGCGACCCCGCACCTCGCGGGCGCGGCGCCGTTGTCAAGGCCCAGCGGCCGGCCTGGTCGGCGGCGGCGATCCGCTCTGCGATCGTCAACACCGCTGACCAGGGCGTGCTCAAGAGCTCGACGGGCGGGCCCGTCAGCAGCGTCAACACGATCGGCGCGGGCCGCGCGAACGTCGCGTCTGCTGTCACGGCGAAGGTCGCGCTCGACCCCGTCAGCGTCAGCTTCGGCGGGGTGCCGTCCGGGTCGGGCCGAACTGACAGCCGTACGCTGACGCTCACGTCGCTGAGTGGCGTCGGCCCGTACACGGCCGCCGTCACCGATCAGTCCGGCGGCGGCGTCACCTACGGCGCGAGCGTCTCCGGATCGACGGTCACCGTCACGATGACGGCCGCGAAAGGGTGCGACCCCCGGCGGGAACCAGGGGATCCTCCGCATCTACTCCGGCACGACCGAGGTCGCGCACGCGGCGGTGTACGCGCTCGTCAAGTAACTGCACTCCAGCTGGCGATTGACACGAGGGGCCGCCGGAAGGCGGCCCCTCGTCGTTCCGCGCCGCCATTGCCTCGAGCTCGCCACCCGTTTACGGTTGGTGTAGACGCGGCGCACTGGGGAGACGCCGCCGAGAATGGAGGAGGGAACTTGAAGCAGGTTCTTCGGCTCTCGCTCGTCGCGATCGCTCTCGCGGGGATCGTCGTCTCGTCAGCGGTCGCCGTTCAGTACGGCGAGCCCGACGGCGACCGGCATCCGGCGGTCGGACTCGTCGTCTTCCACGACGCGAACGGCGTCCCGCAGTGGCGGTGCACCGGCACGCTCGTCGACGCCGACACCTTCCTGACCGCAGGCCACTGCGCCGAGAGCTTTACCGTCTCGAAGGCAGTCATCTGGTTCGCGGCAGGCCCGATCGCGTATAGCGCGACCTACCCCGGCGGCGGTGCCCCGTGCGGGCAGCACCAGGGGTACCCGTGCACGGGCGACGCCGTCGGTAAGCCGATCTCGCATCCGAACTGGAACGGCGGTCTGACGATCCCGAACACGCACGACGTCGGTGTCGTCCAGCTGACGAAGCCGCTCAAGGGGCATCCGACGATGGCGATCGCGTCGGCGTCCTACCTCGACCGGCTCGCGACCGCGCGCGGAACGCAGGACACGACCTTCCGCGTCGTCGGGTACGGGCTGCAGTCGGTGAAGCCTTTCCTTTCGGCGGAGCGGACGCGGATGTACGGCGAGGTCAGCCTCGTGAACCTCACGAGTGCTCTCAACGACGGTTACAACGTCCAGTACACGAGCAACCCCGGCGAAGGGAACGGCTCCGGCGGGACGTGCTTCGGCGACTCCGGCGGTCCAGTCATCCACTGGGACGGAACGAAGGAAGTCATCGTCGGCGTCAACTCGTTCGTGCTGAACTCGAACTGCAAGGGCGCGGGCTTCGCCTTCCGCGTCGACACCGCCGTCTCGCGCGACTTCCTCTCGAAGTACACGAAGCTCCCGTAGCTCCGGCGGCGGCCAGAGCGGACGAGGGGCGGCTGCGGCCGCCCCTCGTCGTTCTAGTAGGCGACCGCGCCGCGGCCGGTCTCGGCCGCGTGGCGCTGCTCGTCCGCGCGATAGCTCGAGCGCACGAGCGGACCTGCGAAGACGGAGCCGAAGCCGAGCGCCTCGCCATGCTCGCGGAACCAGCGGAACTCGTCGGGATGCACCCAGCGGTCGATCGTCGCGTGCTTCGGCGAGGGCTGCAGGTACTGACCGATGGTGACGACGTCGACGCCGTGCGCGCGCAGGTCGCGCATCGTCTCGACGACCTCCTCGTTCGTCTCGCCGAGGCCGACGATGATCCCGGACTTCGTCAGCACCGGGTACTCGGCGATCTCCTTCGCGCGCTCGAGGAGCCGCAGCGCGCCGTCGTAGCTCGCCTTGCCGCCGCGCATGCGGCGGTGCAGCCGGCGCACCGTCTCGATGTTGTGGTTGAAGACCTCGGGCCGCGCGCCGATCACCGTCGCGAGCGCCTCCTCCTCGACGCCGAGGAAGTCCGGAGTCAGCACCTCGACAGACGCCTCCGGCAGCTTCGCCTTGATCGCGCGGATCGTCGCCGCGTAATGCCCCGCGCCCTTGTCCGGCACGTCGTCGCGGTCGACCGACGTGACGACGACGTGCTTCAGCCCCATCTGGAACGCCGTCTGCGCGAGGCGGAGCGGCTCGAGCGGGTCGACGGGCTCCGAGGGCTTGCCCGAGTTGACGTAGCAGTAGCGGCAGGCGCGCGTGCAGGTCTCGCCGAGGATCTGGAACGTCGCCGTGCCTCGGCCCCAGCACTCGGCGATGTTCGGGCAGCGCGCCTCTTCGCAGATCGTGTTGAGGCTCGCGCCGTGGATCAGCTTCCGGACGTCGTAGTAGCGGTCGTTCGCGCTCGGCGCGCGCACCTTCATCCACTCCGGACGGCGTGGGCGCTCGGCGACGGGAAGCGACGTCTCCACGCAGCCAGTGTAGTGAGCGCCTCTCGCGACGCGGGTGTTGTTGCCGTCGCGTCGCCTCCCTAGAGTGGAGGCCGTGGGTCACTGCGGCCTCCGTGCGCTGCGACGCAGCCGGCTCACGCCGGTCCTGCTCGCGTTCGCCTTGTTCGCGGTCGCCGAATCGGCGTTCGCGGCACAACGGGCGCAGTCGCGGTGCACGGTGCCGAAGGCGAGCGCCGCCTACGCCGGGGCGGTCGCCAAGGCGACACGGAGCGGCCGCGACATCTGGGGGGAGAAACTGCTCCGGTCGCCGGCCGGGCCCTCGTACGCGGCCGCGGCCCGGCACCTCGCGCCGATCCACTACGCCCTCGGCGCGAAGCGGCGGCCGCTCACGTCCACCGGCGCGTACTACCTCGCCTTCACGCAGCCGCGGCGCGAGTGGGGCGACTTCGGGTACGCGCTCCACGTCGCCGACGGCAGCGAGATCGTCACGCGCCGCGCCGGCGGCTCGCGGCTCGGGATCTGGGTCGGCGACGGGCGACGCGAGCGCTACGGGAGCTGCGTCGGCCGGCTCGAGCCACCACGTCTCGCCCAGGGCTACCTCCCGATCCTGCAGACGTCCTACCGCGACACGAACGGCGTCCGCTACACGCAGGAGTCGTTCGCAGGCCGTCTCACCGGCGCGCGCGGCATCGTCAGCTTCATCCGCGTCGTCGCCGATGCGCGCGGCGCCTCGCGGGGCGCCACCGTCTCGCTCCGCGCGACGCCCGCCGTCGCGCGCGACGGCGACCGCCTCGTGACGGCCGACGGCGCGCGGTTGATCGTCGAGGCCGGGACCGAATGGCGGAGCGGCGGCTTCCGGATCGACGTGGAGCCGGGCGAGCGGCGGGTGCTGCACGCGCTTGTCCTGCACACGCCGTCTCCGGCGCGGCGCGCGCAGGCGACCCGGGGCACCTACGACGCGGCGCGCGCGGAGGTCGTCCGCTACTGGGACGGCCGGCTCGCCGAGGGTGCGCGGATCTCGGTGCCGGAGGAGCGGGTGCAGGACGCCTGGCGCGGGATCATGATCCAGCAGCTCGCGCACGTCTGGCGCTACAGCATCGGCAACCAGTACGAGCAGCTGTCGTTCGCGGAGGCGCTCGACACGGCGGAGGTGATGGCCGCGTTCGGCCACCGGGAGATCGCACGGACGATCCTGCGCGCGTCGCTCGTCCGCCTGCCGTTCCGCCCGACCGCGTGGCGCGCGGCCGAGCACCTCGTCGCGGCGGCGACGTACTACCGCCTCCACGGGGACGCCGAGTTCCTGACCGAGGCCGCGGCCGACCTCGAACGCGCGCTCGTGGAGCTCGAGACGCGCCAGCGCGCGGGGTTCGAGGTCGGCCAGTTCATGCCCGAGCGCTTCTCCTCCGACATCGCGCGCGCCACCGAGAGCGTGACGACGCATCTCGTCGCCTGGCAGGGGCTGCTGGCGATGAGCCGCGTGTGGCGCGAGACGGGGAACGAGGCGCTCGCGGCGCGCGCAGACGCGCTCGTCGGCCCGCTCGAGACCGCGGTGCGGCTCGCGCTGCGGAAGGCGCTCGTGCGGATGCGCGACGGGTCGATCTTCGTCCGGCCGGGGCTCAACGACGACACGCGACCGCACACCCTCCTCACCGACTCGCGCGACGGCTCCTACTGGAACCTCGTCGTGCCGTACGCGTTCGCCTCGGGGTGGTTCCGGCCCGGCGGCAGCGAGGCGCGCGGGATCCTGCGGTACCTGGAGAACTACGGCTCGCAGCTCCTCGGGGTGACGCGGGCGGATGCGCACGTCGTCTACGGGCCGGCTGTGAAGGGGGCATCGGGCCTCGGGCACGTCTACGGCCTCAGCGTGTCGCGCTTCCTCGCCGACAACGACCGCGCCGACCGGCTCGACCTCGCGCTCTACGGGATGCTCGGGGTCGGGATGACACGCGGGACATACGTCTCGGGCGAGGCGATCACCGTCACGCCGCGCCGCGGCGCGTGGCACCGGACGATGTACCTGCCGCCGAACCAGGGCGCGAACAGCACCTTCCTCGAGACGCTGCGGCTGACCCTCGTCCACGAGCGGCGCTCCGCGCGCGGCGAGCCCGCCGGCCTCGAGCTCGCGTTCGCGACGCCCCGCCGGTGGCTCGCGCGTGGAGGGACGATCCGCGTCGAAGCGGCGCCGACGAGCTTCGGGCCGCTGTCGTTCGTGCTCTCGCGCCGCGGCGACACGATCGAGGGCACCGTGGAGTTGCCGCCGCGGGCGACGAGCGTGAAGCTCCGGCTGCGCGTCCCGCGCGGAGCGCGCGTCCGCACCGTCGTCGCGAACGGCCGTGTCCTCCGCGCCGACGCGAGGGGCACCGTCGACCTGAGCCCGTTCCGCGGCGCCGTCACGCTTCGCGCGGTCGTCCGCTAGCCGCGCGCGCACCGATCTGCGAGGCTGGGGCGATGGTTCCGGAGGCGACTCTGCGCGAGACCGAGCACGGGCTCGTTCCCGAAGGCGAAGGCTGGTTCGTCCTCAACACGCGCGAGGCGCGCTGGCGCGACGACCGGCCGCTCGGCAAGGTCTGTTTCTACGAGGGCGACGTCCGCTTCGACGGGCTCGGGATCAACGTCGGTGTGCTCGAGCCGGGCCAGCCCGCGTGCATGTACCACTACGAGAACGAGCAGGAGGACTTCCTCGTCGTCGCCGGGGAGGCGCTCCTCGTGGTGGAGGGCCAGGAGCGACCGCTGCAGGCGTGGGATCTCGTCCACTGCCCGCGCGGGACGAAGCACGTGATCGTCGGTGCCGGCTCAGGGCCGTGCGTGATCGTCTCCGTCGGGACGCGCTCCGCCGGCGACGACTGGGGCGCCTACACCGTCGACGAGGCGGCGCTCCGCCACGGCGCGGGCGTCGAGCAGGAGACGACCTCGCCGGCCGAGGCGTACGCGCGGTTCGGCCGGGGCGAGTTCACCCGCTACGGCGGCTGGCTGCCCGAGCTCTCCGCCTAGCGCGCGGCTGCGGCGGGTACCGCCGCGAGGTCGAGCTCGAACACCTGCGCGAGCGCGGCGACCGCGTGTGGCTTCACCTCGTCCACCGGTACCGGGCGGCCGAGTTCGCGCGCGATCGTGGTGAACATCGCGTCCTCGAGCCCGCAGGCGGTGATCCATTGCGTGAACGGCGCGGGGTCGAGGTCGACGTTGAGCGCGTAGCCGTGCGTCGTCACCCACTTCGAGACGTGGATGCCGATGGAGGCGATCTTTCGTGGCGGCCGTGTCAGCCACACGCCCGTCAGGCCCTCGATCCGCTCTCCGGTCACGCCCACGCGCGCGAGCGTCAGGATCAGCGCCTCCTCCAGGTCGCGGCAGTAGCGCTTGACGTCCTGGCCGTGCCGGCGCAGGTCGAAGATCGGGTAGCAGACGAGCTGCCCCGGAGCGTGGTAGGTGGACTTCCCACCGCGGTCCGTCTCGACGATCTCGACCGCGGCGTCGGCCGGGACGTGGAGCTCGCCTTCGTCGGTGCGGCGGCCGAGCGTCACGACGGGCGGATGCTCGAGCAGGATCACGGTGTCCGGCGCGTCGCCCGCAGCGACCTCCTCGGCCACGCGCCGCTGGACGTCCCACGCCTCGAGGTACGGGACGAGGCCGAGGTCGAGGACGCGCCCCTGACCCTTCACAGCTCCTGCCCGAACATCCAGCGGTGCCCCTCGGGATCCTCGGCCGCGTAGATTCGCGATCCGATGCCGGGCTCCTCGGGCTCCCGCAGGATCGTCGCGCCGGCCTCTCGTGCCCGTTCGTAGTGCGCGTGCACGTCGGCGACCTCGACGTAGTGGCCGTCGATCACCCAGGGGTTGTCGTACGCGCGGCGGGCGGCATCGGACACCGCGCGGATGGTCCGCGGGCTTGCGTACCCGGGCGGTGTGGAGAGGTAGATCGTCGCGCCGTCGAGCTCGAGCTCGGCGTGCGTGATCGTCCCGTTCTCCTCGTGGCGAGCGTCGCGCCGCTCGCGGAAGCCGAAGGCGCGCTCCAGCCAGTCGATCGCGGCAGCGGCGTCCTCGTACCCGAGGAATGGGACGATCCGCTGCGCCACCGCTAGTAGTCGGACTCGCCCCAGCTCTCGAGCCGCTCGCGCAGGTCGCGCAGGAAGCGCCCCGCGAGCGCGCCGTCGACGAGGCGATGGTCGTACGTGAGCGTGAGGTTCATCAGCGGCCGGATCGCGATCACGTCCTGCCCGAGCTCGTCCTGCACGACCCACGGCCGCTTGACGACGGCGTAGGTGCCGAGGATGCCCGACTGCGGCTGGCTGATCACCGGCGTCCCGTGGAACGTCCCGTACCCGCCCGGGTTCGTGATCGTGAAGGTGCCGCCCTGGACGTCGTCCGGCGTGAGCTGCTTCTCACGGGCGCGACGGGCGACGTCGGCGATCGCGCGCGCCATCCCGAGCAGGTTGAGCCCCTCCGTGTTCTTCACGACCGGGACGATCAGGCCCTTGCCGTCGGCGAGCTCGACCGCGAAGCCGAGGTTCACGAAGTTGCGCGTGACGATCTTGTCGCCGCGCAGCTCGCCGTTGATCCACGGGTAGTCGCGCAGCGTCTCGACGGTCGCGCGCGCGATGAACGCGAGGTACGTCGGGTTGACGCCGTACGCGTCGCCGTACTCCTTCTTCAGCTTCGAGCGGAGGGCGACGACCTTCGACATGTCGACCTCGATCGCGCTCGTCACGTGCGCGGACGTGTCGAGGGAGCGACGCATGTGCTCCGCGATCCCGCGGCGCATCGCGTTCATCGGCTCCTCGGACTCGCCACCCTGGAGCTGGGCGACCGGCTGCGGCGCGGGCGCAGGCTTCGGCGCCGCCGGCGCGGGTGCGGCCGGTGCTGCGGGCGCGGCCTGCGGCTGCGGAGGCGCCTGCGGTGCAGGCTGCTGAGGCTGGGCCTGCGGCTGCGCGGGCTGCGCCTGCGCGCCGCCGCCCTCGACGAACGCGAGGATGTCCTTCTTGGTGACGCGGCCGCCACGGCCGGTCCCCTGCACCTGATTCGGGTCGACGCCATGCTCGGAGGCGATGCGGGCGACGACGGGCGACACGAACGTCTTGCCGTTGTCGGAGCCGTCACCGGCGGGCGCAGCGGCCGGAGCCGGCGGCCGCTCCGGCTCGACGGGCGTCGGGGCGACCGGGGGAGCCGCAGGCGTCTCGGCCTCGGCCGCGGCGTTCACGGCGTCGGCCGCCTCCTGCGTCGCGGGCGCGGGCGGCAGGTCGCCGCCGGCGGCGACTTCGGCACCGGCGGGCGCGATCACGCCGAGCACCGTGCCCACCTCGACCGTCTCTCCCTCCTGGACAAGGATCTTCGCGAGGACGCCCTCGCCCGGGCTCGGCACCTCCGTGTCGACCTTGTCGGTCGAGATCTCGAGCAGACCTTCGTCGGCGCTGACGGACTCGCCTTCCTGCTTCAGCCACTTCGTGATCGTGCCCTCGGACACGGACACGCCCATCTGCGGCATTACGACGTCGATCTGCGTCCCGGTGGCCATCGTCCCTCCTCTAATACTCGGCGAGGTCGCGCAGCCCTGCGACGACGTCGTCTACCTGCGGGATGAACGCCTTCTCGAGCGGCGGCGAGAAAGGCACTGGAGTGTCGGGGGCGGCGATCCGCTTCACGGGTGCGTCGAGATCCTCGAACGCCTCCTCCGCGATCGTGGCGGCGATCTCGGCGCCGAAGCCGCCGGTACGCGTGTCCTCGTGGAGGACGAGCACCTTCGACGTCTTCCGCGCGCTCGCGAGCACCGCCTCCTTGTCCCACGGGAGCACCGAGCGGAGGTCGACGATCTCCACGGAGACACCGTCGGCGTCGAGCTGCTTCGCGGCCTCCTCGGCGGTGTAGACCATCGCGCCCCACGTGATCACGGTGATGTCGTCGCCCTCGAGGTGCGTCCGCGCCTTCCCGATCGGGACGGTGTAGCGGCCCTCCGGCACCTCCGCCTTGATGCGGCGGTAGAGGTGCTTGTGCTCGAAGAAGAGGACGGGGTTCGGATCCTCGATCGCGCTGATGAGGAGGCCCTTGGCGTCCTCGGGCGTCGCGGGGCAGACGCACTTGAGTCCGGGCACGTGCGCGAACGAGCTCTCCGGGTTCTGCGAGTGGAACGGCCCACCCGAGAAGCCGCCGCCCGAGGGCAGGCGCACCACGATCGGCACGGGGGTCCCCGCGCGGAAGCGCTGCTTCGCCGCGACCGTCACCAGGTGATCCCAGGCGCACGTGATGAAGTCGGCGAACTGCATCTCGGCCACCGGGCGCATCCCCATGATCGCAGCCCCCGTGGCACCGCCGACGATCGCCGTCTCCGAGAGCGGCGAGTCGATCACCCGCCACGGCCCGAACTCCTCCTGGAAGCCGAGCGTCACCTTGAACGCGCCGCCGTAGACGCCGACGTCCTCGCCGATCACGAACACGCGCTCGTCGCGGCGCATCTCCGTCCGGAGCCCGTCGGAGATCGCCTGCAGGTAGGTCATCTGGGGCATCGCGCGTCCTCTACTTGTGGTGCGGGGTGTCGAGGTCCTCGGGCGTCGCGTACACGCC
>DATMJW010000090.1:0-16199 GCA_035553355.1 Gaiellaceae bacterium | reverse complement strand
AGTTCCAGCAGTCGATGCGGAACTCGCTCCCGCTCGCGAGCGGCCCGTTCCGCTTCGTCAGCTGGGATCGCGGGAGCCAGCTGACGGTCGAGCGGAATCCGAACTACTGGGGTAAGAAGGCGAACCTGCAGCGGATCGTGTTCCGCTTCATCCCGGACACGAACACGCAGTTCCAGGCGCTCCGGAGCGGTGAGGTCAACATCATCGTCCCGCAGCCGCAGCTCCAGATCGCGGACATCCGCAAGCAGAAGAACATCACGGTCCAGCAGAGCCTGCAGTTCGCGTGGGAGCACATCGACCTGCAGACCGGCCCCGGAGGTCACCCGGCGCTCCGCAAGAAGTTCGTCCGCCAGGCGATCTTCACGGGCATCAACCGGCGCCAGATCGCGACCGCTCTGTACCGGGAGATCGCTCCGAACATCCCGGTCCTGAACAACGTGATCTTCAAGCCGTTCCAGCCCGAGTACGTGGCGCACAAGTACCAGCCGTTCGGCTTCAGCCAGCAGAAGGCGATCCAGCTCCTGCGCTCGAACGGCTGCACCGGCGGTCCCGCACGGCCGGGTGCCGGCGGCGTGTACTCGTGCCCGGGTGTCGGCCAGCTCGAGTTCGACTTCTACTCGACGGCCGGCAACCAGCTGCGCGAGCTCGCGTTCGCGATCATCCAGAAGCAGCTCGCGTCGGTCGGCATCAAGCTGAACTCGAAGTTCAGCCTCACCGCGCTCAGCGTGACGCTCCCGACGAAGAAGTGGGACATCATGATGTTCGCGTGGCTCGGTAGCCCGGAACCGGCTGGCTCGGTGAACATCCACCGCTGCAACGGCCTCCAGAACTACTACGGCTACTGCAGCCGCCCGGCGACGCGCCTGCTCCTGAAGAGCAACGAGGAGTTCGACCCGAAGAAGCGGACGGCGCTCCTCAACGCGTTCGACAAGCTGCACGCGTCGCACGCTGCGTCGCTGCCGCTCTTCGCGCGGCCGGCGTTCCAGATCCACGACTCCCGGCTCAAGGGTGCGATCCTCAACCCGACGAACTCCGGGCCGACGTGGCAGACGGAGAACTGGTCGTTCGCACGCTAGGTCAGTAGTCCGCTAGCGTCCGCCGCGAGGCGGTACGCAAGCCAGCACGAAACGCGAGAGCCCGCCCCCGGATCGGGGGCGGGCTCTCGCGAGACTCACGTTCCCCGCAACCGCACGATCGTTCAGAGAGGAGGCAGGAGCACCGTGACGACGTACATCATCCGCCGTCTGCTCTACAGCATCCCCGTCCTCTTCGCCGCCAGCTTCCTCGTCTTCTGGATGGTCTCGGTCACGGGCGATCCGCTCGGAGCGCTGCGGATGACGCCGAACATCTCCGAGGTCACGCTGCAGGAGATGGTCGAGCGCAAGCACCTCGACGAACCGATCCCCGTCCGGTACTTCTACTGGCTCGAGGAGGCGGTGACCGACAAGTTCGGCACCACGATCATCGGCGACCGCCCGATCTGGGACGACCTCGCGCGCGTGATCGGGAACACGGCGCAGCTCGTGATCGCCGCCGAGCTGCTCGCGATCCTCGTCGCGGTCTTCATCGGCGTCTACTCCGCCGTGAGGCAGTACTCCGTCTTCGACTACTCGACCACCACCTTCAGCTTCCTCGGGCTCTCGACGCCGGTCTTCTGGCTCGCCCTGATGCTGCAGGTGCTCGTCGTCAACATCTTCCTCGCCTACGACATCAGGATCTTCTACGTCTCGAACCTGAGCTCCGTCGACCCGGACAACTTCCTGATCGACCGGATCCAGCATCTCGCGCTCCCGGTGATCGTCCTGATGGTGGCGAGCATCGCCCAGTACAGCCGCTTCATGCGCGCATCCATGCTCGAGGTGATCAACTCCGACTACGTCCGCACGGCGCGGGCGAAGGGGCTGCCCGAGCGGACGGTGATCATGAAGCACGCGTTCCGGAACGCGCTGATCCCGCTCGCGACGGTGATCGCGCTCAACTTCGGCGGGCTCCTCGGCGGCGCGATCATCACGGAGACGATCTTCTCGCTCGACGGGATGGGCCGGTACTTCATCACCGCTTTGCAGCAGGCCGACCCGTACCCGATCATGGCGTGGCTCGCAATCACGTCCGTGATGATCGTCTTCTTCAACCTCGTCGCAGATGTCGTGTACGGCTACCTCGACCCGAGGGTGCGCTATGAGTGATCGTCTGTCCAACCAGCCGCCGCACGTCGACACGCCGCCGCCGAGCGTCGCCGTTCGCGGCGAGCCGCAGATCGCGGTGCAGCCCGAGGCCGCGCAGCCCGACGCGGCGATGGATCTCGCCTACGAGAGCGGCGTCGAGCTCAAGGCGCGGAGCCAGTGGGGGTACGCCGCCCGCCGCTTCGTGCGCCACCGGCTCGCGATGGGGAGCCTCGTCATCCTGATCGCGCTGGGGTTCGTCGCCATCTTCGCGGACAAGGTCGCGCCGTACGAGTTCGACGCGCTCGACTTCGAGAACCTCCGCATTCCGCCGACGACGGAGGGCAAGCACTACTTCGGCACCGACCTGCTTGGGCGCGATTCTCTCAGCCGCGTCGTCTACGGCCTGCGCACGTCCCTGTGGGTCGCGCTCGTGGTCGCGCTCCTCGCGACGATCATCGGGACGGCCGTCGGTGCGATCAGCGGCTACTTCGGCGGCGTCGTCGACAACGTGCTCATGCGGCTCACGGACCTCGTGCTCACGCTTCCCGGCCTCGCCGTGCTGCTGACGATCTCGGTGTACATGGGTCAGGGCGACCCGCTCCGCGTCGCGATCATCCTCGCGCTCCTCTTCTGGACGGGCTTCGCGCGCATCGTGCGCGGCACCTTCCTCTCGCTCCGCGAGAAGGAGTTCGTCGAGGCGGCGAAAGCGTCGGGAGCCGGCGACTTCCGGATCATCACCCGGCACATGCTCCCGAACGCCGTCGGGCCGATCATCGTCAACGCGACCCTGATCGTCGCCGCGGCGATCCTGACCGAGGCGGGGCTCTCCTTCCTCGGCTTCGGCGTCCAGCCGCCGAACCCCGCGCTCGGCGTCCTCATCAACGAGGGACAGGGCGAGGGCCTCAAGTTCTGGTGGCTCGTCACGTTCCCGGGGCTGACGATCGTGCTGATCGCGCTCTGCATCAACTTCATCGGCGACGGCCTCCGCGACGCGCTCGATCCGACCCAGAGGAGGCTGCGTGCCTGAGCCGCTCCTGTCCGTGCGTGACCTCGCCGTCGAGTTCGGCACCGAGGACGGCATCGTCCACGCCGTCAACGGCGTCTCCTACGACGTCTATCCCGGCGAGACGGTCGGCGTCGTCGGCGAGTCCGGGTCCGGCAAGAGCGTCAGTGTGATGACGCTGCTCGGGCTGATCCCGCAGCCGCCCGGCCGGATCACGAGTGGGACCGCGAGGTTCGACGGACGCGACCTCCTCTCGATGTCGAAGCGCCAGCTGCGGCAGATCCGTGGCGGCGAGATGGCGATGATCTTCCAGGACCCGATGACGTCGCTGAACCCCGTGCTGCGGGTTGGAGACCAGCTCGGCGAGGCGATCGAGGTGCACCAGCCGAACCTCAACAAGGAGCAGGTGCGCCAGCGCGTCGTCGACCTGCTCTCACTCGTCGGCGTCCCGAACCCGGAGCAGCGGTACAAGCAGTACCCGCACGAGTTCTCCGGCGGCATGCGCCAGCGCGCGATGATCGCGATGGCGATCGCCAACGAGCCCAAGCTCCTGATCGCGGACGAGCCGACGACGGCGCTCGACGTGACGATCCAGGCGCAGATCATCGAGGTGCTGAAGGCCGCGCAGGAGGAGACGCACGCGGCGACGCTTCTGATCACGCACGACCTCGGCCTCGTGGCGGAGCTGTGCGACCGCGTGATCGTGATGTACGCCGGGCGCGTCGTCGAGATGGGCGACGTCTACACGATCTTCGCGAACCCGCGGCACCCGTACACCATCGGCCTCATGCAGAGCCTCCCGCGCCTCGTCGGCGAGAACGAGTTCCTGCGCCCGATCGCCGGCCAGCCGCCGAGCATGCTCAACATGCCGCCGGGGTGTCCGTTCCACCCGCGCTGCTTCCTCGCGCAGGGCCGCAACACGTGCCGCTCGATCGTGCCCGACCTGCGGCCCGTGCACGAGGCGGAGCATCTCGCGCGCTGCCACTACTCCGAGGAGCTGCACGGTCACGGAGCCGCGACGACCGCGCGCGTCGGGGAGGGCGTCGCGTGAGCGAGGCGACGGTCGAGAAGCTCCACAAGCGCACGGAGACCGGCGACGAGCTCCTCCGGATCGAGGGGCTTGTGAAGCACTTCCCGATTCGCGGCGGGCTCCTGCGGCGCCAGGTCGGCAAGGTGCACGCGGTCGACGGCGTCGACCTCAGCGTCACCGCCGGCGAGACCCTCGGCATCGTCGGCGAGTCCGGCTGCGGCAAGACGACGCTCGGGCGCACGATCCTGAAGCTGACGCCGCCGACCGCGGGGAAGATCTTCTTCAACGGCGCCGACATCACCGGCTTCTCGCGCCGCCAGATGCGCGAGGTGCGGCGCGAGATGCAGATCGTGTTCCAGGACCCGTACGCGTCGCTGAACCCGCGGATGACGGTGCGCGAGATCGTTGCCGAGCCGCTTCGCATCAACGGCCTCTACGGCAGCACCGGCCGCTCCCGCGTCGAGGAGCTGCTGCGCACCGTGGGGCTCTCGCCCGAGCACGCGAACCGCTTCCCGCACGAGTTCTCGGGTGGGCAGCGGCAGCGCATCGGGATCGCGCGCGCGCTCGCGCTGAACCCGCAGCTGATCGTCCTTGACGAGCCCGTCTCCGCACTCGACGTCTCGATCCGCGCGCAGGTCATCAACCTGCTCGAGTCGCTGCAGCGCGACTTCGGCCTCACGTACCTCTTCGTCGCACACGACCTCTCCGTCGTCCGCCACGTCTCCGACCGCGTCGCCGTGATGTACCTCGGCTGGATCATCGAGATCGGCACGCGCGAGCAGATCTACGAGCGGCCGACGCACCCGTACACGCAGGCGCTCCTTTCGGCCGTCCCGATCGACGACCCGGCGGAGCGCGGCAAGCGCGACCGGATCATCCTCACCGGCGACGTGCCAAGCCCCGCGAACCCGCCCTCGGGCTGCCGCTTCAGGACGCGGTGCTGGAAGGCCCAGGAGATTTGCGCGCAGGAGGAGCCGCCGCTGATCGACCGCGGCCACGGCCATCCGAGCGCGTGTCACTTTGCGGAGCCGCTTCCGGTGCTGCAGCCCGGTGCTCTCGCCGGTGGCAACGGCGCCGCTCCGCGCGGCTAGCGCGATTCGTCAGCTGCCGCTGCCGCCGCTCTCGCCGCCGTGGCGGCCGAGCGGCTCGACCTCGATGCCCGCGTCACGCAGGTTCTCGAGCGCCGCCTGCACGCGGTTCCAGTTCTCGAAGTTGAGCGTCCGGATGTCGGCGGCGCCCGGGCCGAGCTCCTCGAGCGCATCCGCGACGCCGCCCACCTCGGTCGCGAGGTTCGTCAGCGACGCCGACAACCGCCGTTGCTCGTCCGTGAGGTCTTCGGGTGCGTTCGCGGCGCCCACCTCGCCCGCCGCGGTCGAGATCTCGTCGCGCGCGATCCGCAGGCGGAGGATCAAGTCCTCGACCGACTTCGGCTGCGTGACCTGCGCGAGTGCGCTGTCGACGCGGTCGCGTGCGGCCACGACGTCCTCGGCGAACTGCGCACGGCTATCGTCGCCGCCACACGCTCCGACGATCGCGACGAGCGCGAGCACGAGCGCGAGAAGCGGCGCGTTCCGCAGGCGCGTCATGCGGCTCATGCTAGCTCGCACCGGTGCCGATCCAGCGTCTAACTTCCAGTACCTGACGACGTCAGAGGAGACATGACGCGCTTTCGGACGAACTTCGAGTGTGAGCAGGCGCGCGCCTGGGCGGCGCTGGCGCCGGACGACGAGTTGAACGAGCTCGAGACGGCGTCGCTCCGCGCACATCTGAGGACGTGCCCGCCGTGCGCGCGGTTCGCGGCGCAGGTCGACCGGATCACGACGCTCGTGCGCACGCAGCACCTCGTGGTGCCGCGGCAGCGGATCCTCGTCCACGAGACGCGACGGCACAGCCGTCTCGTCGCGCGGGCTCGTCCGGTCGCGGCGGCAGCGGCGGTCGCTCTGATGGCGCTCGGCGTCGCGGCCCGCGCGCCGCTCCCGGTGGACTCGCAGGATCGCGTGACCCTCTCCGGCTCGACGGTCTCGCCAGAGGCGGACCGCCGCGAGATGGAGGCGCTGCGCAGGCAGCAGCTGAACATCTTCGCGAGCGACGTGAAGCTCCGGCCGCTCCCGATCTGGTCTTCGAGCCGCGCCGTCTGACGCCGGTTCCCGGCCGCCCGCCGAAGCCGCTCGGCTAGACTTCGAACCGCCTCCGGCGGCGCGAGAGCCGCGCCCGGAGCGACACGACAGCTTCCCCCGAAGACACAGGAGTCACATGTCCGAGCACGCGCAGGAGAACGTCGGCCGCGTCGTCGAGATCAAGGGTGTGGTCATCGACGCCGTCTTCACCGGGAAGCTGCCGGAGATCTACAACGCGCTCGCGATCGAGATGCCGGGGGACAACGGCGGCACCCGCACACTGATCGCCGAGGTGCAGCAGCACCTCGGCGACGATCGCGTCCGCGCCGTCGCCATGGACACGACCGACGGCCTCGCGCGCGGCGTCGCCATCCGCGACACCGGCCAGGCGATCTCGGTGCCCGTGGGCGATCCGACGCTCGGCCGTATCTGGAACGTCGTCGGCGAGCCGGTCGACAACAAGCCGGCCGACGCAGGAGGCGAGCGGTGGTCGATCCACCGCGACCCGCCGGAGTTCCGCGAGCTGTCGCCGACGGTGGAGATCTTCGAGACCGGCATCAAGGTCATCGACCTGATCGCGCCCTACATCAAGGGCGGCAAGATCGGCCTCTTCGGAGGCGCCGGCGTCGGCAAGACGGTGACGATCATGGAGCTGATCAACAACGTCGCGAAGGCGCACGGCGGCGTCTCCGTCTTCGCGGGGGTCGGCGAGCGGACGCGTGAGGGGAACGACCTCCTCCTCGAGATGGAGGAGTCCGGCGTGATCGACAAGGTCGCGCTCGTCTACGGCCAGATGAACGAGCCGCCGGGCGCGCGCCTGCGCGTCGGGCTCTCCGGGCTGACGATGGCGGAGTACTTCCGTGATCAGGGCCAGGACGTCCTCTTCTTCGTCGACAACATCTTCCGCTTCGTGCAGGCCGGCTCCGAGGTGTCGGCGCTCCTCGGGCGCATGCCGAGCGCCGTCGGCTACCAGCCGACGCTGGCGACCGAGATGGGCCAGCTGCAGGAGCGCATCACCTCGACGCGCACCGGCTCGGTCACGTCGGTGCAGGCGATCTACGTCCCCGCGGACGATCTCACCGACCCCGCACCGGCGAACACGTTCGCGCATCTCGATGCGACGACGGTGCTCTCGCGCGCGATCGTCGAGAAGGGGATCTACCCGGCGGTCGACCCGCTCGACTCGACGTCGCGCGCGCTCCAGCCGGGGATCGTCTCCGACGAGCACTACCAGGTCGCGACTCAGGTGCAGCAGATCCTGCAGCGCTACAAGGATCTGCAGGACATCATCGCGATCCTCGGCATGGACGAGCTCACGGACGAGGACAAGCTCGTCGTCGCGCGGGCGCGGAAGATCGAGCGGTTCCTGTCGCAGCCGAACTTCGTCGCCGAGCAGTTCACCGGCACCCCCGGCGAGTACGTGAAGCTCGAGGACACGATCAAGGGCTTCCGCGAGATCATCGAGGGGCGCCACGACGAACTGCCGGAGGCGGCCTTCTACATGGTCGGCACGATCGAGCAGGCCGTCGAGAAGGCGAACGCGACCGCCGCGGCGGCGTAGCGATGGCCGACGAGCGGCGGAAGTTCGACGTCGCGCTCGTCACCCCGGAGGGCGATGCCTTCCGCGGCGAGGCGGAGATGCTGATCGTGCCGGGCGCGGCCGGCGAGATCGGCGTCCTCGCGCGGCACGCGCCGCTCGTCGCGACGCTGAAGGCGGGATCGACCCGCGTCCACCTCGGCGGGACGGAGGTGCTCGAGTTCGCGACGGGGCCGGGGTTCTTCCAGGTCCAGCTCGACCGCGCGATCGCGCTCGTGGACGATGCCGTCGACGTGAAGCAGGTCGACGACGCGCGCGCCCGGGAGCAACTCGAAGCCGCGCGTGCCGAGCTCGAACGGGTCGAGGCGGGCGAGTCCACGGCCGACCGCTGGCAGCTCGAGCAGCGCATCCGCCACGCCGAGAACCAGCTCGGCGTCGCCGGCCGCTCCTGACGCG
This sequence comes from Gaiellaceae bacterium, assembly GCA_035553355.1. Classification (GTDB taxonomy): domain Bacteria; phylum Actinomycetota; class Thermoleophilia; order Gaiellales; family Gaiellaceae; genus Gaiellasilicea. Next base: position 7,891 of record DATMJW010000090.1, on the reverse strand, counting down.
CTCGCCCCAGCGACTCGCCGCCGCCCACCTGGTACTGCAGAGTTTGTGTTGTTTCAACACAAGCGCGCGCTCCCGCGGTCGCTCGAGCTTGTGTTGTTTCAACACAAGCTCCGTCGCTCGCTGCGGCCTGCTGCGGTAGCCTGTCGCGACCTGGAGAGCTTTGACGGCAGCTTGGCGACCAGGAGAAAAAACGCCTAAAGAGCCTGCGGAACTCACGTCCCGCGCTCTTTCGGCAACGGCTCCGGAGGGCGGTTGAACGTAGAGGAGAGATTGCGGGAGCGGCTCGACGAGCGGATCCTCGTCCTCGACGGCGCCTGGGGCACGATGCTCCAGGGCGCGAACCTGAGCGATGCGGACTACCGCGGCGAGCGCTTCCGCGACCATCCGCGCGAGGTGGCCGGGAACCCGGACCTCCTCAACCTGACGCGGCCCGACCTCGTCCTCGACGTCCACCGTCGCTACCTCGCGGCCGGCGCCGACATCACGACGACGAACACGTTCACCGCGACGCGGATCGCCCAGGCGGACTACGGGCTCGAGGACGTCGTCCGCGAGCTCAACGTCGCGGGCGCGCGCCTCGCCCGCGAAGCCGCAGACGAGGCAGGGGGCCGTTTCGTCGCGGGCTCCGTCGGGCCGCTCAACGTCGCGCTCTCGCTCTCGCCGCGCGTCGACGATCCCGCGTTCCGCGGGGCGAGCTTCGACGACGTCAAGAGCGCCTACGCGGAGCAGATGGAGGCACTCGTGGAGGGCGGCGTCGACCTCCTCCTCGTCGAGACGATCTTCGACACCCTGAACGCGAAGGCTGCGATCGTCGCCGCGCGCGAGGTCGCCCCGGACACGCCGCTCTGGCTCTCCGGAACGATCGTCGACCTCAGCGGGCGCACCCTCTCGGGACAGACGCTCGAGGCGTTCTGGTCGTCCGTCGAGCACGCGCGGCCCTTCCTCGTCGGCGTCAACTGCTCGCTCGGTGCGACCGAGCTGCGACCGCACGTCGCCGAGCTCTCCCGACTCGCCGAGGGGACGTACACGAGCTGCCACCCGAACGCCGGGCTTCCGAACGCGTTCGGCGGCTACGACGAGCAGCCGCATGACACCGCCGGCTTCCTGCGCGACTTCGCCGAGGCCGGCTTCGTGAACGTCGTCGGCGGCTGCTGCGGGACGACGCCTGCGCACGTGGAGCGCATCGCGGAGGCGGTGCGCGGCCTCGCACCGCGGCGCACCCCGCCGCGGCGGCCCCGCACGCGCTTCAGCGGCCTCGAGCCCTTCGAGATCGGACCGGACACCGGTTTCGTGATGATCGGCGAGCGCACGAACGTCACCGGGTCGGCGCGGTTCCGCCGGCTGATCGAGTCCGGCGACTACCAGGCCGCCGTCGACGTGGCCCTCGAGCAGGTGCGCGGCGGCGCGAACCTCCTCGACGTGAACATGGACGCCGACCTCCTCGACGGCGAGGCGGCGATGACGCGGTTCCTCAACCTGATCGCGACGGAGCCTGAGGTCGCGCGCCTGCCGATCGTCGTCGACAGCTCGCGCTGGAGCGTCCTCGAGGCCGGACTCAAGTGCCTCCAGGGCAAAGGCGTCGTCAACTCGATCAGCCTCAAGGAGGGCGAGGGAGTCTTCCTCGAGCAGGCGCGACGGATCCGCGACTTCGGCGCCGGCGTCGTCGTGATGGCGTTCGACGAGGAGGGGCAGGCCGAGACGGCAGAGCGGAAGGTCGCGATCTGCGAGCGCGCCTACCGGCTCCTCGTCGGCGAGGTCGGCTTCCCGCCGGAGGACATCGTCTTCGACCCGAACGTCCTCGCGGTCGCGACGGGGATCGAGGAGCACAACGGCTTCGCGAAGGCGTTCATCGACGCGCTGCCGCTCATCAAGGAGCGCTGCCCCGGCGCGCGCACGAGCGGCGGCATCTCGAACCTGTCGTTCTCGTTCCGCGGCAACGACGTCGTGCGCGAGGCGATGCACTCGGCGTTCCTCTTCCACGCGATCCGCGCCGGCCTCGACATGGGGATCGTCAACGCAGGGCAGCTCGTCGTCTACGAGGACATTCCCCCCGACCTGCTCGAGCGGGTCGAGGACGTCCTCTTCGACCGGCGCCCGGACGCCACCGACCGGCTGGTCTCCTTCGCGGAGACGGTGAAGGGGGAGGGGACGAAGCGCGAGATCGATCTCTCCTGGCGGGACGCGCCGGTCGGCAAGCGGCTCGAGCACGCGCTCGTGCACGGGATCGTCGATTTCATCGAGGAGGACACCGAGGAGGCGCGCCGGCAGGCGGCGCGGCCGCTCGACGTGATCGAGGGGCCGCTCATGGACGGCATGAAGGTGGTCGGCGAGCTCTTCGGCTCGGGGCGGATGTTCCTGCCGCAGGTCGTGAAGAGCGCGCGGGCGATGAAGCGCGCGGTCGCCTACCTCGAGCCGTACATGGAGGAGGAGAAGGCGCGGACCGGCAGCAACGGCCGCACCCAGGGGAAGGTCGTGCTCGCGACGGTGAAGGGTGACGTGCACGACATCGGCAAGAACATCGTCGGTGTCGTCCTCGGCTGCAACAACTACGAGGTGATCGACCTCGGGGTGATGGTCCCTGCGGAGCGCATCCTCGAGACGGCGGTGCAGGAGGGCGCGAACGTCGTCGGGCTGTCGGGCCTGATCACCCCGTCGCTCGACGAGATGGTCCACGTCGCGAGGGAGATGGAGCGACGCGGTTTCGAGCTCCCGCTGCTGATCGGAGGGGCGACGACGTCGCGGCAGCACACTGCCGTCCGGATCGCGCCCGAGTACGGCGAGCCGACGGTGCACGTCCTCGACGCGTCGCGCGTCGTCGGCGTCGTCTCCGACCTCCTCGACGCCGAGCGGCGCGCCGAGCTCGACCGCGCGAACCGCGACGAGCAGGAGCGGCTGCGGGCGCTTCACGCGGAGAAGGAGCGGCGGCCGCTGCTGCCGATCCGCGCGGCGCGAGAGAATCGTGAGCGGCTGACCTACGACGACCTGCCGGCGCCGCCGTTCACCGGTACCCGTACAGTCGAGCCGACGCTCGAGGAGCTCCGCGAGTTCATCGACTGGCAGTTCTTCTTCCACGCCTGGGAGCTGAAGGGGAAGTTCCCGGCGATCCTCGAGCAGCCGGCCGCCCGGGAGCTGTACGACGACGCGACCGCCCTGCTCGACGAGATCGTCGGCGGCGGCCTGATGACCGCGCGCGGCGTCTACGGCTTCTGGCCGGCGCACGCGGAAGGCGACGACATCGTCCTCGACGGCGTGACGACGTTCCCGATGCTGCGGCAGCAGGCCGACTGGGGCGACAGCCGCCCGAACCGCTGTCTCGCCGACTACGTCGCCCCCGCGGGCGACCACCTCGGCGCGTTCGCGGTCGCGGTGCACGGGGCGGACGCCGTCGCGGCGCGTTTCGAGGCCGAGCGCGACGACTACCGCGCGATCACCGCGAAGGCACTCGCGGACAGGCTCGCGGAGGCGGCGGCGGAGTGGCTCCACCTGGAGGCGCGGAGAGGATGGTACGAGCCGGCCGCGGCGCCGTCGCGCGAGGACCTGCTCGGGGAGCGCTACCGCGGCATCCGGCCCGCGTTCGGGTACCCCGCGTGCCCCGACCACTCCGAGAAGCAGCGCCTCTTCGACCTCCTCGACGCGGGGGCAGTCGGGCTCGCGCTCACCGAAAGCTACGCGATGCAGCCCGCGGCGGCGGTGAGCGGGCTCCTGCTCGCGCACCCGGGCTCGCGCTACTTCGCCGTGGGGCGGGTCGCGCGCGACCAGGTGGAGGACTATGCTGCGCGCAAGGGAGCGCCCGTGACAGAAGTCGAGCGGTGGCTCCGACCGAACCTCGCGTACGACCCGGACTAGCCGCCGCCCGATGTCCCGTCAGCTCGCCTTCCTCGCCTGACCGCGTGCGCCGGTTCGCACTCCTCCGGCGCGCCCCCGACTACCGCAGGCTCTTCCTCGCGACGCTCGCGTCGGGTGCAGGCACGTACGTCGCGGCGGTGGCGCTGACGGTCGACGTCTTCGACCGCACCGGCTCCGGCAAGTGGGTGAGCGCGCTCCTGATCGCGGAGTTCCTGCCGATGGTCGTCGTCGGGCTCGCGCTCGCTCCCTTCGTCGACCGATTCTCGCGGCGGCAGCTCATGGTCGCCTCCGACCTCGTGCGGCTCCTCGTCTTCTGCCTGCTCCCGTTCGCGGGGAGCGCGGCCGCCGTCGTCGCGCTGGCATTCGTCGCGGGGTTCGCGACCGGGTTCTTCCGGCCCGCCGTCTACGCGGGACTGCCGAACCTCGTCGACGACGAGGAGCTCCCGGACGCGAACGCGCTCCTGCAGGCGGTCGAGAACCTCGCGTGGATGATCGGGCCGGTCGCGGGCGGCGTCCTGCTCGCGGCGCAAGGCCCGGACGCGGCGTACTGGCTGAACGCCGTCTCCTTCCTCGTCTCCGCCGTCTTGCTGGCGCGGATCCCGGCGCGGCGGCTGCAGGCCGGAACCGCCGCGAGCCGCGGCCATCTTCGCGACATCGGCGACGGTGTCCGGGCGGTGCTCGCGTCGCGCGCGCTCCTGCTCGTGCTCGTCGTGTGGAACGTCGTGCTCTTCGGGACCGCCGCGGTGAACGTCGCCGAGGTGGTGCTCGCGAAGGTCGCGCTCGATGCGGGCGACGTCGGCTTCGGGATCCTCGTCGGCGCCTCCGGCCTCGGACTCACGGTCGGCAGCCTCGTCGCCTCACCGCTGCTCGACCGCGTCGGCACGCGGGCGGCCTACGCGGCCGCGATCGCGTTGATGGCCGCGGGCTTCGGCGTCGGGGCGGTTGCGCCCACGCTCGCGGTCGCGGCTGCGGCGGTCGTGGTCGCGACGATCGGCAACGGGATCGCCGTCGTCTGCAACGCACTGCTCGTGCAGCGCGGCGCGCCGGACGACGTCCGCGGGCGCGCGTTCACCGTGATCATGTCGTCGAACTACGTCCTGCTCGGACTCGGCATGGCAGCGGCGGGGCCCCTCGTCGATGCCTTCGGCGCCCGCTGGCTGTGGGGCGCGGCGGCGGTGACGTTCGCCTTTGCCTCCGCGGTCGCCTTCGTGCTCGGCCGGCACGTCGAGGAGGTCGCACCCGAGCGCGCCCCCGACGGAGCCGCCGTCTCTAGAGTCTGAGCGTGCCGCGCGCGCAGTGGACGCTGGACGACCTCGCCGCCGGAGTCCTCGGCGGCGACCGGCGCGCGCTCGCACGCGCGATCACGCTCGTCGAGAACGGCGAGGAGCTCGCGTACGACCTCGTGCGGGAGCTCTACCGGCACACCGGCCGCAGCCGGGTGATCGGTGTCACCGGCCCGCCCGGCGTCGGGAAGTCGTCGCTCATCAGTGCGCTCGTCCGGCACGTCCGCGCGAGCGGCCGCACCGTCGGCGTCATCTCCGTCGACCCGTCGAGCCCGTTCACGCAGGGCGCGCTCCTCGGCGACCGGATCCGGCTCGCAGACCACTTCCTCGACCCCGGCGTGTTCATCCGCTCGATGGGGACGCGCGGGCACCTGGGCGGCCTCTCGGAGGCGACGCTGCAGGCGGCGCTGCTGCTGGACGCGTCCGGCAAGGACGTCGTCCTGCTCGAGACGGTGGGCGCGGGGCAGAGCGAGGTCGAAGTGATCGGCATCGCCGACACGGTGCTGCTCGTGCTGATGCCGGGTTCGGGCGACGCGGTGCAGGCGTTGAAGGCGGGGATCATGGAGATCCCCGACGTGATCGCGATCAACAAGATGGATCATCCCGCCGCCAAGACCATGCTGAACGAGGTGCGCTCGATCCTCGCGCTCGACCGCGACCGCGACTGGCGGCCGCCGATCGTGCTCACGGAGGCGGTGCGCGGCGAGAACGTCGACGAGCTGTGGGGGCGGCTCGACGAGCACCACGGGCACCTCGTCGAGGCGGGGTTGCTCGAGGAGCGACGGCGGAAGAACCTCGCGGGCGAGGTGTTCGCGGTCGCGACCGCGCGCGCGAAGACGCACCTGCAGGCGGCGGTCTCCGACGATCCGGAGCTGCGCCGGCTCCTGGACGAGGTCCAGGCGCGCGAGCTCGACCCGCTCTCGGCGGTGCGGGAGATCCTCGAGAAGGTCTACGGCATTGGCGACGCTCGCGCGACCCACGCTCGCTGACGTCGAGGCCGCGCGCGCGCGGCTCGCCGGCGTCGCCCGCGTCACGCCGGTCTACCCGTCGGAGACGCTGTCCCGCCGCGCCGGCCGCCCGGTGCACCTGAAGGCCGAGAACCTGCAGCGGACCGGAGCCTTCAAGATCCGCGGCGCCGTCAACACGATCGCGTCGCTGACGCCGGAGGAGCGCGCCGCCGGCGTGATCGCCGCGAGCGCCGGCAACCACGGCCAGGCCGTCGCCTGGGCCGCGCGCGAGGCAGGGATCGCGGCGACCGTGTTCATGCCGCAGGACTCGCCGATGGCGAAGGTGGAGGCGACGAAGACCTACGGCGCCACCGTCGAGCTCGCGGGCGCCGGCTTCGACGAGTCCGTGGCCGCCGCCGAGGAGCAGATGCGGGCGACGGGCGCGACGTTCGTGCACGCGTTCGAGGACCCGCGCGTGATCGCCGGGCAGGGGACGGTCGGGCTCGAGCTCGCGGAGCAGCTGCCGGAGCTCGCGACCGTCGTGATCCCGATCGGCGGGGGCGGGCTCGGCGCCGGGATCGCGATCGCGCTGCGCGAGCTGCGGCCCGGCGTCCGGCTCGTCGGCGTCCAGGCCGAGGCCGTGTGCCCGCTCGCCGGCGGCACCGAGCACCGCTTCACGATCGCGGAGGGGATCGCGGTCAAGCAGCCGGGGGAGCTGACGTCGTCGATCCTCCGGGACCACCTCGACGAGATCGTCACGGTCAGCGACGACCAGATCAGCCACGCGATCGTGCTGCTGCTCGAGCGCACGAAGCTGCTCGTCGAGGGTGCGGGCGCGGCCGCCGTCGCGGCGCTGCTCGCCGGGAAGGTCGAAGGTGAGGACGAGGTCTGCGTGCTCCTCTCCGGCGGCAACATCGACCCGACGCTGCTGATCCAGGTGATGCGGCACGGCCTCACGCAGGCCGGCCGGTACGTCGTGCTCCGGACGCGCATCGCGGACCGGCCGGGGTCGCTGATCAAGCTGCTCGAGCTCGTCGCGGAGCAGCGGGCGAACGTCGTCTCGGTCGAGCACCACCGCGAGGGGATGGCGCTCCCGATCGGCGAGACCGAGGTCGAGCTGACGCTCGCGACGCGCGACGAGGCGCATTGCGACGCGGTCCGCGGCGCGCTCGCCGCCCGCGGCTACCCCGTCGAGTCCCTCACGTAGCCGCGGCGCCGGCACCGAGCTTGTGTTGAATCAACACAAGCGCGGCTAGCCGCCGCAGCGGCGGAACTCGACCGTGCGACCGCCCTGCGCGGCCCACTCGCGCATGCCACCGCCCACGACGGGGCGGGCGTCGACGCCCTTCGCGGCGAGGAGCGACGCGGCGATCGCGGCGCGCGGGCCCGTCTCGCAGATCGTCACGACCGGCCCCGACACCGGCACGTCCGCGTCGGCGAGCGCGAGCAGGCGGTACGGGACGTTGCGGCTGCCCGCGATGTAGCCGCCGTCGCGCTCGTCCCGCTCCCGCACGTCGAGCAGCTCGGCGCCCCCGGCGAGCACCTCCTCGAGCTCGTCGAGACGGACCGGGTCGATCGACTCCGGCCCGTCGCCGAGGCGGCCGCCGTCGGCGACGAACGCGCGCTCGTCGTCGAGCCGGAGCGCCGGGTTGAAGCGGCGCTCGAAGCCGATCGTCGAGGAGGCCTTCGAGCTCATCGCGCGCCCGCAGAGGGAACCAGCGACGTGGCCGGGGAAGACCTCGACGCCGTCGGAGAGCTCGAGGAGGCGACGGAGCGACGCGAAGAGTCCCGCGGCGCCCTCGCGCGCGTCCACCG
>DATMJW010000089.1:0-10506 GCA_035553355.1 Gaiellaceae bacterium | reverse complement strand
GCGCGACGACGCCTTCACCGCCAGGACCGGGCGGCCGCCACGCTCGGTGACGAAGTCCTCCTGCAGGTGCGGTGCCAGCGCGGGCGACCGCGCGAGCCGCCGAAGCGCGTCGGCCACCCGCTGCCGCCCCTCCCGCGTCTCGTGCCGGAGCCTGCGCAGGAGCGGCGAGGCGGTGTCCCGGAGATCCGACCCGTCCTCCTCGACGGCGCGGCCGATCGTCTCGGCCACCGCTGCGAGGGCGGGGTCCACGTCCGCGGCGATCGCCGCCAGGCGCGGCGCCGCGACACGGTCCAGCGCCGCCCGCGCCCGCAGGCCGCCCGCGATCGTCGAGGCGATGCGTGCCAGCGCGTCGGGTGCGAGCGCGCCGCCGCGCTCCGCGTACGCGACCGCCTCCCGGATGTCGTGGATGCCGTCGAGCGGAGGCTCCGCGGCCTCGTCGAGGAGCGCGACCGCCTCCGCCGTCAGCTCCTGGCGGCGCGAGACCTCCTCCGCTGCGGGCGACGGCGTCAGCGCGCGCGCGAGCGCCTGCCCGCGCGGTGTCGCGGTTGCCGCCGAGACGCGCGCGAGGATCGCGTCGAACTCGAGCGCCGCGACAGCGTCGCCGTCCACGCGACGAGTCTAGGCGGCAGCCTGGCTGCGCACCCTCAGAAGGTGAGCAGGCGGCTCACGGCGTCCCAGAGTCCGACCTCGATGTTTACGGCGCCCGCGTAACGGTGCGGGATTCCCTGCGCACAGATGAGCTGCCCTCGCTTGAACATCCGCTCCGGCGGCGTGGGGAAGTTGACGCGATCCTCGCCCCAGATCACGAGGGTGACGCGGCGGCGGTCGGGGTATGGGTGCAGGAGGTCGATGAACGTCGGCCGACCGCGCGACGAGCTCGCGTAGTACGTCCGGATGACGCGTCCCCTGATCCTGATCGGCACGCCGACGCTCGAACGCGCGGCAGCAGCGGGTTGCGAATTCGCACACCATGCGAGCGTCGCTGTGGGCGCTGCGGTCGCACGGCCCGCAGGCGCGGCGAGCGCGAGCAGGACGGCGAGAATCGCGAGACGGCTCCAGATCGACATGTCGCTACTTCCGTCGGGGAACAATCTGTCATCGGCGTGCGGGGTCGGTGGCTTGAGAACAGACAGCCGCGGGCGGAGCGCAAGCCGCGACGCGCTCGGGTCAAATCGCCGTTTGCGGGGGCGGCGCGGGGGTATCGGCCGCCGCATGGACATGAACCCCATCGCGCAGGACGCCTAGCCGTGGGCGAGAGCGAGCAGCAGTTCCCGCCGCAGGAGCAGGAGGAGCAGCCGGGGCGCGAGTCGGCGATGACGCCGCGCCCGGACGCGGAGAGGCCGGACTACCGCGGCAGCGGCAAGCTCGACGGCAAGGTCGCGCTGATCACGGGCGGCGACAGCGGCATCGGCCGCGCCGTCGCGATCCTGTTCGCGCGCGAGGGTGCCGACGTCGCGATCTCGTACCTCGAGGAGCACGAGGACGCGCGGGAGACGACCCGGCTCGTCGAGGCCGAGGGCCGCCGCTGCGTCTCGATCGCCGGTGACATCGGCGACGAGGGCTTCTGCGCCGAGATCGTCGAGCGGACGGTGTCGGAGCTCGGCCGTCTCGACTGCCTCGTGAACAACGCCGCCGAGCAGCACCCGCGGGAGTCGGTCGCCGACATCTCCGCCGAGCAGCTCGAGCGCACGTTCCGGACGAACATCTTCTCCATGTTCTTCCTCGTGAAGGCGGCGCTGCCGCACCTCCGCGAGGGCTCGACGATCATCAACACGACGTCGGTGACGGCGTACAAGGGGAGCCCGCAGCTCCTCGACTACTCCTCGACGAAGGGTGCGATCGTCTCGTTCACGCGCTCGCTCGCGCTGCAGCTCGTGGAGCGCGGGATCCGCGTGAACGCGGTCGCTCCGGGCCCGATCTGGACGCCCCTCATCCCCGCGACGTTCCCCGGGGACGCGGTGGAGGAGTTCGGCGGCGACGTGCCGATGGGCCGTGCCGGCCAGCCGGAGGAGGTCGCGCCGAGCTACGTCTTCCTCGCGTCCGACGACTCGTCGTACATCGCCGGCCAGGTGCTGCACCCGAACGGCGGCGAGGTCGTCAACGGGTAGGCGCGCGCGCCTGCTACAACGGCCGCGTGCAGACCGACGAGACCTCCTTCGTCGCCCTCGGCCGCGCCGGATCGGACGCGTACGTCGGGCTCGAGACGTTCCCGAACCCGGGCGTCACGGAGGTCGAGATGACGAGCGACGAGCTCGCGTCGCTGTGCCCGGTCACGAACCAGCCCGACCTCTACACCGCGACGATCCGCTACGAGCCCGACGCGCGCTGCATCGAGTCGAAGTCCCTCAAGCTGTACCTGATGACGTTCCGGAACGACCCGCAGTTCTGCGAAGCGCTCGCGGTCCGCATCCGCGACGACGTCGCGGCGGCGCTCGCCGTGCCGCAGGAGCGGGTGCGCGTGACGCTGCGGCAGAAGGCACGCGGCGGGATCGCCATCACCGCCGCCGTCTGACGGTGCGCCTCTACCTCGCCGGGCCGCTGTTCTCGGAGGCGGAGCGCGCGTGGCTCGACACGCTCGCAGCGCGTCTCCGGGCCGAAGGCTTCGGCGTCTTCGTCCCGCACGAGGAGTTCGCGGACGTCGAGGTCTTCACGCCGCGCGTCGTCTTCGAGCGCGACGCCGCCGGCGTCCGCGGCGCCGACGCCCTCGTCGCCTGGATCGACGGCCCGGTCGTCGACGACGGGACGGCGTGCGAGATCGGCCTCTTCGCGGAGCTCGCGGCGTCCGATCCGGGCCGCTACCGCGGGATCGTCGCGATCCTCACGGATCTGCGGCTGCAGCGGACGCGGGAGGTGCCGGGTCACGGGCTCAACCTCTTCGTCGCGGGCGCGATCGAGTCGGCCGGCACGATCTGCTGGAGCGTCGAAGCGGCGATCGAGCGGCTCCGCGAGCTGCGCGACCGGTGACGGCGCCCGCTCCGCGGACGAGTGCGGGCGCGACCCGCGCGGCGCCGGCGATCGACGGCGCGCCGCCCGTCACCCCGAACGTCCCGGTCGAGGCGCACGGCGCGGAGGTCCCGGGCGAGCGTGCGGTCGGCCGCAACACGATCGAGACGCTCCTCTTCCGCGGCCTCTCGACGCCGATCGCGCTCCTGCTCGTCGTCGTTCAGAGTCGCTTCCTCGCGCCGTCCGGCCGCGGAACGTTCGTGCTGGTCGTCCTCTCGGTCACGATCCTCTCGCGGCTGCTCGGCCAGCTCGGGCTCGCGGTGACGGCGCGGATGCGCGAGCGGGACGCGGAGCTACGGCACCTCGTGCTGCGGGCGTTCGGGCTCGCTGCCGCCCTCGGGGCGGTCGGCGCGATCCTCGTCGTCGCGTCGTCCGCGGCGACTGGAGCGCCCACGGACCTCGCGCTCCTCGCGGCCGCGGCGCTCGTGCCGAACGTGATCTGGCAGACCGTGTCGGGCGTCCTCCTCGGCCAGGCGCGGGTCCGGGCCTGGAACGCGGTGCAGGCGCTGTCGCCGATCCTGACGCTCGTCGGGATGCTCGTGCTCGTCGTCGCCCTCGGCGGAGGCGTGCGGGCCGCGGTCGTCGCGTGGACGCTCGCGCACGTGCTCACCGCGACGTTCGCTCTCGCGGTCGCGCGCGACGTCTGGCGGCCGCTCGCGCGCCCGTCGCTCCTCGACGAGCACGCCCGCACGATGCTCCGGCTCGCGCTCGCGATGGGGGGCGTCCAGGTGGTGAACCTGCTCGGGTACCGCGCCGAGCTCTTCGTGCTCGAGCTGTACGAGGGTGTCGCCGCCGTCGGCATCTACTCGATCGCGATGCAGGCGGCGGAGGCGATGTGGCTGATCCCGGCGGCGATCGCGACGGCGATCACCGGCCCCGCTGTGCACGACGACGAGCGGGACGCGACGCGGCTCGTCGGGCGGTCGGCGCTGAAGGGGCTCCTCTCCACGGCCGGCGCGGCGCTCGTCGTCGGCGCAGCCGCGCCGTTCGTGATCCCGCTCCTCTTCGGCGAGAGCTTCGAAGGCGCCGCTCGCCCGCTCGCGCTGCTGCTCCCCGGTGTCGTCGCCTACGCGCCGGTGACGGTTCTCGTCGTCTACCTGTCGGTGCGCCACGCGCGCCCGCACCTGAGCCTGGTCGTGTCCGTCGTCGCGGCCGTCGTGACGACGGCGCTCGCCTTCGCGCTGATCCCGCGGCACGGCGTCGAGGGCGCAGCCGTCGCGAGCGCCGTCGGCTATGCCGCCGGCGGCGGGCTCGCGTGGCTCCTCTTCCGCCGCGTCGCTCGCACCGCGGATTAGCCGCGAGCGCGGCCGGATACGTCGCTCCCGAACCCGAGCGGAGGAGGAAGCAGTGGCGGCACGAGACGATTTCACGGTCGAGGAGTGGGAGGCACTCGAGCGCGGCGCGGTCGGATCCGGGCTCCTCGTCGCCGTCAGCGACCGGAGCTTCCTCGACACCTTCAAGGAGGCCGGCGCGCTCGCACGCCACATGGCGGAGACGCGGTCGGCGACCCAGAGCGCGCTCGTGCGCGAGCTCGCGCAGACGCGCGGCGCCCCGTTCGGCCTCACCGCGTCGCCGGGGGAGGTCGAGAGCGGGACGACCGAGGCGCTGCGAACGGCTGCCGCGGCGCTCCGCGAGAAGGCTCCCGAGGAGCTCGAGAGCTACCGCAGCTTCGTGACCGAGCTCGCGACGCGTGTGGCGGCCGCCGCCCCCGGCGGCGAAGGCGCGGAGGCCGAGGCGATCGCGAAGATCGAAGCAGCGCTCCGCTAGCGCGTGCCGGTCGCCCGCAGGGCGCGCCGCCCCGCGGCGGCCGCCGCGTGCTCGTCCGCGAGCCGGACGAGGTCGGCGAGGAGCGCCTCCGCGAGCACGTCCCCGGCGAGCACCTTCGCCTCGAGCCCGTACTGGCAGAAGACGAGCAACCCGGGCCCGATGCGGTGCGCGCCGACGATCGTCCCGGTCGTGCCGCGCGGGTTGTAGCGCACGAGGAGCGGCCGCTCCGGGAAGGGTGCGCCGTCGACCCGGATCGCGATCGACCTCGCGTGGACGGTGGCGTCCTCACCGGCGAGGACGCACCCGTACGGCAGCGCGGTCAGCGCCTGCTCGACGGCGAAGAGGAATCCCGTCCCCCAGCGGGTCTCGACCGACCAGAGGTTGAGCGGCACCGGGTAGGACGGGCCCGCCTCCGGCGGCTGCTCGAGCACGACGACGGCGCCGCCGCCGGCGATGACCTCGTCGAGCTGCGGGCGGAGCGCCGGCGAGAGCTCGCCCTCGCCGACGACGAGGGTTCCGCGCCCGCCGCTGCGCGCTCCGACGGCACCGAGGGCGGCGGTCGTCCGCGTACCTCCGACGACGCGCACCTCCGCATCACCGAAACCCGGCCTCACCGACCACAGCGGGTACTCGTTCTCGGCGACGACACGGCCGCCGGACAGCACTCGCAGCTGCAGAGGGGTGCGTCCGCGCTCGGGCGGCACCGCGAGGTTCACGTCGCCGAGCGCCGTCGCGCGGTGCGCGGGAATTCGCCCGGCGCGCACCCGCACGTCGCCGACCTCGACCTCCGCGTCCGCGATCTCGGGGCCGTCGTTCGCGACGTGGAGGGCGGCGGTGAGCGTGCCGCCCGCCCGAACGGCGAGCGTCCGCAGGTCGAGCATCGGCAGCACGGGCCGGTTCGCGCGCGCCATCTCGGCGACCGCCGCGCGCTTCGGGTTGCGGTGCAGGTCGAGCAGCCCGTTGAGCTCGTGCGGGACGTCCGTCAGCTCGGTGAGGCAGTAGCCGCCGACGAAGTCGTGCCGGCGGAAGAGCTCCGTCTGCAGCCGGTCAGACAGGCCCTGATAGCGCTGCGTCCCCTCCACGAAGGTCTCGAGCGACCCCGGCCAGAGCGCCCGCGCGAGCGCGGCCGCCCACAACTCGCGCGTGTCCCAGAACGGCGGCTCGGGGAGCTCCGGCATGTCGGGGAGGCCCCAGTCTCCGAACTCGCTGAGCAGGAACGGGCGGTCGAGCGACGCCCACGCGCGGAGTCGTCGCTCCAGCTTGTCGAGCCAGTCGCGGTGGAGCCGTCCGTAGACGTGCGCGGTCAGAAAGGGCGACTCGAAGACATGCTCGGGGTCCGGCTCGATCCAGTCGTTCTCGATCACCGGCCGCGTCGGGTCCTCCCTGCGCACCGTCGCGTACATCAGGCGCGCGAACCGCTCGTACCCCGGCGTCCGCCGCGCCTCCTGCGTGCGGTCGCCGATCTCGTTCATCGCCGACCAGAGCACGATGGACGGGTGGTTCCGGTCGCGCCGCACCTGTTCCTCGATCGCCGTCACGCAGCGGCGTGCGAGCGTGGTGCCGGCGTCGAGCTCCGCGTAGTCGACGGGCTCCGCCACCGGGAGGTCGCAGTGGAGGAGCATCCCGAGCTCGTCGCACACCTCGAGGTACGTCGGGTGGAACGCCTTGATGTGGAGCCGGAGCGTGTCGAACCCGATCGCCCTCGCCGCCGCGACCTCCTCGACGATCTGCTCGCGTGTCCCCTCCGCGTAGAGGCCGTCGGCGCGGAACCCTTGCACGAGCGCGCTCTTCATCCGGTACGGCTCGCCGTTCAGCAGCAGGCGGTTGCCCTCGACGCGGATCGTGCGGAGGCCGTAGCGCACGACGACGCGGTCGCTGCCGACGGCCTCCGCGGCGAGCTCGTGGAGCACCGGGTCGTCCGGCGACCAGCGGGCGGCAGCGACCGCACCGAGCCGGAACGTGAGCGTCCGGCGCTCTCCCGGCGCGAGCGTCACGCGCTCCTCGAGCTCCCGGCCGAGCGTCGTGATCCGAACGGTCGCCTCCTCCGGCGCGCGCGAGCGGCTGACGGCGTCGACGCTGACGACGAGGTCGTCGGGGTCGCCGTTCGCAAACGCGTCGCGCACGACGACCGGCCCGTGCCGCAGCAGCGTCACCGACTGCCAGATGCCGCCGTAGGTCATGTAGAGGCTCGGCCGGCTCGGGTACGCGTGGTTTGCCCAGCCTTGCTTCCCGTGCGCCGTGCGGCCGTGCTCCGGGTCGCCGACCGCCGGGTCGCGCACGCGCACGGCGACGACGTTCGCCGCGGCGACGACCGCTTCGGTGACGTCCAGCTCGAAGGGCGTGAAGCCGCACTCGTGCGAGCCGACGTGGACGCCGTTCACCCAGACGTCGGCGAAGTCCATCACCGCGCCGAAGCGCAATGTCCAGTACCCCGAGGCGTCGAGGAGCTCGAACCTCCGCCGGTACCAGGCCGTCCCGTCGAGGTCGAGATGCCCCTGCGCCTCCCACAGCCCCGGCACGCGGATCGGCTCCGGGTCGAGCGCGTCGAGGTCGGCGAGCGCGTGCTCGCCCGGGAAGAAGTCCCACACGCCGTCGAGCTCGATCCTCATCCGCGCAGTCTCGCGGAACGCCCGGCCGTGGTCGCGTCAGGGCCGGAGCGGCGAGACCGCGCGCGTGCGGCCGAGGTGGACCACCGCGTCGAACTGCTCTGCGAGGCGCGCCTCGACGTAGTGGCTCCTCCGCTCGCCGGCGCGGTCGTAGACGACCCCGATCGCACGCTGCGGCCGTGCGTCCGCGAGCGCCCGCCGAAGCGCGTCGTTCCCACGCAGGACGAGCACGGCATCACGGGCACCGAGGAGCGCGCCGTGGGAGCCGGAGACCGGGGTGCCGAGCTCGAACGTCCGCGGGCGCGCGTCCCACGCAGGCGCCGCGGTCACCGTGCCGCGCGCGGTCGTGAAGCCGACGAGCGCGACGCGGGCGGCGTGGCGCTCGCGGAGGAGATGGCCGACGCTCCACCCGTCACCGCCGTAGAGGTCGGTCGCGCGCGCGTCGCCGACGTGCGTGTTGTGGGCCCAGGCGACGACGCCGCCGCGCACGTGCGCCGCGACGGCGTCGACGACGTCGGCCATCTGCCGGTCGCGAAGGTTCCACGCGTCCGTGCCGCCGCGGTGGCGCGCCCGTGCGTTCCGCTCGGCGGCGACGACGAGCCGCGCCGACTGCAGCGCCGCGAACGGCGCGCGCCCGTCGCGGAGGTCGCGGGCGACGGCCGCCGCGGCTTCGGCGCATCCGTGCCCGCTCTCGTCCGGGAACGCGCCGTACGTCTCCGGAGTGGCGCGCCAGCGCGCGAAGCACGCGTACTGCGCCCGCGCACGCGCCGCGAGCGCCGCGTCGACGGCGCGCAACTCGCTGAGCGCCGCGTCGACCGCACCGAGGAGATCCTGTGCGTCGATGCCGTACACACCGACGCGCGCGTGCTCAGGCAGCCGCGCGTTGTGATCGCGCAGCCACTCGAGGAAGGCGGCGAACGGCTCGTTCGCCCACATCCACCGCCCGAACGACCTGAAGTCCCCGAGCGCCTGCTCGGCACTCCTGTCGCCGCCTCGTCCGCGGACGTACGCGTCGACGCGGCGCGCGTCTCCCCACTCCCCCTCGATCGCGACGGCACGAAAGCGGCGCTCGGCGATCAGGCGCTGCGTGATCCGCGCGCGCTCGGCGTAGAACTCGTGCGTCCCGTGCGTGTCCTCACCCAGGAGGACGACGCGCGAGTCGCCGAGCGAGTGGACGAGCGCGTCGTAGTCGCCGCTGGTGCCGGTGAGCGGACGAGCGTGCTCGGCGACCGCCTCCTCTCCCGCGGGTGCGGACGCGGCCGGCGCCCACGCGGCGAGACCGGCGGCGGCGACAGCGCCGACCGCCCCGAACGCGATCGCCGCCGCACGAGCCACACCCGGATTTTATCTCTTGAAAATCGTATTACCCGGCGGGTTCAGCAGCACGTGGTGCCAGTGCTCCGCGATCGCCGTCGCACCGGCGAGGTTCGGCTCGATGACGTGCACGAACCATGGCTCCGGCGATGCGACGCCGTGGCCGTGGAAGAGCCGCTCGAGGTCGGCGAGCACGAAGCCTCGGGCCGCCGCGAGCCGCCGGATGCCGCCGTTCACGGCGTTCAGCCGCCGGCGGAGCTCGAGCGCCGCGATCCGCGAGAGGCCGAGCTCGCGGCGCCCGACCTCGTTGTCGCCGTCGCTCGGGTCGTAGACGGTGTTGAGGACGACGCGGGCGCCGAGCCCTTCGATGCGGTCGGCGATCTCGTCGAGCCGCCGGAGGATCCCACGCGGCAGCTCGCCGCCGAGCAGGTCGTTCCCGCCCGCCGTCACCGTGACGACGTCGGCGGCCGACGGCGCGCGGGCGAGGTCGCGGAGCACGCCGTGCGTCGTGTTGCCGTCGCGCGTCAGATCGACGAGGTCGGCCGCGAGCAGCCGCGCGAGCTGCGCCGGCGCACCCCCTCCGGCGACGCCGGTGTAGTCGTCGATCGAGATGCTGTCGCCGAGGGCGAGGTAGACGGTCACGCGTCGCGGGTGCCCCGGGTGGCGCGGGCGGACACCTCAGGTGCGCGCCGGCCGACGCCGCGACAGCGCTCCGACGTAGACGCCGGCGCACACGATCGCGCCGCCCACGAGCGTCGTCGCGGTGATCTCCTCGCCGGCGAGCAGCGCGCCGGCGGCGATCGCGACCACCGGCATGAGCACGAAGACGTACGCGGTGCGGGAGGCCGACCAGCGCTGCACGACGACGAGCACGAACACGAAGAGCGCGACGGTGGCGAAGACGAGGTACGCGAGCGCGAGCTGCGTCTCGCCCTGGCGCGGGAAGGCGAAGGTCTCCCCCGCCACGGCCGCTCCGACGAGCAGCGCGACTGCGCCGATCGGCATCGCGACGGCGTTCATCGCGAGCGGGTGCAGGAGCCCTGCGCGCTTCGAAACGATCGTCGCCTCGCAGGCCCCGAGCGCGGCGACGAGCAGCAGCGCGAGCGAGAGGACGCCGAACGAGCTCCCCTCGGGCTGGAAGAACATAACGACCGATCCGACGAGCGCGACCACGGCACCGATGAGCGGGCGGACGCCGAGCCTCTCCATGCCGTGCGCGACGGCGAGCAGCAGCGTCAGCAGCGGCCCGACGGCGAAGACGACGGCTGCGATCCCCGCCGGCACCTCCTGGAGCGCCCAGTACATGCACCCGTACGCGGCGCCGAAGCCGAGCACGCCGTAGAGCGCGACGAGCCGCAGCGCGCGCCCGCGCGGGAGCGAGAGCCGCAGAGCGACGCAGAGTGCCCAGCAGATGCCTGCGGCGAGCGCGAAGCGGAGCCCGGCCCCCCAGAGCGGGTCGAGCTCCCGGTTCGAGAAGCGGACGCCGACGTAGTTCGAGCCGCCGACGACGACGGCGCCGAGAAAGGAGCCCAGCGCGAGCCTGTCGTCCACGCGCCGACTCTACGCCGATGACTTCCGGGCGCGCCGAACGTCAGAGGATCGTCACACGGACACCCGCACAGACCGATCGAGAGGAGCCGACATGCCCGCACCCACCATCGTCGCCGGCGCACCGTGCTGGATCGACCTCTACAGCTCGGACCCGGAGCGCGCGAAGGAGTTCTACGGCAGCCTCTTCGGCTGGACGAGCTTCGATCCAGGCCCCGACTACGGCGGCTACTTCATCTTCCAGAAGGACGGGAAGGCCGTCTCGGGG
>DATMJW010000088.1:0-10491 GCA_035553355.1 Gaiellaceae bacterium | reverse complement strand
CTACCTGTTCGAGCGCTCCGAGGAGGCGCGGGCCGTGCGTGTGGGGGAGAAGGAGACCTCCGAACAGGCGGCGATCGTGGAGCGCTACCGCGACCTCTTCTCGCCGGCACAGCTCGACGTGCTCCGGGAGGCGGAGGACGCGGCGAGCGCCGACGTGCGCGAGCTGCTCTACCGCCTGCGGAAGACGTGCGAGGGCGGGATCCTGGCTGCCGAGCTTGCGGCGCGCGAGGACGAGCTCGAGAACCGGATCCTCGCTGCGCGCGTGACGTGGCGCGGCGACGAGATGCCGCTCCGGAACGCGCAGGCGCTGCTCGCCGTCCTCCCGGGCTACCGCGAGCGAGACGAGCTCGGGGCGCTCTACAACGCGGAGAACGCGACCTTCAACGACGAGCGGCGCGAGCTCCTCGCGGCCGGTGAGGAGCTCGCGCGCGAGCTCTCCGGTGTCGCCGATCCCGTCGCGCGCAACGCGGAGGAGAAGGGAATCTCGCTGCACGAGCTCGAGCGGGTGCTCGACGCCGCCAGCCGAGCCTCGACGGCGGCGTACGAGACGCTCCGTGCCCGCTGGTTCGAGCGACTGCTCGGGCCAACGCGCGACGAGGTGCCGACCTCGAACCACACGAGCTACCTCCGCCGCCTCTCGCCGCTCGAGGCGACGTACACGCGCGAGCGCTCGGTGCCGGTCTGCGTCGAGACCCTCCGCAACCTCGGCTTCGACATCGAGAACGAGCGCGGCATCCGGCTCGACCTCGAGGACCGGCCGCAGAAGTCGCCGCGCGCCTGCGTGATCGCCTCGGACCCGCCGAACGTCGTCCACCTGATCACGCGCGCGCAGGGCGGTCTGCACGACTACCAGGCGTTCCTCCACGAGGCGGGGCACGCGCTCCACTACGCCGGCTGCGATCCCGACCTCCCGATGACGTTCCGGAAGCTCTCGCGCGACCACGCGCTGACGGAGATCTACTCGTACATCCTCGAGGCGATCTCGCGCGAGCCCGGGTGGCACGCCGAGCACTTCGGACTCTCGGACGAGCAGGCGCAGGAGAACGCCGAGGCGACGACGTTCCTCGAGGCGCTCCTCTTCCGCCGCTACACGGCGAAGCTCCAGTACGAGCTCGAGTTCTGGAGCCGCTTCGCCGACGACGGCGGCACCCCCGGCGGCTACTCGGAGCGGCTCACGTCGGCGACGGGCCTCCACTACCCGCCGACGAACTTCGTCTCCGACATGGACGCGGGGTTCTACTCGGCGGACTACCTCCGCGCCTGGATCAGGTCGGCGCAGCTCCGGTCTCACCTGATCGCCGAGGTGGGCGAGGACTGGTGGCGTCGGCCGGAGACCGGTGAGCGGCTGCGCGCGCTCTTCCGGGAGGGGACGCGCCCGTCGTCGGAGGACGTCGCGGCGCGGATCGGCTTCGACCCGCTCGACACCGCGCCGCTCCTGCACGAGCTCGGCGCGTAGTTGTGCGCATCGCCGACCTCGTCGGCCGCGAGCTCGTCTCCGGGTGGCGGGTGGTCGACCAGGAGCGGATCGACTGCTTCGCCGCCGCGACCGACGACCGGCAGTGGATCCACACGGATCCCGCGCGCGCGGCGGCCGGTCCGTTCGGCACGACCGTCGCCCACGGCTTCCTGACGCTGTCGCTCGTCGTGCCGCTCTTCTCGGAGGCGCTCCCGGAGCTGAAGCCGTACAGGCTGACGTTGAACTACGGCCTCGACCGCGTCCGCTTCACCTCCCCGGTGCCCGCGGGGAGCCGGATCCGCGGGTGCTTCCGGATCGAGGCGGTCGACCCCGTCGGCGGCGGCGAGCAGGCGCGGGTCGCGGCGAGGGTCGAGCTCGAGGGTGCCGCGAAGCCGGCGTGCGTCGCCGTCGCCCTCTTCCGCTTCGTCGACTGACGGCGCAGCCCGAACGGACGCGGTTTGTCGCGAGCAGGCCCGGGTACCTCCTGCGCCCGTGCAGGCGACGTGCCCCAACTGCGGCTCCGAGGTCGACGAGGCGGCGGACGACCGCTGCCCCGACTGCTCGCTGCCGCTCAAGGTCACCTGCGCGAACTGCGGCGAGAAGACGCCCGCTGACGGCGACGAGTGCGCGGCGTGCGGCGGGCCGCTGACGCACGCGAGCGAGGCCGGCTAGCCGCCGAAGACCGCGTCGAGCTCCGTCGCGACCTCCGGCGGAAGGCCGCGCGGCTCGCAGAGGAAGATCTCCTTGCCGGGGTGCGCGACGACCTCGAGCCCTGCGGTTCGCGCCATCGCCTCGACGCCGCTCTCGTTCGGCACCCACCAGTTCGTCGCGTCGCCGGCGAGCTCGTGCTCGACGAACGCCATCGCGGGCCACCCGGGGCTGCGGAGGACCTCGCGCCGGTCGAACGGCAGGTCGAGCCATGCCTTGGGAGCCGGCTCGTCGGGCATCGTCAGGGTCTGCAGCACGAGCACGCGGCGCGTCCGACGCGCGACGAGGTCGAGCGCGAGCAGCGGGTGGCGCAGGTGGTAGAGGACGCCCATGAAGAGCACGAGGTCGTAGGTCGTCTCGCTCCGCGCGAGGTCGTAGACCTGCATCTGGCGGAACTCGACCTGCTCCGCGACGCCGAGGCGGTCGGCCGCCCACCGCGCCTGCCGCAGGTAGTGCTCGTCCAGGTCGATGCCGACCACTTCGGCGCCGCGGCGCGCGAGCTCGAAGGTGTAGAAGCCGGCGTTGCACCCGATGTCGAGCGCCGTCCACCCCGACAGGTCGTCCGGCAGGTGCGGCGCGAGCTCGCGCCACTTGTACGCGGGGAAGTCGCCGAGCGGGTGGTCGGGTGCGGTCTGGAGGCCGCCCGGCAGGTGGAGGTTGTGGAACCACGGGCCGAGCTCCGCGATCTCCGGGAGCGACGCGCCGCCCGATTGCAATGTCATGCCCGCACCCCCGCGAGTGCCGAGACGTGCGCCTCGAGCTCGTCGGCGCGATGCTCGGCGGTGTGCTCGGCGAGCACGCGCGCGCGTGCCCGCTCGCCGATCGCGCGCGCCTCCTCCTCGGGCAGCGCGAGGTGGGCGAGCGCGTCCTCGACGAGGATCTCGCTTCCGGGCGTGAAGAAGGCGTCGAGCCCTTCCCACCAGTCGGAGATCACCGGTACGGCGCAAGCGGCCGCTTCGAAGAGGCGGACGCTCGGCGACCAGCCGGCGCGGCGCATGTCCGCCCGTGTGACGTTGATCGTGAACCGCTGGGCGGCGTAGAAGGCCGGGTGCTCGGGCGGCGCGAGGTGCTCGATCCGCTCGACGTTCGCCGGCCAGGCGATGTCGGTGGGGTACTGCGGCCCGGCGACGACGAACGCCTGCTCGGGTCGTGCCCGCGCCGGCTCGAGCAGGAGGCGCTCGAGGGGCGGCTGCCGGTCCGGGCTGTACGTGCCGAGGTAGCCGGCCGTCCACCGCGGCTCCACGGCGGCGGGCGCGTACGCGTCGGGATCGACGAAGCAGTGGAACGCGCGCGCGCGGCGGACGCCGTAGTCGCGCTCGAGCCGTCGGAGCGTCGGTCCGCCGGTGAACGAGAGGTAGAGGTCGAACCGCGCCATCGTCTCCGGTTCCAGGTACTCGCACTCGCCGCGGTCGACCGCCGCGAGCGTCACCGGCGTGTCGATGTCGTAGAACGCGACGGCGCCGCCGGCGAGCTCGAATGCGAGCTCCGCGGCCGCGACGCCCTCGGGGACGTACGAGCCGACGACGACGAGGTCCGCCTCCCGGAGCGCGTCGCCCCAGCGCTCGCGCAGCTCGTCGAGCGACCCGTAGAGCGCCGTCCGGCCCCACGGCGGGTGGGGAAGGTCGCGGTGCGCCGCATACCACGGCACGTCCCGCTCCAGGAAGAGCACGTCGTGGCTGCGGCCGGCGAGCGCGCGGACGAGCGCCCGGTAGTTCGTCGCGTGCCCGTTCCCCCAGGACGAGGTGATCGAGAGCCCGAGCACGACGATCCGCAGCTCAGGCACGGACGGCCCCCAGTAGCTCCTCGACCTCGGCGGCACGCCGCGCGTACGTGTGCTCGCGCAGCACGCGCGCACGCGCGGCCTCGCCGATCTCGCGCGCTCGCTGCGCGTCGAGCCCGCGGAGGAGCTCCGCGACCTCGGCGCCGTCCGCCGCGACGAGCACCTCGTGCCCGGGCTCGAGGAAGAGCTCGATCCCCTCCCAGGCGTCCGTGACGAGACACGCGCCGGCACCCGCCGCCTCGAAGACGCGCGTCGCCGGCGAGTAACCGTTGGCCGCCATGCTCTCGCGGGAGACGTTCAGGACGGCGAGCGGCGTCACGTTCAGCGCGTTGTGGTCGCGCGTCGAGACGTGGCCGAGGTTCCGCACGTTCGGCGGCAGCGGCTTGTCGTCCCAGCCGGAGCCCCCGAGCAGGAACGACCGCTCCGGCGCGAGCTCCGCGGTGCGCAGGAAGAACTCGTCGACGCGCGCCTCGCGGTCCGGAAGCCGGTTGCCGAGGAAGGCGAGATCGCAGCGGAACCGGGGATCCGGCTCGACGGGATGGTGCGTCTCCGGATCGAGCGCGTTGTAGACCGGCACGCAGTCGCGCGCGCCGAGCGCGCGGTAGCGCTCGACGACGGGGTCGCCGCCGCCGTAGGTGAGCACGAGGTCGTACCGCGGCACGAGCGCGCGGAGCGCGTCGTCCTCGTCGGCCTCCATCCGCGCGAGCGTGGCCGGGGCGTCCACGTCCCAGAAGATCGTCGTGGGCGCGCCGAGCTCGAGCACGCCGGCCTCGAGCTCCGCGTCGAGGACGCCGACGCCGCTCGCCTTGACGACGACGTCGTTCCCGCGCGCGCGTCCGAGCGCCTCCTCCCACCGTTCCGGCGCGTAGACGACGACGTCCGCCCATTCCGGGTCGTCGAGGTCGCGGTACTGCTGCCGCTCGAACGCGTCCGGCTCGAAGAAGGTGACGTGGTGCCCGCGCTCGTGCAGCGCGCGCACGAGTCCTCGGTAGTACGTCGCCGCACCGTTCCAGTACGCGGAGACGAGCGACGAGCCGAACCACGCGATCCTCATGCCGCGAGGGCCTCCGGCCGCAGCTCGCGCACGACCGCGAGCAGCTCGTCCACCCTGTGGGAGCACGTGTGCCGCTCGGCGATCGTCCGCAGCCCCTCGCGCCGCAGCGACGCCGCGAGCTCGGCATCGGAGAGGACGGCGTCGAGGGCTCGGCACATCTCCCTCCCATCGCGGGCGACGAGGTGGTCCTCGCCGGGCCGGAAGAGCCCCTCGGCGTCGTCCCACGGCGCGCTCACGAGCGGGATCCCGCAGGCGAGCGCCTCGAAGGGGCGGATCGTCGGGATCCCCGGGAGCGCCTCGACGTACGGCCGCCGCGGCACGTGGACCGTGATCCGGTGGCGAGCGAAGACGTGCGGCACCTCGTGGTTCGGGAGCCAGCCGCGGTAGTCGAGGCCGCTGCGGGCGACCGCCTCGCGCGCCTCGTCGGGATAGCGGACGCCGTGGACGGTGCCCGTGAGGTCGAGTGCCCGCGCCGGGGCGAGCAGGAACTCCTCGAGCTCCTTCGTCCGCTCGCCGTCGCCCCAGTTGCCGATCCAAACGAGGTCGCATCCGTCCGGTGCGGTGGGCGCCGGCCGTAAGATGCGCGTGTCGGCCGCCTCGTGCCACGTCCAGGCGTCCGCGGCCCAACCGCGCTCGAGGTAGAGGTCGCGCAGCACGGCACCGAACGCGAGCACGCCGTCGTAGTGGGAGAGGTCGTACCGCGCCATCTCCTCCGGCCGCGTCACCGCGCGGTGGTGCGTGTCGTGGAAGAGGAGCACGAACGGCCGCGCGGCGCGGCGCTCGCCGATCCGCCGGACGAGCCCGGGGTCGTTCCACTCGTGCACGAGGACGACGTCGGCGCCGTCGAGCGCCGCGTCGAGGTCGAAGTCGTCAAGCTCGTACTGGCTGCTCCGCAGGTGCGGGAAGCGCTCGGAGAAGCGCCGCAGCGGCTCCTCGCCGTGGTCGCGCACGAGGTTCTCGCGGCTCCAGCCGTTCCGCGGCTCGAACACGGCGACCTCGTGCCCGCGCTCCTGCAGCTCCGCGACGACCCCGCGCAGGAAGTGCGCGTTCCCGTGGTTCCAGTCGGAGGCGAGCGAGTGGACGAAGAGGACGAAGCGCATCAGGCGACGGCCTCCTCGCGCCCGGCGGCGGTCGTGGCGAACTGGTACGCCTCGGCGTAGCCGGCGGCCATCCGCGCCGGGGTGTAGAGCGCCGCCCGTTCCCGTGCACGCGCCGCGAGGTCGTCCCGCAGCGAATGCTCCTCGACGAGGAGACGGAGCGCAGCCGTCAACGCGTCGTCGTCGTGCGGATCGACGAAGAAGGCGGCATCGCCCCACACCTCGCGGAGGCTCGGGATGTCGCCGAGGACGAGGGCGCACCCCGCGAGGCCCGCCTCGAGCGCGGCGAGCCCGAAAGGCTCGTAGCGCGCAGGGAGGGCGAAGATCGCGGCACGGGCGAGCCAGCGGTCCGTCGCCTCCCGGTCGAGGTGACCGAGCGCGCGGGCATGCGCCGTGCACTGGCCGGGGACGAG
Source organism: Gaiellaceae bacterium (assembly GCA_035553355.1). Taxonomy (GTDB): domain Bacteria; phylum Actinomycetota; class Thermoleophilia; order Gaiellales; family Gaiellaceae; genus Gaiellasilicea. Next base: position 3,983 of record DATMJW010000088.1, on the reverse strand, counting down.
GCCGCCCGCGACGGCGACCGGCCACGGCAGCCGCGGCGCGACGCGGTCGAGGGCGTCGACGTTCTTCGCCTCGTCCCAGAGCCTCCCGGCGCTGAAGACGAACGGCTCCTTCGGCGCGGTGAAGGCCGACGGGTGCCGTCCGTTCGGTATCACGCGCCGCGCGGGGAGCGGCCCGTACCGCTGCTCGAGCTCGCGCATCATCGCGCGCGTCGGCGCGACGACGAGGTCGGCGGCCGCGAGCCCGGCCGTCACGGTCTCCGCGTACCGCCGCCAGGTCTCCGGCGCCTCCTCTCCGCGCACGGCGGCGTGCCACGACAGGACGCACGAGTGGCCGACGACCACCGTCGGCAGCTCCCACGGCAGAAGCGCGTGTGCGTAGCCGTTCAGGTGCACGACATCCGGCTCGACCTCGTCGCGGATCCTCAGGAGCCAGCGGCCGGCGAGCTCGACATCGCCCCACGGGTCGTCCATCCACTCGAGCTTCACGCTCTGCGCGTAGGTGCGCGCGACGCGCGAGCGGCGCAGCTCCGCCCGCTGCGACGGCGTCAGCGGCGTCCCCATCGTGGCGAGGACGACCTCGATGTCGTGCGCGGCGAGCGCCTCGGCGAGCTCGAGCGAGTACGTCCAGACGCCGCCCACCGTGTCGGCCGTCATCAGGACGCGCATCTGCCCTCCCGGTAGATGGCATCGAGGAGGTGCGCGACGTCCACGAGCCGCGCGACCTCGGGGTCGTGACGTTCGCCGGCGGCGAGCCTCCGCGTCCAGGCGACGGCTGCGCGTCCGCCCCAGTCGTCCCCGGGGCCGGCGAGCTCCTCCGCGTGCGTGCCGCGGCGGCGTTCGGTGCGGAGGTCGTAGAACGACCCGCCCACGTTGTGGAGCGACACGCCGCCCTCGGTGCCGTAGAACGACGCCTCGATCGCGCACTCGCGGCCGGCCGGGAGGTTCCAGGAGCAGGCGAGCCGTACGTGCGCGCCGCCGAGGTCGAGCTCCGCGAGCGCCATCTCCTCGACGTCGAGCCCGCGGGGAGACAGCAGCCGCGCCGTTCGCACCTCCGCGGGCGGCGAGTCGAGCGCCCACAGCGCGAGGTCGACGAGATGGATCCCGAGGTCGATCAGGCAGCCGCCGCCCGCGAGCCGCCGGTCGTAGAACCACGGCTTGTCCGGCCCGTAGGCGTTGTGGAAGACGAGCTCGACGGCGTACACGTCCCCGAGCGCGCCCGACCGGACCTCTTCGTGCAGTGCGCGGCCCGCGTCGGTGTGGCGGTAGGAGAGATCGACGCCGAGCAGCCGGTCGGCCGCTCGCGCCGCCTCCACGACGGCGCGCGTCTCACCCGCGTCGCGGCCGAGCGGCTTCTGGCAGAAGACGGCGAACCCGCGCTCGAGCGCGGCGATCGCCTGCTCGGCGTGGAGCGCGCTCGGCGTCGCGATCACGACGCCGTCGAGATCGCGCTCGAGCAGCTCCTCGAAGGACGCCACGCACTCGACGTCGAGGTCGGTTCCGGCTGGGTCGGCGACGGCTGCGACCTCTCCAGCGCCGCTCCGTTCTATCGCGTCGAGGCGGTGGCGACCGATCCAACCCACCCCGGCGAAGCCGAGCTTCGGGCGCGTCGCGACGGTGCTCACGGGACCACCAGCGCCTTGAGGAAGCCGTCCGGTCGCGTGCGCGCCGCCTCGAAGGCGTCGGCGAGCCGGTCGAGCCCGAACGTGTGCGTGAGCAGGGGTGAGGGGTCGAAGCGACCGCTCGCGACGAGGTCGGCCGCGATCCGGATCCCGTCGGCGTACACGGCCGGGTCGCGCTCGTGGGCGTTCACGACGTCGAGGCCGCGCCAGTTCCACAGCTGCATGTCGACCAGCCGCGCGCCGTCCTGGTGGTAGCCGGCGACGACGAGCAGGCCGCGCTCCCGCGTCAGCCGCGTCGCCAGGTCGAGGGTCGCCTGCACCCCCGCTGCCTCGACGACGCAGTCGAACGTCTCCTCCGGAGCCTCGTCGAGCGTGAACGCGGCCACGCAGCCGACCTCCCGCGCGACCTCGAGCGCGAACGGGCGCCGCGACAGCGCCGTCACCTCGGCGCCCGCCTCCGCCGCGATCGCGGCGACGGCGAGGCCGATGAAGCCCGCCCCCACGACCGCGACGCGCTGCCCCGGCTCGATCCGGCTCCGGCGGACGACATTCACGGCGCAGCCGAGCGCCTCGCCCGGGAAGGGGCGGCCGTCGAGCTCCGGCGGGAGTGGGACGACGGCCGCCTCGGGCGCGACGTCGTACTCCGCAAAGCCGTGCGACGAGAGCATCGCGACACGCGTGCCGGGCTGGAGGCCGGCCGCGGATCCTGCGGCCTCGATGACGCCCCAGGCCTCGTGGCCGGGCGCGCCGGGCTCCTGCGGGTACGAGAACCAGTCGCGACCCTCCCACGTGGGGAGGCTCGAGCCGCACACGCCGCAGCCCTCGATCCGGACGAGCACCTCGTCCGGCGCGGGCTCGGGAACCGGCACGCGGTCGACGCGCGCCTGTCCGGGCGCCGCGACGGAAGCCGCCCGCATCGTGCGGGTGGCGGTCGCGGGAGCGGCCGTCATGTTCAGCGCGCGGCCGCGCCGAGACCGGCGCGGGCGGTTCGCGCGGACCGCGAGCGCAGCCACGAGTAGAGCTCGGCGACGCCCTCCGCGACACCGACGCGGTGCCGCCAGCCCGTCGCGTCCGTGAGCCGGCGTGCGTCGGCGACGTAGTAGCGCTGGTCGCCCGCCCGCTCGGGCGCGAACGCGACGCGCGGGCGCTCCCCGTGCAGCTCCGCGATCAGGTCGATCACCTCGAGCAGACTGACCGAGTTCTCTGCGCCGCCCCCGACGTTGAACGCCGTCCCGGCGACGTCGCCCATCCTGTCGCGGACGCGAACGAACGCCTCCACGAGGTCCTCCACCCACAGGACGTCGCGCACCTGCGCACCGTCGCCGTAGAGCGTGATCGGCTCGTCCGCGAGCGCGCGCAGCACGAAGTGTGCGACCCATCCCTGATCCTCCGTCCCGTGCTGGTGCGGGCCGTAGATGCAGCTCATCCGGAAGACCGCCGCCGGGACGCCGTACGTCTTCGCGTAGTCGAGCACGTACTGATCGGCGCCGCCCTTCGAGCACCCGTACGGGGTGCAGAAGTCGAGCGGCCACGACTCGTCGAGCCCGTGCTCGCGCAGCTCCGCATCGACCGGCTCCCACCGGTCCCCGTCGCGGACGAGGTCGAGGTGGGGGAGCGTGCCGTAGACCTTGTTCGTCGAGGTGAACACGAGCGGCGGCGGGTCGGGCAGACGACGCAGCTCCTCCAGCAGGGTGATCGTGCCGCCGAGGTTGACCTCGTAGTCGCCGCGGGGATCCGTGAGGCTCGTCGTCACCGCGACCTGCGCCGCGAAGTGGAACACCTGGTCGACGCCGCGAACGGCCTCCCGCACGGCGGCGGCGTCGCGCACGTCCGCGAGCTGCGCGTGCACGCGCTCCGGATGCCGCTCCTGGAGCCAGCGGAGGTTCCGCTCGACGCCCGGCCGCGCGAGGTTGTCGAGGATGCGCACGTCGTGCCCGTCCTCGACGAGCCGGTGCGCGAGGTTCGTGCCGACGAAGCCGGCGCCGCCGGTGACGAGCGCGACCGGCCGGCTCACAGCGTCAACCCCCGTGCTGCGAGCTCCTGCGCGGCCACGTCGACGCGATCCTCGGCGACCTGGCCCTCGAGCCACTCCGCGAGGTCTCGGAGCCCGTCCCCGAGCTCGACCTGCGGCCTGAACCCGAGGAGGTCCTGGGCGAGCCCGATGTCTGCGAAGCAGTGCCGGATGTCGCCCGCGCGCGCTTTGCCCGTCACCTCCACCTCCACGTCCGAGTCGAGCGCGAGCCGCAACTCCTCGAAGATCTCGAGCACGCTCACGCTGCGGCCGCTGCCGACGTTGAGGACGCGGCCGTCGGCGTCGGGGCGCTCGAGCGCGAGCCGGCACGCACGTGCGACGTCGGCGACGCT